>CAZZBK010000061.1:2050-32642 GCA_964652155.1 uncultured Planctomycetaceae bacterium | reverse complement strand
GATTGTGGCTCTGAGGGTCGTGGGTTCAAATCCCATCAGCCACCCCTTCACAAAAAACGCCAGGAGTTCCATTATCTGGGGATTTCTGGCGTTTTTCATGCGCTCGACTTCAATCGAGCATGGCGCGTTGGAGCACCAAATTCAGCCCGTTTGACACCCCTCCCTTTTACGCACCGATGACGCACAAGTCTGGTGCGTTGACGACTTCGGCCGACAATCGGCCCGCCCTTGACGCGTGAGCAGCGGCTCGGGGCCTCGTTGTGTGTTCGATTCGCTGGGGATCGCGAGGTCGTCGAGACAGGCTGCCAGAGAGGCAAGCCGGATCGGCCACGATGGTATTTGCCGCCCATCCTCGGTCTTATGGCCGCACCAGCACGCGCCCCTGCACTTGTCCGTGGAGTATCCGCTCCGCCTGGGCCTGCACGCCGTCGAGCCCCGTCTCCGCGGCGACCATCGACTCCAGCCTCCGCGGCTTCCAATCGCTGGCCAGGTGTTGCCAGACACCGCGACGCTGGCCGATCGGGCACTCGGCCGAATCAACGCCGACCAAATCGACGCCACGCAGGATGAACGGGTAAACGGTCAACGGCAATTCGATGCCTCCGACCAGCCCACAAGCCGCGATGACCCCGTTTCTGCGTGCTGCTCGGACGATCGTCGCCAGCGTGTGCCCCCCGACGGTATCGATGACCGCCCCCCAGCGCTCGGCCAGCAACGGCTTGCCTGTCGTGTCGAGTAGTTCATCGCGGCCGATGATCGATTGGGCCCCCAATTCCGTGAGCCACGCATGCGATTGCAGTTTGCCGGTGGCGGCGACCACGCGGTAGCCAGCCTGGGCGAGGATGGCCACCGCCAGCGAACCAACTCCGCCGCTCGCGCCGGTCACAAGCACCTCCCGCTCACCGCTCCGCACGCCGCGCGCCTCGAGGGCGATCAAGCACAGACCGGCCGTCAAGCCAGCGGTACCGATGATCATGCTTTCGCGCAGCGTGAGTCCCGGTGGCAGCGGCACCAGCCACTCGCCCGGTACCCGGATCAACTCACCGTATCCCCCCCAGCGATTCATCCCCTGCTCGAAACCGGTCACGAGCACCTCGGTGCCCACCGTTACGCTTGGATCCGCGCTCTCGACGACCGTGCCGGCCGCGTCGATCCCCGGCACATGCGGGAATTTTCGCGTCACGCCGGGGTGCCCTTGCATCGACAGGGCGTCTTTGTAGTTCAGCGACGAGTAAGCGACCCGCACGGTCACGTTCCCCTCGGGCAGTTCGCGGCTGGGGCGCAGCATGACGCTGGCCGTGGGGCGTTCCCGATCGAGTCGCGTGAGGTACAGACAACGAAAACATTCCGGGGTCATGATCGTTGGCTCCTATTGCAGGGTGCGTGATGAACTACGGCATGACGTGCTGAGTAAACCGGGCTCGCGCAGGGCCGGGGTCCGTCGACCGATCGAAGTGTCCTGTACGGTTCTGTCTCAAGCAGAATCGTACAATGCGTAAACACATTCAGTAGCCCCTTGGAGGCGAAAGCGCCGATTCCTATAATCTGAGCACGACATTTTGCCCAATTTCACGCTATCGGAGTTTTATCATGGCCGGTGCTGTCGCTGACTTCACGGACGACAATTTTGACGCAGAGGTGCTCCAGAGCAGCCAGCCGGTGCTGGTCGACTTTTGGGCCCCTTGGTGTGGCCCGTGCCGCATGATCGCTCCGCTGATCGAAGAGTTGGCGGGCGAATACAAGGGCTCGGTCAAGGTCGGCAAGCTCAACGTCGACGACAGCCCCAAGATGGCGATGGAGTTTGGGGTGTCGAGCATCCCCACGCTGATCCTGTTCAAAGGGGGCCAAGTGCTCAACCGCATTGTGGGCGTGAAGCCCAAGGCCCAACTGCAATCGCTGCTCGACGCCGCCAAGTAGCCAGCGTTGCGAGCAGTCGCTGAACAACCCCTGAGAGCCGTCGCGTCGAACTGAGTTCGACGCGACGGCTTTTTTAATTCAAGTCAGGGTCCGCGCGCGGTCGATAATCGCCCCACCCCCAAGGTCGCTGGCGCGCGTTCCATGCGCCGCTAGCGGCCAACCGTGGGCAGCGAGTATCCTCCATCCCTCTCGACTTGACGAGTGTTGCGATGAATCAGCTCACCACCTCGACGTCCGCGGCGGCTTCCGACGCGGCTCACTCGACTCCGCCGGCGATGACACGGATCGACCCGCCCCATGTGCTGGGCTCCTCGACTCCGCTCGAGGCCGCCCCCCACGACGACGCAGACGACGCGCAACTTCCGTCGCGTAACGTGCAGCAGCAGGCGCGACAGATCATGTCGCACTTGCGTGAACAAAAGCAGCAACTCGACCGTCGCGAAGAAGAAATCAATCGGCAACTCGCCAGCTACGATCAGGAACAGCGCAAGACGCGGCTGTGGCTCAACAATCAACAAGAACAGATTCAGGAACGCGCAGCGCAACTCATCGAGCGTGAAGAGCATTTTTCCGCGCAGCTGCAACTCATCCGACAGGCGGTCGAATCGCTCGACACGCTGTCGGTTAGCCGAGAGGCTGACGAGTCGGTCGAATCGAACGTCGACGAGGCCCAACGCATCGAGCAGTTCGTGGGGCGGCTGCTGCATGAGGTCGAGGCGACTCGCGCTGCGCGGCACGACATTGCCGCGCATCGACAGGCCCTGGTGGATGCTCGACGTCGCCAGGAGCAAGGGATCGTGCAAGAGCGCGAGGCGGCGCTCTCCGTGGTCCGCGCCGCTCATGTCCGCCTGGAAGAGCATCGGCTCGCGCTGGAGAAGCGGGCCGAGGAAATCGACGCCCAAACGCGGCTCATCATGCTGCGGGCGCGACTGCCGACGCCCCAGGAAATCGATCGCCAGCATGCCCTCGACGCGCGTGAACAGCAATTGGTCGAGCGGGCCGCGCAGCTCGAAGGGGCCGAACAGACTTTGTTGGCCCAACAGGACGAGGTGGCGCGCGACCGGCAGGCATGGGTCGAAGAGCGCGAACGGCTAGACGCTCAGCTCAAGATCGAACGCCATCGGCTCGCGCAATGGCAGCGCGACGAACGGGAGCAATGGCAGGAGCGCCGCGAGTTGCTCGAACGACGCAGCGAGGCGCTCGATTTGCGGCAAGCCACGCTCCAACGCGAACACGAGGACGTGACGCAACAGCATCGCGAAACGCTTGAGCTGCGGCTAGCCACCGAGGAGCTGTGGGGACAATTGTCGGCGTCTTTCCCAGCGCAGGTGCTGTCGCAAACGCTGACCCAAACGCGCCAGCGGGTCGCCCAGCAGTTCCGACTCGAGGCCACGGCAATCGACAGCCAGCGGCGGCAATTGGAGCAACTGCGTCAATCGCTATTGGAGCAGAACGACAAGCTGCAGCAGCAAACGCAAGAGCTGCGTGAATGGGTCGCCACTCGCCAGGCCGAGGTCGAGCAGCAAGCTTCGCACCTTGTGCAGCGCGAACAGGAACTCGACAGCGAACAGCAAGAGTATCGCCGCCAACAACAGCGCTGGCACGACGAACGGTTGCACCTGCAACAAGACATTCGCCGATTGACCAAAGAGCTGCGTCACAGCACGCTCTCCGCGTGAGCTAGGGCTGCTTCTGCTCGACGGCCGAGAACCGCTCGACCTGCTGCTTGTACAGCGCGTTGCCAGGCTCCAGTTCCACACAGCGCCGCGCGAGCTTCAGCGCCTCGTCGCGGTGGCCGCTCTGAAAATGCGCCTCGGCCAGCGTGTCGAGGTAAGGGGCATGATCCTTGCGCAACTCGACCGCCTGCTGGGCATGCGCGAGCGCCTCGTCGAGCCGACGCTGGCATTTGACCGACAGCCAGGCCAGATTGTTATGGTGCAAGGCCGAGCGGGGAAATAGCCGACAGGTCTCGTCGAGTTGCGCATAGGTTGTCTCGAACAGCTTGTCCGCCGCCGAGCGTAGATCGGCTTGCTCCAATCGCGTGCAAAACTCGATGGGCAATTGCACGTCGTCGATCAGAATCGACTGCGCTTGCGCCAGAGTGTTGGCCGCGTCGGAGGCCTGCCCCTTGCCAAGCAGCGCCGAGGCGCTCAGCTTGGCGACGTTATGCGGCACGCGCAGCAGTCCGTCGCGTTCGACCCCGGCCGGCACTTGCAGCAATCGCAGTCGCAGTCGTTGCCACAAATGCGATGCCTCGCCGGGCTCGCGGCCGCTCAGCACCACGGCCTGTTCCTGGGCGGCGAGATAGTAAGGCCAGTCGTCGGTCGTCGCGAGGCGCATGATCAAGTCCCATTCCTGGCTGGCCTCGCGTGTCATGCCGCGCTCTTTGAGCTCGCGGGCTAAATCGAATCGCGATTGCACATGAGCCAGGGGCAAGAGCCGCGCCCGGTCGATGAGCGGCTGTCCCTCGTCGGGCCGCTCGGCTTTGAGCAGCGCGTGACCTTGCAAATACAGGGGGAGCGCCGTGCGCGGACTAACCAGCGCCGCTTGGGCAAAACACTCGGCCGCCTCGACCCAGGCCTGACGGCTCGCGAGCAGATCGCCGAGCTTGAGCCAGGCGTTGGGCGTTTGCAACTCGGCCGCCGCGCGCCAGTATCTCTTCGCCGTCTCGATGTCGCCACGAAGCTGCGCGGCCTGCGCGAGAGGTGCCAGGCATTCGGCACCGCGCTTCTTGTCGTCTTTTTCGAGTCCGGAGAGCGTATCGACTCCGGCGACGAACGTTTGCCAAGCGGCATCGTCGAGTTGCTTGCGAAACGTGCTCAGCGCCAGCGCGCGCAGGTCGCGAAACTTGTCGCGCGGCGTGCGTTCGCCGCCGAGCTTGTCGAGCAGCGTCCACCACGGTTGGATCCACGGAGCCGGTTGTCGAAACAACACGGTGAGATTAACGCTCTTGGGATCACTGGCCAGATAGAGCGCCGCATGCTCGAGGGTCAACTCGTCGATGCCGAGTTCGAGCTCGGCATTCACCACGAGCCGGAGCAAATCGCGCGGCGGATTTTTGCGCGGCGTGACCTGGGCGATGGCCCTGAACAATTTCTCGGCGAGGTCCTTTTCACCCAGCAGATAAAGTGACTTGGCGGCGGAGAGCCCCAGTTGCACGGGATGCGTGGCCAGAAACACGCTCTCATCCGCCCCATCGGCGTCGAGCGACGCGAACCAGCTCAGAGCGTTCTGCCGCGGGTCGTTGAGCGCCAGCGCGGCAAAGGCCTCGCGGTGGCGTCCTTGGTAGCGGAGGATGTCGAAGATCGCGCGACGCTGTCGTCCCTGGAGCAATGTCACCGCGTCGAAGGGTCGACCGGCCAACTGCAAGAGCTGCGCGGCGGTGTCGAACGCGGCCGGGGCGTTGCTCTCGGTGGCGGTGAGCAATTCCTCCAGATCCTGTTTCAGCGTGTTGACTCGCGCCGGTTCGCCACGGGCTTGCGAGGCCACGGCATGCGCGGCTCTCAATCGCAGCCGAGCGGTCACATCAGCGTTGCCGCTCACGGCCGTGCCGCCAAGCTTGGTGTCGATGGCGGCCCAATCGTGAACATCGTATTGCGAGGTGAGCACGGCTTTTTCGTCCCCGGACTGCTTGGCCAACGCACCGGCGGCGGGCCAATCCTTCTCGACGCGATAAAGGGCGCGGAGCAGTTGCCCCTCAAGCGCGAGGGGATCAAGCATCGGCTGGGCTTTTATTGACGCGATGCGCGACGCGGAGAGCCCGCGCAAGTGCAGGAAGGCGGTCAAGTGCGGCGCGGTCCCGCGCGGCAAGCCTTGCTCAAGTTGCTTGAGTGCCTCGTCGAACTTTCCCTGCACCAACAGTTGGGCAATCTCTTGCTCGACCACGCCCAGCAGTTTGCGATTGAGTTGTTCGCGGGTGGCGCGGTCAGTTTCGGCGTCGACAAGTGCGCGCAGCCGGCTGAACTCGCCATATTTGACGAACACGTCAACGGCCGCGAGTTTGGCGTTCAAATCGCCAAATCGATAGCGGCCGATCGCCGCCACGAGATCGGCGGGGGTGTTGGGCCCGATGCCGCTTTCGAGTTGCTCCAGCACATGCCGCGCGCGGAAGGCAATTTCGAGGTCGGCGTTCTTGGCCGCCTCCTTGAGCAGCGGCACGGCGGCGTCACCGGCGGCGTGTAGTGCCTGTTGCGCCTCGACGCGCTCGGCGAGGCGTGGACTGCCGAGCCGCTCGACGAGTTCGCTGAGCGCGCGCTCGTCGGCCAATGTGAGTGTCGCGCTCGCAGCCACGATCATGCACGTGATGAAAGCCCGCATCATTATCCTCGCGCATACTCCGTCGCTTAGCGAGGCGACGAAAAGTTCAAGACCTTGGTTAAGAAGCCGTACACATCGCTGACTTCGTCGATCATTTTCGAGGTGGGCTTGCCTGCCCCGTGACCGGCACTGGTCTCGATGCGGATGAGCACCGGGTTGTCGCCTCGGTGGGCGGCCTGCAAGGCCGCCGCAAATTTGAAGCTGTGGGCAGGCACGACCCGATCGTCATGATCGGCCGTGGTCACCAGGGTCGACGGGTAGCGCGTGCCGCCGCGGAGATTTTGCAGCGGCGAGTACTTGAGCAGATTCGGAAAGTCGGCGGCGTTGTCACTCGATCCGAATTCGCTCACCCAGGCCCAGCCGATCGTGAACTTCTGGAAGCGAAGCATGTCCATCACGCCAACGGCTGGCAGCGCGGCCGCGAACAGTTCGGGTCGTTGGGTCATGCAGGCCCCGACGAGCAGCCCGCCATTGCTGCCGCCGGCGATCGCCAGCTTGGCCGACGACGTGTAGCGCTCGCGGATCAGGTACTCGCCCGCAGAGATAAAGTCGTCGAACACATTTTGCTTGAGCTGTTTCATGCCCGCCTCGTGCCATTGGCGGCCGTACTCGCCCCCGCCCCGCAAGTTGGGCATCGCGAACACGCCTCCCATTTCGAGCCAGACGATGCGGCTGACCGCAAAGGCCGGCGTGAGCGAGATATTGAAGCCCCCGTACCCGTAGAGATACGTGGGGTTGCTGCCGTCGAGCTGGAGTCCCTTTTTGTGCGTGATGAACATGGGGACGCGCGTGCCGTCGCGGCTCGAATAGAAGACCTGCTTGGTCTCGTAGTCGTCGGGGTTAAAGGACACCTTGGGAGCGCGAAAGACGGTGCTCTCTCGCTTGGCCAGATCATAACGATAGATGGTGGTCGGCACGGTGAAGCTGGCAAAGGCGTAGAACGTTTCCTGGTCGCTGCGTTGGCCACCAAAGCCCGCCGCGGTGCCAATGCCGGGCAGCTTGACCTCGCCCTTGGGCTGGCCTTGCAGGTCGTAGAGCAACACGCGGCTGCGGGCATCGTGCAGGTAGTTGGCCACGAACTGGCCGCCGATTACGTTGGCCCCTTCGAGCACGTCTTCCGATTGTGGAATCACCTCGCGCCACTGATCGCGCTCTGGCTTGCGCAGATCGATGGCGATGACCCGATAACGGGGCGCGTTCAAATCGGTGCGAACCCAGAACGTATGGCCATCGTTGTCGATCACGTCGAACTGCGCCTCGAAGCCCTGGATCAACTCGACGACCGGCGCATCGTCGCGGCTCAGGTCGCGATAGAATATCTGGTTTTTGCGTTCGGTGCCGCGCCAGATACTGATGACCAGATACTGACCGTCGTCGGTGACGTTGCCGTCGAAGCCCCACTCTTTTTCGTCCTTCCGCTCGTAGATCAGCTTGTCGTCAGCCTGCGGCGAGCCAAGGCGGTGGTAGTAGAGCTTTTGGAAGTAGTTGACGCCGGTGAGCTTTTCGCCCGGCTTGGGCTCGTCGTAACGGCTGTAGAAAAAGCCTCGGCCGTCGGCGGACCACGACACGTCGGAGAACTTGATCCAGCGCAAGTGGTCATCGAGGTCTTTGCCCGTGACGACGTCGCGTACCTTCCACTCCTGCCAATCGCTGCCGGCGATGGCCAATCCGTAGGCGAGCTTGCTGCCGTCGTCGCTCAGCACGTAGGTGGTGAGCGCGACCGTGCCATCCTTTGAGAGCGTGTTGGGGTCGAGCAGCTCGCGCGGCTCGGCGTCGAGCGCGTCGGTCACGTAGAGCACGTTCTGGTTTTGCAAGCCGCTGTTGCGGGTGAACAGGTACCGTCCGCCGCGCTGCATGGGGACGCCGAACTTCTCGAAGTTCCACAACTCGGTAAGTCGGGCGCGGATTTTGTCGCGCTGCGGAATCGCGCTCAAATATGTCTGTGTGACTTGGTTCTGAGCGGTGACCCAGGCCTTGGTCTCGTCGCTGTTGTCATCTTCGAGCCAGCGGTAAGGGTCGGCCACCTTGGCACCATGATACTCATCGACCGTGTCGCCACGGCGAGTCGTCGGGTAAGAGAGCTTCGACTGGGCGGATTCTTGTGCGGCGGCGGGGTCAAGCATCATCGTCAGAAAGAGTCCCCAGGTGGTGATCCATTGCCCAAGGGACAAACTCCAGCGGGCTGAGAAGGTTGGATTCGGTCGTGATTCGTTCCGGTCACACATTGCGGCACTCTCTCGTGTGTCGTAAGGGGGCGAACATCCGTGAATAGCAGTCCAATATCGTACACATTTACCACAGGAGCGACTATGGTCGGGCATCGACGCGAATGAGCAGCAGTGCGGCAATCGCCGCCAGGGCCGCGCCAAAGCCAAAGGACGCCAGGGGCCCGAAGGTTTGGTAGATCGCGCCGAAAATCAAGCTGGCGGGAAGCGACGCCACGCCGATCGCAAAATTGAACCAGCCATAGGCGAGCCCCTTGCGATCGGCTCCCACCAGCTCGGCGACCAGAGCCTTCTCGGCAGGCTCGGTCAGGCCGTAGAACAGCGCATAGGCCAGGAACAATCCCCAGGCTTGAGCGGCCGAGGTTGCCAGGCCAAAACCGATATACACCGCGGCATACACGAGCCAGCCGAGAAAGATCAACGGGCGAGCGCCGAGCCGATCCACGGCATGTCCGCAGAGGATGTTGCTCGAACTCTTGACAATATGCAGCGCACCCCAGAGGAGCGGCAACGCGACGGTCTCGACCCCCAACTCGCTGGCCCGAACAAGCAAGAATGCATCGCTCGAGTTGCCCAGCGTAAAGACGATGAGCGCAAACAGGTACCGGCGAAAGCGCTGGTCGAAGGGTCGAAGCGTCCATTGCAACGGTTCGTGCTTGGACGGCTTCGGCGATTCTTGAAGCAGCAGCTTGAGCATGACGAGCACGAGCACGCCAGGGATGAGCGTGAGCACGAACAGCGTCCGTAGCTCGTCTGGCCAGAACCACAAGAATAGCGCCGCGAGAGACGGTCCCAACGCCGCGCCGAGGTGATCCATCGCGCGGTGAAAACCGAACGCTCGCCCGCGCATGCCGGGCTCGACCGAGTCGGCGATCAGGGCGTCGCGCGGAGCCGAGCGGATTCCTTTGCCCAACCGATCGGCACTCCGCAATAGCAACAGTTGCCACGGGGCAGAGATGATGCCAATCAGCGGTCGCGAGAGCGTGGCCAGCGTGTAACCGAAAAGCACAAACTCTTTGCGTCGTCCGGAGCGATCGGTCCAAGTCCCGGACCAGAGTTTTAAGAGGCTGGCGATCGAGTCGGCCGCCCCCTCGATGACCCCCAGGTAAAAGCGATTGCCCCCCAACACGTTGAGCAGAAAGCCGGGTAGCAACGGAAAGATCACTTCGCTGGCCGTGTCGTTGAGCAAGCTCGTCCAACCGAGCACGCGAACGTTGCGAGGCAGCTTGAACATGAAGGGGGTCTCGGTGGAGAGTTGCCCGGGGCAGCGTGCATCATAAACGTTACAACCCGCACGGCAGATGGGGCGGCGACCGAATAGTCTCGCCAATTCGCCGTTTTTAACGCAAGGAGCTCCACGAGCGAGCTTAAAATGAGGGGATCGGGCTGCCATTGTTTCCTCATCTCTCGGATGGGCCCATGTCCTTGCGGTTTTTCCGTCGACTGTATTGCGATCGCCTCGAATGCCGCCGCATGCTGGCGTTCGACCCGTCGGCCAACGAGCAATACCTGCTGGAGTCGATCAATCGAATGCGGATGTTTCCGCAGCACGAGTTGAGCGTCATCTACACAAACGTCGCCACGTTGACCTCGTCGGACCCGGGTGTCACGCAGGCCTCGCAAGCCTACGGCGTGAATGCAGCGCAGCTGCAGAACGAATTTGCCACGCTCACGCCCGTCGCGCCGCTCGCTTGGAGCAGTGCGCTCTCGACCGCCGCGACCCTTCACAGTGCGCAAATGATCGCGTATCACACGCAGTCGCACCAACTGCCGGGCGAGGCCGACATCGGCGGTCGGGCAACCAACGCCGGCTACACAAACTGGCAGTCGTTGGGTGAGAACGTGTACGCGTATGCTGCCAACGCCTTCAATGCCCATGCGGGCTTTGCCGTCGACTGGGGCAACAGTCCCCCGGGCCATCGCCAGAACATCATGAACTCGACGTGGCGCGACGTGGGGATCGCCGCCGTCAATCACACTCCGGCCAACTCGAACGACGTGGGCCCCTGGGTCGTCACCGAGGATTTCGGCTCCAGCTTTGGAACCTCAAATAGCTATTTGCTCGGCGCGATCTACCGCGACAACAACAGCAACAGTCGCTACGACATTAACGAGGGGCTCGGCAGCGTGACGGTCACGGCCACGCCCGTCGGCGGCGGCACCTCGTTTACCACAACGAGCATGACGGCCGGCGGATATCAACTGCAATTGCCGAGCGGCACCTACACTGTCACTGCGACCGGGGGCGGCTTGGGTGCCACGCGGGTCGTGAACAACGTCGTGGTCGCGTCGGCCAATAAGAAAATCGACTTCACGACAGCGACCGCTCTGCAACCCGTGAATCGACCTCCGGTGAACACGCTCCCCACGGCCATCACGGTTGCCCAGAACAGCACCGTGACGTTCAACGCCGCCAACAACCTGACCGTTTCGGTGAGCGACCCCGACGCGCTGAGTGCTCCGGTGCAGGTGTCGCTCGGCGTGACGGCGGGCGACTTGTCTCTGGCGAGCACGGCAGGGCTTTCGTTCACGCAGGGGAACGGCACCCACAACGCCGCGCTGACCTTTCGCGGCACGCTCAGCGCTGTCAACTCGGCGCTCAGCGGCCTGAAGTTTTTCGCCCCCAACGCGGCGAGCAACGTCACACTCACGATGTCGACCAACGACCTGGGGAACGATGGCTTGGCGACGCCGCTGACCGACACCGACACGCTGGCCATTTCGGTCGTGCCGGGTGTTACGATCGTCGGCAACGTGGCGACCATCGTCGGAACCGGTGGCGACGACAACTTCATGTTCATCTTCGACTCGGCGACCCGTTATCGCTTTTACCTGAACAACGTGCTCACGCCGTCGTCGAGCTTCGCGAACGTCACGAGCCTTGTGCTCGACGGTGGCACGGGGAGCGATGTCGTGGGCATCTACAGCGCCCCGGGAGTGCATGACCGCGTCGCCATGCAAGGCAACACGATCACCTGGAACGGTCCCAACACGACGGTCCGTTCACGCAACATGCGCACCAACTACGCATTTGGCCAAAGCGAGGACACGGTCAGCATCTACGACACTCCGGGCAACGACACGTTCCTCGGCCTGTCGGGCTATTGCATCGAGCAAGGGACCGGTTACTTCCTGGAGTCGATCGGCTTTGGCAGCAGCAATGCCTTCTCCTCGGCCGGAGGCACGGACAACGCTCAGTTCTATGACTCGGCCCTCAACGACACCTATTACGGCCTGAGTGGCTACAGCGTGATGTCGTACCCGAGCAGCATGGTTCAGACGATTGGCTTTAATGCCACCTATGCCTTTAGCAACGCGGGGACCGACACAGCCAGCTTTTATGACTCAGCCGGCAATGACACCTTCTACGGCCTGAGTTCTTATAGCATCATGTCGCACGCAGGCTACATCAACGAGTCGATCGGCTTCCGCTACAATTACGCCTACAGCTCGAATGGCGGTGTCGACACGGCGCTGCTCTACGACTCGGCTGGCAACGACACCTTCTACGGCCTGAGCGGCTACAGTATTCTGAGCGGCACGAGCTTCTTCAACGAGTCGATCGGCTTCAAGCAGACCTACGGCTACTCGAGTGGCGGCGGAGACCAAGCCTTTTTGTACGACTCGGTCGGCAACGACGTGTTCAACGGCAATGCATTGCAGAGTTCGCTTTCGGGGACCGGTTTTGCCAACAACGCGATCGGCTTTGCGCAGGTGTACGCCTATGCGACCGCCGGCGGCACGAATGACACCGCCACCCTCGATGGCTCAAAATACGGCGACTCGCTCAGCGGCTCCGCAACCGCGGTCACGTTCAATACCTTTAACGCGTCAGGCAAGTCCACGCGGCTCGACGTGCAGGCGTTCGACCAGGTCTTCGCCAACCTGAGCAGCACGCTGGGCAACGACATCGCCACGCTCTTGGATAGCAGCGGCAATGACTCGTTTGAGTACTCGGGCACGACCGGCCGGATGACCTACGCCAGCGGCGCACGCATTCAGTTGTCGAGTTTCGACAGCCTGACGGTCTACGGTACAGCCGGTGGCGTGAACACCAAGAAGGTGGGGGCCATCCAGTCTGGCTACGCGCTCTACTTCAACGGCAGTTGGAAATAGAGTTGTCTCGGGTACAATCAGCGGGCGTATCACCAGGACTCTCTTATCCCGCGTGTGAGGCGAAGCAACATGAGTACGAGCGCGCTTGATCGACGACGTTTCATGCAACGCAGCGGCGCGGTGGCGCTCGCGACGGCAGCTACGACCGACGCGGCCGCGCAACCCCCCGCAGGGCCGCACCAGGCGCTGGGCACGCGCGTCGGCGAGGCCAGCGACACCTCGGCAATCGTCTGGGCTCGGCTCACCAAGCATCCGCTGCGCAACAACTCCGGCGTGACCTTCTCGAACGAAAAGGGATCCGCCAAGAAAGAGAAATCGCCTCCGGACCTGAGCGTCGAGCAGATCGAAGGCGCTTGCCCGGGCATGGCGGGGCGCGTGCGGTTGCGTTACAGCTTGCACGAAGATTTGAGCGACGCGCGCGAAACCGCCTGGGTCGAGGTCGGCGAGCGGACCGACTTCATTCATCAATTCACGCTTCGCGAGTTGCGGCCCGACAGCACCTATCACTATATCAGCCAGGCCGCCACGCTCGATGACGAGCGGGTCAGCAGCGAGTTTCGCGGCGCGTTTCATACCGCTCCACCCGCGAGCGAACCGAGTTCATTGCGGTTTTGTGTCATGACCTGCCAGGGGTATCAAGATCGGGATCATGTCGACGGGCACCCGATTTACCCCGCAATGCTCGCGCTGCAGCCGCGGTTTGTGTCGCTGACGGGAGACCTGGTCTATTACGACAGCAACGCGCCGCGGGCCGTCAACCCCGCGCTGGCTCGACTGCACTGGGAGCGGATGTTTAGTCTGCCGCGCTTAGTTGCGCTGCTCCGGAGCACGTCGACCTATTGGCTCAAGGACGACCATGACGTGCTGACGAACGACACGTGGCCGGGCATGAAAGTCGGCGAGCTCACGTTCGCCGCCGGACAAGAGATCTTCCGGCAGCAAGCGCCCCTAGGGGCGGGAAGTGCCTATCGCACCTTCCGTTGGGGGCGCGACCTGCAAGTCTGGTTCGCCGAAGGACGCGACTTCCGCTCGCAGAACTCGCTGCTCGACGGACCCGAGAAAACCATTTGGGGCGCCGAGCAAAAGGCCTGGTTCAAGCAAACGGTCCAGCAGAGCGACGCGACCTGGAAGCTGCTCATCAGCCCCACGCCGCTCGTGGGCCCCGACCGTCCCAAGGGCAAAAACGACAACCATTCCAACGAGGGCTTTGCACACGAAGGGAACGAATTGCGGGCGTGGATCCAATCTCACGTGAGCGACCAGTTCTTCGTCATCAACGGTGACCGGCACTGGCAGTATTACTCGGTCCATCCCGAGACCGGCGTGCGAGAGTTTAGCGTCGGACCGGCGAGTGACTCGCACGCCAGCGGCAGCCCCGGCTACGACGCGAAGTTCCACCGCTTTCATCGCGTGCAGGGGGGCTTTCTCTGTGTCGAGCTGCGACCTCAAGGCCAGCAGAGCGAAATTGTCTTTCAACTCCGCGACGTCAACGGCGGCATTGCCTACGAGCAGAGCTTCCGGCGCTCGATCCGCTGACGCTATTTCGCTTCCTTGGCGTAGGCGGTGAAGGCGTCTTCGATCTTGGCCTGCTTGTCGTCACCCTTGTGCAGCACGACGCGGTAGCGGAACTTGAGCTTCTCGCCGGCCGGGAGTGTGTAGCTGCCGTCGGCCGAAGTGTTCGGCGCGAAATCGTTCAGGCCGAAGCAGTTGGCCGCAAACAGCCCGTAGCTCCGCACGTGCCACGGTGTGGGATAACGAAAGCTTGACGGGTGATTGAGAATTGCCACGCCGAGAGTTTCGCCCTGGACGGGCCCAAAATAGTCGCACCACTTGGCCGCCTTGCCCCAGGCGTCTTTGTCGATTTGACCCTCGCTGTTGATGATCTTGCCACCCAGCTTACTGTCCACGTCCATGCTCGTCGGCACGCGTACGCCGAAGACACCATCCTTGTTGTCGCCAAACTTGACCGGCCCGTTCGTCGCGGTGAGGTCGATATCAAAGTCGATCACGCGACTCTCCGCCGTGGCGAAGAAGGCCAGCCGCCGCTCGTCTTCGAGCACCTTGGAACCGTTGGGGGCGAGCCAATCGTTGAGCGTGGTAATAAGGGCCCGGCCCCCTTCGACCTTGGCCAGCTTGAACTCGCGATGCTTGGTCAGCCCGAGCTTTTGGGTTGCTTCGCTAGACTTCTTGCCGTAGCTCGCCGCCTCGGCCCAAAAATTCCAATCGTTGACTTCCATGTGCGAGAACCACAACGAGCGGTGATGCGGATGGTCCTTCCGCTCGCCTTCGATGTCTTGCATCGGGTACGCGCGGGTCATCGACTTGCCGGTGGGCCCCATGATCGGCCACACAATGGGCTTGTTGCCCGAGAGAATGACGTATTCGGCAAACAACTTGCCGTCGATTTTCACGGCGTAGCCTTGCTCGGTCTTGTCGAGCGAGACCTCGGCCGCCGAAGCGGACACGGCAAACAGCGTGACGAGCGAGAGGACCGTGACGGTGAACAGGCGAGCGATCATGACTTGGATATCCCCGGTCGATGGAGCAGGTGGGAGTGAGCAACAACTGGGCAAGAGCCCACAGTCTAAACGAGCGATGTGCGGTCGTCCAACGATTATTCGGCGAACCTTATCGCAATCGGTCGGCTGATAAAAACCCAACCGGCAGACGGGTCTCGCCATCGAGGGCCAGTTCGACCAAGGCTTGACCCAGCGCGGGGGCGAATTTGAAGCCGTGACCCGAGAGCCCCGCGCAGAACACGATCTGCGGATGCTCGCGATGGCGATCGACCACAAAATTCTGGTCGGGGCTCATCGTGTACATGCACGTTGCATGCTCGTTGCAGACGTTGCTCAGGCCGCTGAGGTACTCGGCCGCGAAGGCCTCGACCCGAGCTTGATCGGCGCGGTCGAGCGTGCGGTCGAGTTGCAACGGATCGTCAACCACGCGGCCGCCGGTGTGTTCGGCGATCTTCATGCCACGCTCGTCGATTTGCGGAAAGCCGTAGAAGATGCCCTGCGGGGCCTCGTAGAGAAACGCGGGGCAGCCGTTCTCGCGGCGAAAATGATCGGCCGTTGTTTGGTACCAGTACAGCGGTTTGCGGCGCACCTCAAGCGACCCGCTCAGCGTACTGAGCAATTGGCCGGCCCATGCTCCGGCGGTCACGATCGCGCGGTGGGCTATGTACTGCCCGCGATGGGTCTCGATCACGACGTTTTGGCCGTCGACGTGCCAGCGTTCGACCGCCTCGTCGCACACGAGCCGAGCGCCGAGCCGCAGCGCCTCTTCGATGTGCCCCACGACGCAGGCCTCGACGCGCAAGTAGCCCGCCCGACGCTCGAAGACCGCCGCCAGATCATCACGCATGCGGAAGCCGGGGAACCGCCGCCGCACGTCAGCCGCACTCAGTGAGTCGACTTCAAGCTGATGCTGTTGTGCGCTGGCCAACACGCCCGGTACCACCTCGCCATCGCGCGGACCGATTTCGAGCAACCCGGTCTCAAAATACAGTTGTTCGCCGCGTCGCTGTTCCAACTCAGCCCATTGCCCATAGGCATGCAGCACGAGCGGCACGTAATCGGGATGCTCGAAATAGGCCTGCCGGATCATGCGGGTCTGGCCGTGCGAGCTGCCCCGATCGTGGCCGGGCTCAAAGCGATCGATGCCCAGCACGCGAGCGCCACGTCGCGCGGCCTCGTAGAGCGCGGCGCTGCCGATGCCTCCGGTACCAATGACCAGCAAATCGAATGTTTCCATGCGGCACTACTTGGGCTGCTGCTTCACGTGCAGATCGATCGAGCCCTGGCCAACCTTGTTGCCCAGCGTATCCTCGACCGTCACCTGCAACGTGTACTTGCCATCGTACAGTCGCTGCGGCACGGTCAGGAAGTAACGCACGAAATAATCGCGCCGCGGGTTCTGGCAGTGCTCCTCGGTCACGGGGAACTCGTGCTCGTCGGCCTTGGTCCCCTTGCTGTCAAAAAGCTGGTACCGGGCCTTGAGCGCCGTATGGTAGCCCTGCGGGGTCTCGCGGCTGGTGAAGTTCTCGACCTCGGCATAGAGCAGCAACTGCTGGCCGGGCTTGACCTCGCTCTTGGTCATCGGCGTGTAAACACCATAGCTGCTCACGGCCGAGCAGAACGTGAGATTGCGCACCGTCAGACCCGCGCTCTCGCGCAGGCGTCGGGCGGCTTGATCCAAGTGTCGGCTCGCCTCGGCGCTGCGCCGCATGGGGTCGGTTAGTCGCTCGTCGTCGAGGTAGGTCGACAACGCATACAGTTGATGCGTCCAATACTCCTGCTCGGTTTCGTTCAAACCCTCGATCGGTCGCAGCGCGTCCTCGCGTCGACCGGCCGTGAGGTAAAGCATTCGCAGCAAGGCCTGCGTCCGCAGCGCGCTCTTGTCGCTCGACGCTGTGCCAACGTTCTTTTCAAGCGCCGTGATCGACCGTGCCAACGACTGCGGGAAATCGAGCGGCACCGATTCGAGCGGCGGACTCTCTTGAGCTGCCGCAGCTTGGGCCGGGGACGGCTTTTGAACCGCCGTGGGTTGGGCTTTCACCGGCTGAACGGGTGTCGGCTCGGGGTCCGTCTCGATGACAGGGTTCTCCACAGCCGTCGGCTTGCTTTGCGCTGTCGACGCGCTCTTGCTCAACGGTTTGTCGGCGGCTTGAACGATCGGCTTGCTCTCGGCCGTGGAACTCTTCGCCGGTGTCGCGTCGGTAGCCGTTGCGCGGGACGCATGCTCTGCCGAGGGCGCAGGCTTGTTCAGATCGTTCAGAGTCGCGCGGTACATCCAGGTCAGGTGCTTGACCATCGACGGCTCGAGATCGTTGACCCCCTTGAGCATCTCGGCCAGCGCCGCGTCGTCGATCGCGCCTTGGGCCTTGAGTTGCCCCAGCACGTCGCACAGAGCTTGCTTGTTCTCGTCCTGGGGCTTGCTCGCGTCGCTCGACGAGCTGTCGGCCGACGCGCTCGAACTTCCGTACTGACTCTCGACGCGCGCGCGTTCGTCACGCGATGAACCATAGGGGCTCGTGATCGCGGCCGCCGGCGGCGTCTCTTTGGCTGCCGCTTCAAAGTCTCGTGGACTCACGCCCACGCTCCCCCACCAAGGCACGGCACAGCCCACGAGGCTGCACGTGACGACGCTCAGCGTCGTGATCCGGAGGTGAAAGAGGACGCCTGCCATGAACGAGATCCAATGAGCGCAGTAGAGACCATCGGGCGAGAGAGAATAGGCAAAACGCCCTCAGGCGACAAGGGACGTTTGCATGCTGGCATCACAGGCCATGCCTGGCATCGATCGCCCGTGATAGCACTGCAGTGGCCTGATGCGCCGAGTTGGCCTTTGCGCTGGAGCGAGGCAGCCGATAGATTGACACATCCGAGTCATTGATCGATCGTGCCGTTTGTATGGGGTCCAGCATGATGAGCCATTTCACGACAACGTTTGCGATGGTGTGTGGGCTGACGCTCGCGCTGGCCGGCGGTCGATCAAGCCAAGCCGAGGACCCGTCGAGCGATCCAGCCGCACGCTCGGTGGTGAACGAGATCAAGCAGCAGCTCGAGTTGCGGGGGGGCACGGTGCTCAAGGGGACGAGCTTCGCGCCGGCTGCGGGGGAGGTGGACGAGGCCTTGCGACGCGAACTCCAGTTGCGACTGGCACGGCAGCAAGGGGGCACCGAGGCAGGGACTCCGCGAGCCGTTGCGAGCCCGGCCGAGGCAAACTCGGCGGATCAGGCGCGACTACTTCGACACTCGGCGCGGCAACTCGAAGAGGTGGCCCATCAACTGGAAGAGTTAGGGCTTTATGAGCAGGCCGATCAATTGCGCGAGCAGGCCCAGCAGTTTCGCGTCCAGAGCCGCTCGCTGCTTAGCGCACGATCGCCGCGAGCCTTGGTGCGGTAAGCAAATTGGCCGTTTCTCCAGCGTTCTGCGGGCAGATTGTTGACACTCCCGGAGTGGGGCGGTACCGTGAATTTTAGCCCGTTGGGTGAAATTCCGCAGGCCTCCTCGCACGCTCGTCTCGATCTATTTCTCGCGATCGACCACCGTCGAGGTCTCGCGGAGACGGTCTGGCCGGTCTCGCCGTGGCGCGGATGGCCACGCAGGTCGGTGTTATCCAAGCTCACCAACGCGCGCAACGTCGGTGGAGCGGTTGTGAGTCACGGAAGTTCTATTGCGGAAAGCGAGTCTTCATGCCGCCCAAGGTGACGTTTACCGACCTGTTGATCCAAGCCAAGGTGCTGACCAAAGAACAGGTCCTGGAAGCGCAAAAGACCTCGCGGGCCCGTAACACCTCGTTGGCCGACGCGCTGATCGCACTGGGGCACTGTACGCCCGAGCTGATTTGCAAGGCGCTGGCCAAGATCAGCGGACTGAAATACGTGAAATTGGGCGAATTTCAGCCGAATCCTGACGTGATCGAGATCCTGCCGGAGAGCCTGGCCCGCGAGCATCAGGTGTTCCCCATCTCGGCCGAGGAAGGACAGATTACCGTCGCCACGGCCGACCCGGACGATCTCGATATGCTCGACCAGTTGCGGTTTGTCTTGAACCGCAAGATCGACTTGGTGTTGGCTCCCAAGCAGGCGATTGATGACGCGATCCGCCGCACGTACTCGGCCGCGGCCAACGAGGAAATGTTTCAGGATCTCGCCGCCGATGCCGTCCCCGAGATGAAAGACTTGCAGGGGGGGGGCGACGAGGCGATGGACGAGGCAAGCGCGCCGATCATTCGGCTCGTGCAGCTCATGATCACCGAGGCGGTGCAAATGCGTGCCTCGGATATCCATGTCGAGCCGTTCGAGGACCGGGTGCGCGTTCGGTACCGGATCGACGGCGTGTTGCAGGAACGTGATAGCGTCCCCAAGCGGCTGCAGAACGCGGTCATGTCACGCGTCAAAATCCTCGCGAAGATCGACATCGCCGAGCGGCGACGCCCCCAGGATGGGCGGATCAAAGTCAGCCTGGGAGAGAAACAGCTCGACCTGCGCGTGAGTGTGCTCCCCACCAATCATGGGCAGTCGATCGTCATGCGAGTGCTCGATAAGGACACGATCAAGGTGGGGCTCCGCCAGCTAGGCATGGCAGAAGAAGACCTACGGGTCTTTAATCAATTGGTCCGACGACCCAACGGGATTGTGCTGGTGACGGGACCGACAGGCTCGGGCAAGACGACGACACTGTACGCCGCCATGAACGAGCTAAACCGCCCAGACCGCAAAATCATTACGGCCGAGGACCCGGTCGAATATTACCTGCCGGGCGTGAATCAGGTGGAGGTGAAGCACAACATCGGGTTGGATTTTGCCCGGATCATTCGAGCGATGTTGCGTCAGGCCCCGAACGTGATCTTGGTGGGTGAGATGCGTGATAGCGAGACTGCAGAGATGGGCATTCAGGCATCTTTAACTGGACACTTAGTTTTCAGTACACTACATACGAACGATGCGCCCAGCGCTATTACACGTATGGTAGACATGGGAGTTCCCCCATATCTGGTGGCTAGCAGCGTGATTGCGATCCTGGCTCAGCGGTTGGTTCGGATCATTTGCCCTAAGTGCAAACAGCCGTTCAGCCCCTCGGACACGATGCTCGAAGCGGCCGGTATCCCCATCGAACTGGCGCAAAAGGCCACCTTTATGAAGGGGAAAGGCTGCTCGAACTGCGCCAAGACGGGTTATCGGGGTCGAATGGGAATTTACGAACTGATGACCATGACCTCTCGAATTCGGGAGCTGGCCTTCAAGGGTTCCAGCACGCAAGAAATCCGTAAGGTCGCTGTGGCCAATGGGATGAAGACGTTATTCAGTGACGGTATTCAGAAGGCGATGCGCGGTGTGACCACGATCGAGGAGGTGATTCGGAATGCCAAGCGGGTCGATGCCGACTAATTTCTCCCGCGGAGGTTCCGGAGCAGCAACTCAGGTTAATATGGATAGAGTCTGACTGGTTTGAATCGTCTCATCTTGCCAGAGCCCAATCGGGCTAATACTGGCAGCGACTTATCACCCTGGGCCGTTCGGCCCTTGCCCAACGCTCGATCGTCCGCCGCTTTTGTCGGTACGGATTTGGCTATTTAACACCGCACTGCGAATAATCCCCGCTAGAAGAGAAAGGGAACTCATGGGTTCGATCCTCATCGACAAGCTGTTGCAGGTGGTCGTCAATCAAGGGGCCAGCGATTTGCATATCGCGGTTGGCCAGCCCCCGGTGTTGCGCCTGCACGGACGACTGCGCCGGCTGGAGACCAAGGTGCTGGCGGCAGAGGACACCGTGAGCTTGATGAAGAGCATCACTCCCGAGCGTTGCCAGACCGAGTTGCAGGAGGCCGGGAGCACCGACTTTGGGTTTGCTTTTGGCGAGCAGGCACGGTTCCGTGTGTCGGTCTTTAAGCAGCGTGGGAACGTCGGGCTGGTGCTGCGCCAGATCCCGAACAAGTTCATCAGCATGGATGACCTCGGCCTGCCGCGAGTCTGCAAAGAACTGATCATGCGTCCGCGCGGGCTGTTTTTGGTGACGGGTCCGACCGGGTCGGGCAAGACGACCAGTCTGGCCAGCATGATCAACTACCTGAACGAGAACGTCGACCATCACATCATTACGATCGAAGATCCGATCGAGTTTCAGCATCAGCACAAGATGTCGACGGTCAATCAGCGTGAGATTGGGGTCGACGTGCCGTCGTTTGCCGAGGCGATTCGTCGCGCGCTACGACAGGACCCAGACGTGATCTTGGTCGGTGAAATGCGTGATCTGGAGACGATTGAAACGGCGATCACGGCGGCTGAGACGGGGCACTTGGTGTTCGGCACGTTGCACACGACCGGCGCGCAGGGGACGGTGAACCGGATTATTGACGTGTTCCCGACGACCCAGCAGGAGCAGATTCGCACGCAGTTGTCGACATCGATCGTCGGTGTGCTGTCGCAGACGTTGCTGCCGCGGATCAAGGGAGGGCGCGTTGGCGCGTACGAAATGCTCGTCGTCACGCCGGCCATCGCCAATTTGATTCGCGAGAACAAGACGTTCCGCATCAACTCGGCGATTCAGACGGGTGCCAAGCTGGGCATGCAGTTGCTCGACGACAATTTGTTCCGGCTGTACGCCGACGAAATCGTGGCCAAGGAAGAGGTGATGATCAAGGCCCAGTCGCCCGACGATCTCGCGCTGCGCATTCAGCGGCACGAGCGCGGCTTGCCCGACGTGGCCAACAAGGCGGAAGAGGGTTAGTGGTTCTCTCGGCGGATAACACAACGCACGCACACGCTGGTTCAGGTTCGTCATGGCACACAAACGCATTGGCCAAATCTTCGTCGAGCATCGCTGGATCACGCGCGACCAGCTTGAGACGCTCATCGAAGAACAGAAGAAGGGGGGCGGCAGCGAGTTGCTCGGCCAAATCGCCGTGCGGCTGGAGATGGTCAACGAAGACCAGGTGGCCGAGGCGCTTGCCGAGCAGTTCGGCATGCAGGCGATCACGCTCAGCGAGATCGTGATCCCGCCCGAGGTGTTGGGCTATGTCACCGAGCCGATGGCGCAGTTGTATCGCATTTGCCCCATCGCCTTTCGCGACAACATGCTGACGGTGGCGATGTGCGAACCGCAGAAGCTGCAAGTGCTCGACGAGCTGCGTAACTTTTTAGGCTACGATGTGCGCGCGGTGGTGGCCACGCCGCGCGAGATCAACCAGGCGCTGGACCGATACTATTCGTCGGCCGAGAGCGTCGAGTCGATCGTCTCGGAGTTGGAAAACGACGCCGCGTTGAGCAAGGCTTTGGAGCAGGCCGAGAGCGGCGCGTTCGACCTGACGAGCGTCGAGGCGCTGGCCGACAGTGCCCCAGTGCGCAAGCTGATCAACATGGTGTTGCTGCTGGCGATCAAGGATCATGCCAGCGACATTCACTTCGAGCCGTTCGAGAGCGAGTTCAAGATTCGCGTGAAGAGCGACGGGGTGCTGTACGAGATGGTGCCGCCGCCGCAACACTTGGCCTTTGCGCTCACGACGCGCATCAAGGTGATGGCCAATCTGGATATTGCCGAGCGGCGGCTGCCGCAAGACGGACGGATCGAGTTGACCGTCGGCGGACACCCGGTCGACTTGCGCGTGAGCGTGCTGCCGACGATGTTTGGCGAGAGCGTCGTCATGCGGGTGTTGGACCGCACGGTGGTCAATCTTGACCTGGCCGCGGTGGGGATGAACGCCACGATCACGAGCGAGTTTCGCGAGGTGATGGCCAAACCCAACGGCATCGTGCTCGTGACGGGGCCGACCGGTTCGGGCAAAACCACCACGCTCTACTCGGCCCTCTCAGAGTTGAACGACATTCGGGACAAGTTGATTACGACCGAGGACCCGGTCGAGTATGACATTGACGGCATCGTGCAGGTGCCGATCGACGCCACGATTGGCAACACGTTCGCGATGTGCCTACGGGCGATCTTGCGACAAGACCCCGACGTGATCTTGGTGGGCGAGATTCGCGATCCCGAGACGGCCGAGATTGCCGTGCAAGCGTCGCTGACGGGGCACATGGTGTTCAGCACGTTGCACACGAACGACGCGCCGAGTTCGGTGACACGGTTGCGCGACATGGGTGTGCCACCATTTTTGATCACGGCCACGGTCGAGGCGATTTTGGCGCAGCGGCTTGTACGGCGCGTGTGCACCAAGTGCCGCGAAGAGGTACGCCCCAACAGCGACATGCTGATGGATATGCGGCTGAGCCCCAACGAGATCGGGAATAAGAAATTCTATCGTGGGCGGGGCTGCGAGTTTTGCAACAACAGCGGCTTCAAAGGCCGCGTCGGCTTGTTCGAGTTGCTGGTCATGAACGACGAGCTGCGCGACATGATCATGCGCAACGCATCGACCGACGACCTGCGCGAGCGGGCCAAGGCGTATGGCATGGTGCCGCTCCGCGACGCGGGGCTGGAAGCCGTGTACCAGGGCATGACGACGCTCGAAGAAATTGTCCGCGAAACGGTTGTCGACTGATCGCGGATCAGCGTGTAACGAAATTACCATCCTCCAGATTGCGTGACGAACCGAAGCCAGGAATCAGCATCATGCCTACGTTTCAATTCGAAGCGATGGACGCCGGCGGCAAGCCGATCACCGACGTCGTGGACGCGGCCAGCGAAGAAGAAGCCCAGCTGTCGATTCGGCAGATGGGCTATTACGTCACCAAGATCTCGGTCAAGAAGGGGAAGAAGGCCGCGGCCAAGGCCGGTGGCAAAGGCCGGGCGTTTGTCCTCGGCGGCGTCAAGATGAAGACGCTGACGATGTTCACCCGGCAGTTGTCGATTTTGCAAGATGCCGGGCTGCCCATCTTGCGGAGTCTGCGAATTCTTGAAGGGCAACAAAAGCCCAGCCGACTCAAGAACGCGCTGATGGATATCTGCGACGACATCGAGAGCGGTTCGACCTTGTCGGACGCGATGTCCAAACAGCCCAAGGCCTTCAATCGGTTGTACGTCAATATGATCAAGGCGGGCGAGGCCGGCGGCGCTTTGGAAGTCATTCTCCGCCGACTCGCCGAGTTCCAGGAGAAATCGCAGTCGCTCAAACGCAAGGTGCAAGGGGCGATGGTCTATCCGATCGTCGTCATCCTGGTGGCCGTCGGCATTGTGACGTTCATCATGTACAAGATCGTGCCGGCGTTTCAGAAGATCTTCAAGGACTTCGACACGACGCTGCCCGACATCACGATCGCGCTCATCTCGGTCAGCCAGTTTGTGCAGGATTGGTGGTTCATGTTGCCGCTAATCCCGACGGGCCTGTTCTTGTTCGTGAAATTGCTGCGCAAGTTCAAGGCGGGGCGGATGGGTTGGGACCTGTTCGCGCTCAAGATGCCGGTGTTCGGTCAGATTGTCGAGAAGAACATCGTGGCGCGCAGCACGCGAACGCTGGGGACGCTGGTGGCCAGCGGCGTGCCGATCCTCGAAGCACTCAACATCACGCGCGAGACCTGCGGCAACGCGATGTTCGAGTACATGTACACGAAAATCTACGAGTCGATCCGCGAGGGTGAGTCGATCTCGCGTCCGATGCGCGATTACTCGCGTCCCAAATTCAGCTTCTTCGCCGCGTTCTTTTGGGCGTTGTTCGGGTTTGGGCCCATCGGGCTGTTGCTGTACGTGTTCCGTTGGCAGAGCCGGGTGGTCGACGACCTGGTGGTCAACATGGTGGACGTCGGCGAAGAGACGGGCGAGCTCGACACGATGTTGTACAAGGTGGCCGACAACTACGACGAAGAAGTGGCCGTGTTGACCGAGAGCTTGGTGAGTTTGCTTGAGCCGTTGTTGATCGTGTTCTTGGGGGGCATTGTCGGCTTCATCGTGATCGCGTTGTTTATGCCGCTGATTAGCCTGATCGAGAAGTTGTCGTAAACCAATATGCCCTCGGGTGGATGGCAAGTTGCAAGGAGCTCAAGAGTAATGAGTCTGTCGAGGAATAACCGCCAGCGCGCGGGCTTTACACTGGTCGAACTGCTGGTGGTGATTCTGATCATCGGCATCTTGATGTCGATCTTGACGGTCGCCTTGCAAGGACCGTTGGCCGCCGCGCGTCGAGCGAAGATCCTGGTCGAGATCGGGCAGCTCAAGCAGGCGGTGGGGGCTTACAAAGAGGCGCGTGGCGAGTACCCGCCATGTCTGGCCGACTACCTGTCGGGGAGCGATAGCCAGGACGCGCTGAGCTCCGCGGCCCAAAAGCGCTTTGTCATGCACCTGCGCTATGCGTTCCCCCGGTTTGCGCCCGATCCGAACAACCCAGGCAATCCGGGCAAGCAGTTCCAAACGCTGAACACTATCATCAATAACAACGCGAACTATCGGTACAATTACCTGGATTCGTCGGGATCGCCGGTGCCGTTGAACCTGTATAGCTTGGATGCGGCCGAGGCGTTGGTGTTTTGGCTGGGTGGTTTCCCAACGCCGTATAACTCGAACGGTTTGCCATTAACTTCGCGCAAGCTGTGTGGGTTCAATCTGAACCCGACCGATCCGTTCTTGCTCAACGCGGCGAACATGGAGGGGCGAAGCAAGCCGCTGTTCGATTTTGCGGAAGGGCGGCTGACCGACTTGGATAGCGACGGCTGGTTGGAATACGTGCCGCGAGAGACCGACCCGCCGTATGTGTATTTTGACTCGGCGACGTACTCGCAGCCGGCGTTGCAGGCGAATGGCAACGTCAGTTTTGGGAATCCTGGTTTTCGGGCGTATCCTTGGACCAGCAATGGCTTGCCTAGGTTGGCAATCGCGCCGGGGACCGTGGTGCCGTTGGCGCGCAAGCTGTTGAACGCCGGCCAGCCGATCCCGGTCAATTATCAGCTGGGGGTGCAGTGGATGGAAGCGAGTGGGTTTCAGATCCTCTGCGCGGGCCTGGATCAGGTGTACAGCGAGAGTGGCGAAGGGGATCGGCTCATCGAGTTGACTTACATGCAAGAGATTCCCAGCGCCTCGCTGGGTGGGTCGCCCCACGGCATGGATCAGGAAGAAGAAGACAACCTGAATAGTTTCATGCAAACGCCCGTACTGGGGGCTGATATCACGCCGGACCCCAACTCCTACAATGCAGGCACATAGCATCATGCCTCGATCGTACTCGCGTACACACCACCGTCGCGGCTTCACGCTCGTCGAGTTGATGGCGACGATGGTGATCATTGGCATCATGGCGACGGCGCTGCTGAGCGGCTTGTCGATGGTGCGCGATCGGGCGGCATATTCGCGTACGCAGCAGACGATCGCGCGGCTCAACGAGCCGGTCCGGCGTCGTTACGAGTCGTACCGCACGCGGCGGCTGCCGGTCGATGTGACGATGGAAGTCAACAAGGTTTACAACACGATTGCCTCGCGGCAGTCGACCGACTATCGCTCGGCGTTGAATTGGCGGCGGCTGTGGGGCATGCGCGAGTTGATCCGCATGGAAATGCCCGAGACGTATCAGGACATACAATTTACGCCCGTGTTTTTGCTCGTCTCGGACAAAGGTGGCGGCAATCCGACGCCGTATGTGCCGCGGCTGCGCGACGCCTATTTGGCCCGGGTGCAGGCGACCGCCCCGAGCAACGATCTGCAAAGCAACATCACCGCGGTGGCTAATTGGCCATCGGCGGAGTTGCTCTATGCATTGGTCACGATTACGAACGAGGATCGGGACGTGATGAGCATGGCGTTTTCGCCCTCGGACGTGGGAGATGTCGACGCTGACGGCATGCCCGAGTTTCTCGACGGTTGGGGGCGTCCGTTGTGCTTTGTGCGTTGGCCGGCAGGTTATGTATCCGAGTTGCAGCCCCTATTGCAAAAGCCGAGTCTGAATAACAGCAATATCAAGAACATGACCTCGTTGCAGCGGCAGGCATTGGCCCCTGACATCCTCAATCAGACCTACCAATACAATCCGTTTGTTTACGACCGGCTCAATAACCAGAACATCTTCTACGTGACACGCGATCCGGCAAATCGCCATGATCCGCTGGACCCGCGCAAGGTTGATCGCTGGCAGTCGACGTCGGCGAACACGCTGGGACACCTATTGAGCGCGACACGGATGAAGGCGCCCTCGCCGCTGACGAACAGCACGAACTACGGTTGGCCCGAGCGTGGCTTTTTGACGATGCCGCTGATCGTGTCGCCCGGCGCGGATGGCGAGTACGGCTTGAATTTCATCACCCAGGTGAACTCGGCGTCGGGACCGCAAGAGACGTCGCAGAACCCCTACGCCACGTTCACCAACCCGTACTACCAGGACAGCAACACGTATCGCATGCGCTGCGAATACTATGATCAAACGCTGCTACAAAGCCAGCATCTGTTACAGGTGGCTGATCCGTTGATGTCGGACAATATCGACAATCACGGCACGCAGGCCACGTTGGGTGGCATTTGAGGAACCGGGAATGAACGCTCCACATCAACCCCTCGAGTTGGCTCAGCAGCGTGTCGCGCGGCGTGGCGTGACGCTGGTCGAATTATTGGTGGTGATTCTGCTGGTGCTGATTCTCAGTGCGCTGGCCTTGCAGACGTTGGCACCGGCGCTCAAAGGCCGCCGCGTGCGCGAAGGGGCGCGGCAACTCGAGGTGTTCATCAATCGGGCGCGCAATCGGGCGATGCTGACGGGTCGTCCAAGCGGTTTCCAAGTCGAGCGCTCGCAGGAATTTCCCGAGGCGTCGTCGGTCGTGTCGCTGATCGAAGTGCCAGAGGCGTACACGGGAGACTACGACAACTCGGGTGCCGAGTGTTACGTCGTTGGGCATGGAGGGCCGCTCAATGCGCCGCCGGGGCCGACCCACGGCATCCTGCTGGTGCGACCCTGTTTGATCACCCATCCACAGGACGTGGCGAATCGCGATCTCGACGTTTGGGCATCGCCCGACCCGACCTTTCAAACGTTGATTCGCGAGGGGGACCAAATTCAATTCGAGGGCTCCTCCTACAAGTACACGATGTATTCAGTCATTCGCTCCAAATACTATCAGCGAAGCAAGACCAACCTGACGTTACCCGACCTCGGTAATCTGCCGATGTGGTACCTGATGGAAAATGAGTACGTGCAACCCGAACGTCACACAGCCAACGGCTATCGGGTGATGAATCAGGGATTGGGTCCGGTGAGCTTGAGGTCGAGCCCCACGACAGCCGGTTTTGCACGACGGTATAAGATTTTCATGCAGCCGGTCAAGGCAATGGGGGGCGGCATGACGCTGCCCGATCAAGTCGTGATCGACTTGAATTACTCCGGGGTGGGTGGGGCCGCGGCGCCGTTTCATGCGCGCAAGGGGGATGCCGCCAATAGCAAATACGGCGCTCCCTTTTGTGGCGATGCGAACATCCCCGACGACACCGAACCGATCACCGTGATGTTTCATCCCGATGGGACCGTGGCCACAATCAAATCGCGAGCAACGAGCGTGGACACGTCGAATTCGAATAACTCGGTTAGCTATTCGCTGTCAACGGTCGAGACGCGGGTGAGTGCGCCGATCTATTTCTTGGTGGGCAAGCGAGTGCGGGTCCCCATCAATCCCGAATACTCAGTGGCGGCGCAGCTGCAAAACAATTGGACCGACACCGAGTGCCTGTGGGTCGCGATCAACCCCACGAGCGGTTTGATCATGAGCGCCGAAAACATGCAAGTGCTGCCGGACATGATTCCGTATGGTTTGAATCGGGGGACTGGGGGCAGCGTTAAAGACACGACCAACATGCAAGACGGCAACGTCGCGGTGATTCAGGGTTACGACGCGTTCGATCACGTGGTCTATGGCGCGCGGCGCGCCGTGATTGCCCGGCTGGCGATAGGAGGTCGTTAATGGCTACGCGACGAAGCCCACCGGCTCGATTGCGGCGAGGACGCCACGGCGTGACCTTGATGGAAGTGCTCATTGCGCTCGGGGTGATGAGCATGGGCCTGTTGGGTTTGGCGGCGCTGATCCCGGTCGCTCGGCTGCAAATGGCTGACGCCCTGCGATTGGATCGTGGCGCCGGACTGGGGCGTAGCGCGTTTCGCGACTTGCAGGTTCGCGGGCTGTTAAGGCCCGAGGAGTGGCTGTACAGCTCGACGATGCAGCCGGTCTTGTTGCCCGGAGCCACGGGCGGCGGCCTAACGACGCCCCAGTACGGTAACCCGGGCAACGCGACCGTCAAGTTGGGCAGGCCCCCCTTGGTGCCGATCCTGCTCGACCCGTTGATGATGTCCTTGCAGTCGACGTCCTCGAACAACAGCGCCTCGACCGAGGCCTTGGCTTCGTTCCCGTATGTGTTGTCTGGCACCGATGTCAACGCGATGGAATATCAGCACGAGGACTGGATGCCGCGCGCCACGTTGCGGGGCGTGTTCGGCGTGCCGACGAAAATCGCGGCCACCCAGAACCTGTCTCCCGGCATGACCAATCCGGTGGCCGAGCGAATTTTTCGCAGCAGCGATGACGTGATCTTTAGCATTCCCGAGCGCAAGGGGGTGCGGCCCACGGCCGTGTTGAGCACCAGCGGCTCAACGGCACAATCGCTGGTTGCGAACCAAGGGGACTACAGTTGGGCCGTGCTGGCTGTGCCGAACCCTTTGGAAGCCTACGGCGTGCCGGTCACCGGAACCGCGGTTGCCGGGGGCGATTCGATGCAGACACGGCAGTACACCGCCTATGTGATGGTGTTCTACAAACGCGATCTGACGCAGGTTGGCGATTTGACGGCCAGCGACGTCAAGGGTCGGCTCAACGAGCGTGCCGCGGTGGTGCAGTTCTTGTCGGCCGGTGGTTTGCAATTCGGCTCGAGTGAGGCCACGGTCTACATCAGCGGAGTCGACAACCAACTCGAGGCCGAGCAGGCGCTCGCGCTGCGCGCCGGCGAATGGCTGCTCGTGACCGGTCAGCAACCCTGGGCGGTCGACCCGTCACGCAACATCACCGTGGCGCAGTGGTATTACATTCTGTCGGCCGATGATCAGGTCCAGCCCCTGACGGGGTCGAGCGTGAAAAATGGCTGGTATCGCAACGTGCGATTGTCGGGCCGCGACTGGAATGTTCGCGGCAGCAAACCGCCGCCGGTCATTGAAAACAACAATCCCTGGGGCTTTGGCGTCATTCTCAGTGGGTTGCAGGGGGTGTACGAGAAGGTGGTTCTCCGCGAAAGCGACAATTTGTGGCTGGATTAACGTCGTCCCAGTACGTCCAAGTCAGCGTGAAAGCAAGGTGACCTATGATTCGCACACGGCAGTTGGCCCGCCAGCGGGGCGTCGTGCTGATGGTGGTGCTTGGCCTGTTGACGATGTTCATGCTGATCGCCTTGTCGTTTGTCATGTCGTCCACCCAACATCGGCTCTCGGCACTGGCCTCGAACCGCTACGAGCAGGTGGGCAACATGAACGAGTCATGGCTCTACGGGGCCATGATGCAAGTCGTGCGCGGCAGCAATAATCCGACATCGGTGATGGGGCCGCACAGCCTGCTGGAGGACATGTACGGCAACGAATCGATCGTGGGCGTGGTGACCGCCGTGCGCGCGCTGCCG
>CAZZBK010000061.1:0-1950 GCA_964652155.1 uncultured Planctomycetaceae bacterium | reverse complement strand
CCGAATTTTGGGAAATTCGCGTGTATTCGTTCGGCAACGATCGCCAGCCCGGCATGGCCGGCGTCGACGACGATGGCAACGGGATCATCGACGATGTCGTCGAGGCGGTGCAAGGGGGGAACCCCATCGGGTCCGATCCAACCGAGTTCTATCTGGGCTTGCAGCCACCCCCGGGGAGCACGGGTTCGGGCTCGGGCTACGTGGATAACATCGAAGGCTACTACGGCGGCCGCGTGATTACGATGCTCGACGGCCCCGCCCGGCATTGCTCGAGTCACATCGTCCGCTCCTATATCCCGGCGCTCGGCGCGGCCAGCTATCTGCTGGTGCGCGTGTTCGACAACGGTGGCATGCCACAAGTGGGCGATCGCGTGGTGATCAACGGTTTGCCGTACAATGGCGCGGGGTTTGGCTATCTGAACCCCAACAGCTCGAACGACTTGCTCAACAGCAATGTGCAAACTTTGATTGGCGGCATGAATGCCGGCAAGCCGTTTGCGTTGCTGCCGAATCCGACCGATTCGGATTATCGGACCTATCTGGCAACGCTCGATCGCGCTTACACCTACGGCGGCAGCTTTAATCCCGCCGGCGTGTTTGCCGACGAAGACTACGATGCGCCCGACTATCAGAACATGCTGTTGGCCGCCGTCGAAGGGGGGAGCACGAAATCCCCCTCGTTGCATCGCGCCGATCTGGTCGCCTACTGGATCAACGCACTAGGTAACAACCCCTCCACGCCAGGCGCGTGGGCCTCGTTGCCCGCGGGCCAAGGAACCAATTCCGAACGGCTGCGGCAGAAGATCATCTTGCGCCCCGATCCGCAAGACCACATGGACGACGGCACGAAGCCCTGGGACCCCACGATGCCCGAGTGGTCGAACAATCCGGCGTTCGATCCGGTGAATGGTCCGTGGGACGTTGACAACACGGGCAACGGCGAGCCGGACAGCATTTGGGTCGACCTCGGCGCGCCGGTGCAGACGGGGCCCGACGGTCGGCGTTTCAAGACGCTGTTTGCCATTTTGTGCATCGATCTCGATGGCCGGTTCAATCTCAACGTGCATGGCAACTCGACGCATTATGCGCGCGTGATGCCCGATTCGAGTGGAAACAAAAAACCGACGCTGCACAACGATGCGGCAAGCTACGGTACGCCGCCCGTTGGGATGATGGCACCTAACGACCTGATTTTCACCAAACCCGAGGCTGACGGCAAAATCTTGCAAGGCTATTTGCAAGGGGCGAACGTTTCGATGTCGACGCTCCAGACAGTGCCGTTGCCCCCCTCCACTCCTCCGCTTTTTAACAGTGGAGGTCCGATACGGGGTGCCTTGCCGTGGCTCAACCGTGGTCAGCAAAGTGGGCAGGGAAACCAATACTTCGGTGGTCCCTATACGGGTGGCCTAGTTAACTCGCCTACGACGATCCATAGCGGTTGGCCCTCCGAGGTCGAGGGGTTAAAAATCGCAACGATGGGGCACGGCATGAGCGTGGCCGAGGTGAATCTCGCGCCGCTGATGTCACCCATCAACGCTAGTCTAAACGAAAACTTGATGGACAGGAGTATTGCTTACTTATCCCACAACCCGTACCGCAGTTTGCTCGAAGGGATTCCCAACACCAGGCATACCGGCGACGACTTCGACGCCTCTTATCCAGAACCGAAGGACAAGGCCGAAGGCCGTTATGGCGAGTACACCCTGTTCAACTTTCACAATGAGAAGAACGCCCGGAATGATCTCTACCCACGCATTCAGCCCAGCCCTGGTGCCACGAACATGTGGCCCCACTCGAAGCCGAGGGGACGGATCGACGACAATCGCCCACTCGCGGCGGGGCCAGGGGTGATCGACCCCGACCCAGGTAATGCAAACGATGATCATAAGTATAATCCCATCTCGCTCTCGCGCGGCAATATGTATTACGAAGGCTCGTTCTTCCTCAACA
>CAZZBK010000060.1:20327-33300 GCA_964652155.1 uncultured Planctomycetaceae bacterium | reverse complement strand
TCGGCACGCCGGCCAGTCCGTACTCGCTAAAGTCCTCGCCTCCCATCGACGGCTCGGCCGATTCAACGTTCGCCTCGCCGAGCACGCGACGAAATGTGGGCACCACGCGGGCCACCAGCGCCTCGTCGTTAAACATCGCCGGGGTACCGTCGGAGAACTCGATCTTCGGTTCCGGGGCATTGTGACTGGCGGCCACGGCCTTCGCCTTGCGTTCAATCGCGGCTTGCAGTTGCTTGCGCACCTGCGGACTGTAGCTCCGCACGGTCAATTGCAAGTGGCAACTGCCGCTGATCACGTTGTGCTTCGTGCCCGCATGAATCGACCCCACCGTGACCACGGCCGGATCGGTGGGCTTAATCTCGCGACTCACGATCGTCTGCAAATCGAGAATCAGATGCGCGGCCATCACGATCGGGTCGATCGTCGTGTGCGGATAGGCCCCGTGCCCCCCCTTGCCCGTGAGCGTGATGTCGACACTGTCGACGTTGGCCAGCGCGTAACCGGCGCGAAAACCGATCTTGCCGGTGGGCAGTGTGCTGTCGCAGTGCAGGGCCAACGCCAGGTCGGGCTGCTTGAACCGCTTGAATAGCCCGTCGGCGAGCATGGCCTGCGCGCCGCCCCCTTTCTCCTCGGCCGGTTGACCGATGAACATCACCGTGCCGCGCCAGCGGTCTTTGTTCGCCGCCAGGTAACGAGCCGTGCCGATCATGTTCGACATGTGAATATCATGCCCGCAGGCGTGCATCACGCCGCTCTCATTGCCGTCGGCGGCCGTGGTTTTCAGTTTCGAGGAAAAGACCAAGCCGGTCTGCTCGGTCACCGGCAGGGCGTCGAGGTCGGTGCGTATCATCAGCCGTGGGCCATCGCCATTGACAAGCAACCCGACCACGCCGAAGCCACCGACCCCCGTCGTCACGTCGCAGCCCACCGCGCGAAGCTCCTGGGCGATGCGAGCGCTCGTCTCTTTTTCAGCAAACGACACTTCCGGATGGGCGTGCAAATGTTGGTACAACTCGACGACCTTGGGCAGCTCGGCGTCGATCCAAGCAGCAGGCTCGGCCGCCGCCACGACTGAGGCCAATCCCACGCTCGCAAAGAAGCCGACGACGGCGCGTAACCCGCTCATGTTGAAGTACCTTGTTGTTGGGCACGCGCGTCGTGCCGCGTTAAATGACAGGAACCGCTCAGACAACAGTGTATTTCAAGCTCCCAGGCAAGCAACAGGCTCGATCCCTGTCCTGCTCCCATCGGGAGAAGCTGGCCGAAGGCCGGATGAGGGGAGTTCGCGCTCGCATCACGCCCTGTCATTCTCTCTCAATACCGCGTAGCAACAGCGATGGACAATGTCATGCCGGCAGCGCGTTACGAGCTCCCCTCGCCCGGCTCGCTGCGTTCACCACCCTATCCCGACGGGCGAGGGTTACGCCAGGATCGACTCCTCCCACCTTGGAAGACCGGCTTTGCAGCGGGTATGATGACCGGCCGTGTCGTTGTATGTTTCTGCTGTCACCAAGATTTGCTGCGAGTGTGCGTCATGGCCGAGTTTCGCATCGAAAAAGATTCCATGGGCGAGGTTCGTGTGCCGGCCCAGGCTTTTTATGGAGCCCAGACTCAGCGGGCTGTCGAAAACTTTCCGATCTCTGGCATGCCGCTGCCCAAGCCGCTCATTCATGCCATGGGACTGGTCAAGTACGCCTGCGGCATCGCCAATCGCGATCTGGGCAAACTGACCCAGAGCGGCAAAAATAAGCTCAACGACGCGCAGGTCAAGGCCATGCTGCAAGCCTGCCGCGAGGTCTCCGATGGAAAATTCGACAACGAGTTTCCCATCGATGTGTTCCAGACCGGCTCGGGTACCAGCAGCAACATGAACGCCAACGAGGTGATTTCCAACCGCGCGATCGAGATCATGGGCGGCGACCGTTTCCAGGCCGCCAAGCCGATTCATCCCAACGACCATGTCAACATGGGCCAAAGCACGAACGATACTTTCCCCACGGCCATTCATGTCGCCGTGGCCATGCAAATCTCCCGTGACTTGCTCCCCGCCTTGCAACGCTTTCATGACGTGCTCGCCCAAAAAGCGGCCGCCTGGGACAAGATCATCAAGATCGGCCGGACCCACTTGGCCGACGCGACACCGTTGCGGCTCGGTCAAGAGATCGGCGGCTTCGCGCGGCAGTTGACCCTGTCGATCGATCGCGCCAAGCAGGCCCTTGATGCGGTCCTCGAACTGCCCGTGGGAGGGACGGCCGTCGGGACTGGCATCAACACGCATCCTGAGTTCGGCTCTCGGGTGGCGGCCGCGCTCGAACAAGACACGGGCATCGCGTTTGTCGAGGCCGTCGACCATTTCGAGGCCAACGCCCAACGCGACGGGCTGGTCGCGTGCCACGCGCAGCTCAAGACCATCGCCAGCACGTTGTTCAATGTGGCCAATAACATCCGCTGGCTCGGCTCGGGCCCGCGTTGCGGATTCTACGAACTCATGCTCCCCGATCGACAGCCCGGCAGCTCGATTATGCCCGGCAAGGTCAATCCCGTGATGTGCGAGAGCATGATGCAGGTCACGGCCCGCGTGATGGGCAACGACCAGACGATCACCATCAGCGGCGCGGCTGGCGGGCAGTTCCAGCTCAACATCATGATGCCGGTCATGGGTCAGACGACACTCGAGAGCATTGCGCTGTTGTCGGGCGCGACCCGCGCCTTCGTCGACTTTTGCGCGTTGGAAATGGAAGCCAACGAACCGCAATGCGAGGCCAGCGTGGAAAAGAGCCTGTCGATGGTCACCAGCCTCAACCCATTCATTGGCTACGAAAAGGCGGCCGCCCTGGCCAAGGAAGCGTTCAAAACCGGCAAGACTATCCGGCAGTTGTGTACTGAGCAAAACATTTTGCCCCCGGCCGAGTTGAAAGCCGCGCTCGATCCGTGGAGCATGACCGAGCCACACGCCTAACAAGCTATTGAAGTGGGAGAGAGAACATGATGCGAGCGTTAAATGAGTTGCATTTGGTCTTGCAACGTGGCGGAAAACCCTTCTCCCTTTGGGAGAAGGTGGCCGAAGGCCAGATGAGGGTCGGGCGAGCACTCGACTCGCGGCGATCTTCCCTCACCCGGTTCGCTGCCCTCACCACCCTCGTCCGATGGGCGCGGGTTTTCGTCGCCTGGGTGCTCATCTTCGCCCTTGCCTCATCCGCCTCCGCCCAGGCCGTGAACGACTCGCTCAAAAAAGCCTACGAGGCGAGCCGCGAGGCGGCCACCGAAGCGCAGCTCAACGAAGTTATCCGGCTCTGCGAAGAGGGGACCAAGGGGACTCCCACCGATACCGAAAAAGGTTACGCCAACAATCTGACCTCTTGGGCCTACAATCGTCGGGGCGAGTTGCGGAGCGAGGCGGGGCAAGAAGAGACCGCCTTTGCCGACTTTCAAAAGGCCGTGAGCATCGACGCCAATAATTGGCGCGCCTTGCATAATCGCGGCGTCAGCTATGCCATGCAAAGCAAGATCAAGGAGGCCGGTGCCGACTTCGACAAAGTCATCACCCTCAAGCCTAATTTTCCCAACGTGTTTTTCAATCGTGGTGAACTCAAGAGCAGCCAGGGGGAGTTTCGCCCGGCGATCATCGATTACGATCAGGCCTTGAAGCTCAAAGCCAACGACGCGCCGTCGCTCGTCGGACGCGGCTACGCTTACTATCAACTCTCTGACTACAACCGCGCAATCCAAGACTACACGCGGGCCATTGCCGCCGACGACGCCTATGCGCTGGCCTACGTGCTCCGCGCCGACGCCTATGCCGACCTGAATCGTTGGAACGATGCCGCCAACGATCTGCGGGCAGCCATTCGTATCGCTCCCGACTACGGCCGCGGCTATCAATCGGCGGCGTGGCTACTGTCGACCTGCCCTGATGAGCTGTTTCGCGATCCGAAGTTGGCGATGCAAACCGCCCAGCGGGCCATCGAACTCGATGGTGAAGAGGACTACCGTTACCTCGACACCCTTGCTGCCGCCCAGGCGACCGACGGCCAATTTGACGCCGCGCTGGCCACCCTCGACAAAGCCCTCAAAGCCCTGCCCGACGGGGCCGACCGTGACCGCGCCGAGTTGCAAGCCCGACGGGCTCTGTATGAGCAAAAGCAGCCATATCGCGAGAAAGCCGTGGTCAGTGCCACCCCGGGCCTTGGCAAGACGTCTGCGATCCCGGGCGCTGCCGAGACCGACCCTCTGAATAAAGCTCGTGGAATTGGTAAACTGCGTAAAACGAATCAGCCCTAGAGTCTGGCTCGGGAAGTGGCCTGGCCCTTAGGTGATAAGTCATTTTCAAATAATGACTTAATGATGATGATTGACCCGCTTGGGCGAGCGTGTGATCGGTGGCCCATCCCGCAGGCTGTGAGTTTCCGGTGTGCACGCGCAGATCGGACTGAATTGCCCTTTCCCTACAGCCGAAATGAGTTACGATAAGAAGTCTACGTCGCTCGCCCGGGCTTCGTTCCTCTCGACACGTGCACCACCGTGATAGGTCGTATCGGGCGTTGCTGCTTGAAATCGAGCACTCAGCCGGCTTGGTTTTGCAGCGTGCGCGGGTTCAGGAGTAGGAACATTCCTGATGTGCCACGGTGGGCTGTTCATCGGCTGAAACGCTGCGGAAATCGTTCTTTCGTCGTATTTTAGAGACTGAATCCATGGACCTGTCCAAACTTCGCAACATCGGTATTTCGGCGCACATTGACTCGGGCAAGACCACCTTGTCGGAGCGTATTTTGTTCTACGCCGGACGTATTCACCGCATTCAAGAGGTGAAGGGTGGCGGCGACGGCGCCACGATGGACTACATGGACCTTGAGCGCGAGCGCGGCATCACCATCACCAGCGCCGCCACCACCGTCGAATGGACCAACGGCAATGTCATCAACTTGATCGACACGCCGGGCCACGTCGACTTCACCGTCGAAGTGGAACGCAGCTTGCGCGTGCTCGATGGGGCCATTCTGGTGCTGTGCGCCGTCGGCGGCGTGCAAAGCCAGTCGATGACCGTCGATCGCCAGATGAAGCGCTACCATGTTCCCCGCCTGGCGTTTATCAACAAGATGGACCGCACCGGCGCCGACCATCTCAAGGTGCAGCGCCAACTCAAGGAAAAGCTGGGTTGCGACGCCGTGCTGTTGCAATGGCCGATCGGCAAGGAAGACCAGCTCAAGGGCATCGTCGATCTGGTTGAAATGAAGGCGTATTACTTCGACGGCAGCAACGGCGAAAAGATGCGCACCGAAGAAATCCCGGACGACCTCCAGGAGACCTGCGCCAAGGCTCGACACGAGATGCTCGAATCGCTGTCCATGTACAGCGACGACTTGATGGAAAAGCTGCTCAGCGAGGAAGAGGTTCCGGTCGAGAAGCTGCATGACATCATTCGCAACGCCGTGCAGCACCAAGACCTGACCCCGGTGTTCATGGGCAGCGCCTACAAGAACAAAGGCGTGCAGCCGTTGCTCGATGCCATCTGCCGCTATTTGCCCTCGCCACTCGATCGTCCGGTCAAAGCCAAAAAGTGGGATAACCCCGAAGAGGCCTTCCCGCTCTCGGCCGATCCGACCAAACCGTTTGTCGGCATGGCCTTCAAGATCGTTGAAGATCCGTTCGGCCAGCTCACGTTCATGCGGGTCTATCAGGGCACGATCACCAAGGGCGAGACTTACTACAATCAGCGCACCAGCAAAAAAGAGCGGTTCGCGCGCATCGTTAAAATGCACGCCGACAAGCGCGAGGAAATCGACACCGCCGAGGCCGGTGACATTGTCGCCGTGCTCGGCATCGACTGCGCCAGCGGCGATACCTTCGCGGCCAGCACTAAGTACTGCGCGCTCGAGAACATGTTCGTCCCCGAGCCCGTCATTAAGATGGCCATCGTGGCCACCAATCGCGAGTCGGGCGACAAGCTCGGCAAGGCGCTCCAGCGTTTCACGCGCGAGGATCCGACCTTCCGCGTCAGTAGCGACGAAGAAACCAGCGAGACGGTGATCGCCGGCATGGGCGAGTTGCACCTGGAAATCTACGTCGAGCGCATCCGCCGCGAGTACAAGGTCGATTGCGAAGTTGGCGCGCCCAAGGTCAGTTACCGCGAAGCGCCAACTCAAGTCGCCGAATACAACTACAAGCACAAAAAGCAGACGGGTGGTTCGGGCCAATTCGCGCACATCGTGGGCGTGTTCGAGCCGCTGCCCGACGACGCTCCCGAGCCGTTCGAGTTCGTCGACGATATCGTCGGCGGCCGTATTCCCAAGGAATACATCCCCAGCGTGCAGAAGGGCTACCGCGACTCGTTGGGCAAGGGCCCCGTGGCGGGCTTCCCCATCGTCGGCGTCAAGTGCGTGCTCAACGACGGTTCCTATCACGATGTCGACAGCTCGGACATGGCGTTCCAAATCTGCGCCCGCGGTTGCTTCCGCGAGACCTTCTTGAAAATGAAACCGGTGCTGCTCGAACCGATCATGAAGGTCGAGATCGAGTGCCCCACCAATTTCCAAGGCCCGGTCACGGGCGACGTCACCAGCCGTCGCGGCATGATCGTGTCGACCGAAATGGAAGGGAACACCACCAAGATCGAGGCCGAAGTGCCGTTGTCCGAGACGTTCGGCTACTCGACCGATCTCCGCAGCCTGACGCAGGGCCAAGGAACCTTCACGATGGAATTTTCCAAATACCGTCGCGTCCCGGGCAGCATTCAAGAGCAAATCGTGGCCGAGAAGAAGAAACAAGCTCAGTTGGTTGGCGCAAAGTAAGCCTTTGCACCGACAGCTTTTACGTGCATCTCAAATAAGCCCTGGTTTTTTTCCAGGGCTTATTTTTTTGCCATTCTCACGCAAATAATTTGCCTCGCTCACAAAGCTGTTTTAGGATGATTGTGTGTGCGACGGGTCTGCATTCCTCTGAAACTTGTCGCGCATAAGGGGAGGTGGCTCCGCGACCCGCGAGATCGTGGAGCCACCCATTTTTTTGCGCCGCGCGCGGCTCTTCTATTCGTCGCGGGGCAGCGCTGAGATTGAAACGCATGGTGTTGCCGCAAAGAACGCAAAGCGGCACAAAGAAAGTTGAAAAATAATCAGATCGCTGGGCGTGGAGTCGATTGGTTTTGATCTTTTTTGCGCCGCTTTGCGTTCTTTGCGGCCAAGTTCCTCGTTCTTGATCACCCGCTCTCAGCCCGTGTTGTCATCGCCTCACAGCACCGCCTTGATCTGGTTCATATAGAAACCAAAGATGCGGAAGATGAGCATCGTGATCAAGCCGGCCACCATCAGCCACACCCCCATGCCGGCGATCCGCGTGATCAGCGCCAACGCTCGCCGAGCTTCGTCCTGATATTGTCGCGAGACGGTGACCATCGATTCGGGCAGTCGGCCACTCCGCTCGCCGACGTCAATGACGTCGATAAACGACGCCGGAAACACGCCGGTCGCGCCCAGCGCCTCGGCCACGCTCTCGCCGCGCCGGACCGAATCGATGACGCTCGGCACGTGATCGGTGTAGGTTGCGTTTTGCATGCTCCGCAAACACAACGGCAGCGCCTTGAGCAGATCCATCCCCGCGCCCAGCGTTAGGTGCATCGACCAAGCCATCCGAGCGAGCGCGAGCGTGCGCAGCGCGCCGCCCAGTTTGGGAACATAGAGCACGGCCCGTTGCAAGGGTCGGCCCCAAAACAGTCCGCGGCGAATGGCCTGGGACAAGGCACTGAGCGCAACAACGACCAAAGCCAGAAACGCAAAGTACTTGAGCAAGCCGTCGGTCCCCTTGAGCCCCCAACCGAGCAGGTCGATCTCTTTGCCGTTGAGGTCTTTCTTGTCGGCGAAAAAGCCGGTGATCCAAATGATCAAGCCGACCGTGGCCAGAGCCAGTGTCAGTTCGATCATGGGCCACGCGATGCTCGCCATGAACTCGCGCCGCAATTGTTCCTGATGTTCGTAGCTCTCGGCCAACTGGCCAAACACCGAGTCCAGGTGTCCCGTCTGTTCACCCACGCGCACCATTGCGCGGAACAGCGGCGGAAAATAATCGCCGGTCCCCTCCAACGACTCGCTCAGGCTCTGCCCGCCGCTGATCGAGTGGCTGATATGCTCCAAGTGCCGCCGCATGGCGCGCGGCAGATGACTCGTGGCCTCGCGGGCAAACACGCGGCGAATGTCGACCCCCGCCTCGAGCGAGGTCGACAACCGACGACACAGCAGGGCCAAATCACGATGCCGGGCGCGGGGAGCAAGGATAAACATCGAGCAGCGCTGGTGAGAAGACTCGGCGGTCCGACGCCCTGGTGTCGAACACGCCACGACTGCATCCTAACCTGCAATACTACGGCTGCAAGGTGACCGCGCGAATGTACTCCAGCAAATCGGCCGCTTCCTGCGCGGTCAGGTCGCTCAAGATGCGCTCGGGCATCAGCGACGCCGTGCTCTTGACCAGTTCTTCAATGTTCGCCCGCAACAGTCGCACAATGCGTTTCTCGGGCGTTTTGAGCACGACCTGCTGGTCGTTTTGTTCGACGAGCAAACCGCTCAGCACCCGGCCGTCGGCGAGCACGGCGGTGTATGCCGCAAATGGCTCGTCGATCTTGAGTGAGGGCTGCAAGACGTGCGGCAGCATGTCGGCCGTGCGAGGGTATTTCTTTTTGATGTCGAGCAGCGTCGGGCCGAGTGACTTGTCGCGATCGTCCGCCTCGTGGCAATTGCGGCAGCGGGCACCATCGCTGAAGAAGATCAACCGGCCACGCGCGGCATCGCCCGTTTTGCTCAACACGATCTGCGGATCAAACGTCGGCCCAAGCGTCGGTCGCCGCTGCGACTCGGGGACGAACGTCTCGAACAACCCACGCCGGTCGCTGGCCGCCAGCGCGCTACCGGCCTTGACGGCGTCAGTAAACTTGCCGCCGATCAATTTGCCGGAGTGCAGTTGCAACGCCAGGGCAAGCGCGTCTTCGGTCGAGTTCATATCCGACGTCGAGTGCTGATTTGGCTTCGTGTTGCCCAACGACAGAATCCATTGCTCGATCAGGGCCACACCCTCGCTATCGACCACGCGCGAGCCGATGTACGGCATCCGGGCGTAGCCGAGTTTCGTCATGCGGTACATGAGCACGCTGCGGTATGGGTCGCCCGGAACGATGATCTTGGCGTCGCGCATGCCGAACGTGCCAATGCCGGTCCCTTTGTTCGTATTGAGCTGTTCAAAGGGCAAATCGCGGCGCAGGAAGAACGACACGATCGCGTTGCCCCCTGGGTGATGACACATGCTGCAATTGGCATGTAGATACGAGCGAGCACGGTCGTCGAGATGTCGCTGATGGTCATGCGGATCCACGAGTTGGAGCGGATCATCAGCCTTGATTGGAGGCGCTGACAGCAGCACAGCTTGTGCTGCCAAGGAACTTGCTGAGTTCGTCAATTGATTCGGCACAAAGCCCAAGACAAATTTCGGTCCCGCGTTGTGGCAGAGTTTGCACTCGTTCGTGGCGTTCACGTGCCAAGTCCGTTCGATGGCCGGGGTCTTGTCCCTCGCGGCCAACTTGATCGGCCGGCTTGTCCCCACGGTGTCGACGAGTGTCGCCTCACGGCCAGCCTCGTCCCAGAGATAACTGTACGGTCGCCACGTGCCTCGCTCGTAATGCAGCAGTTGCGTCTCCAACGGAATCGACTTATCGTTACCTTGCGGCAGCGTGAGATGCTTCACCAACACGGTCCCTTCGGGATACACGGCTGGCTTCTCGGCGCTCGGGGCCAACTCGATCTTGCCGTTACCTGGAATCGCGACCCAGCGTTGCGACTCAGCGCCGTCATCCCAGCGTGGCACAACGACCGAGTAGGGTACGACACCGTCGGCCGGTGCAAGCGGTGAGAGGGACTGGAACAATCCCGTCGCGCTCAACCGACGCGGGAAGGTCGCCGAGGTGTCCGGTGTGTTCGACGGCCGCAGCTCATAAATCTGCCCGGTGAGATCGTAGTCGAGCACATAGAGTTCCCCCTGACTCCCTTGCAGGAAGCCGACGATCCGCTGATCGGTGTCGATGAGTGTGGTGCAGGAGTACGACCCGTCGCGGTCGGGTTTCACGCCCCAAATCGTGCCGGTGATGTAGTCGCCATAGACAAACGCGCCATTGAGGTCCGCGAGTTTCGAGCCGCGATAGACGGGTCCGCCGATGACCGAGTTAGCCTCCGTGTGCGAGTGATCCATGACCGGTGGGACGATCGGCGTCGGGCCGACCTTGACCTCGCTGCGAAGCGCCGCGCGCCCTTCCATCACCGGCCAGCCGCAATTCGTGCCCCGATCGGCGCGGTGGATCATCTCCCATGATTCCCAGCCGTTGTCGGCCACGAACACCTGGCCATTCGTCCTATCGATGCCGAACTTCCACGGGTTGCGCAGCCCGTAGGCCCAAATCTCGGCGCGGATATTCGGCTTGCCGACGAACGGGTTGTCGGCCGGGATCGAGTAGGCCAGCTCACCGCTGAGCTTATCGACATCGATGCGGAGGATCGAGCCGAGCAGGTCGGAAACATCCTGGCCGGTCGTCAGGCCATCGGGCGGATTGGGGCCCGAGCCGTCGCCCGTGGCGATGTACAAATAGCCGTCGGGACCAAACTCGAGGCAGCCAGCATTATGTCCGCCCGAGGGCCAGGTGATGAGGACCTGCTCGCTGCCGGGCTCGACCTTGGGTTGCTCGTCCTTCGTCAGTGTGAGCCGCGAGACGCGTGTGTGTCCGCCGTTGCCTGGATGCACGTAGCAGACGATCAGATGGCGGTTGCTCACAAACTGCGGATGAAACTCGGCGTCAAACAGCGCGAGTCTTTTGCCGCGTAAATCGGCACTCAGCATGGCATCGAGATCAGCGACCAAGTCGGCTTGCGCGACGTTCGCCTGTTTGGAGAAGCTGTAGATTTTGCCTCCCATCTCGGTCACGAGCAGTCGCGGCGCGGTGGGAAACTCTTCCAAGCTTGTCGGGAGTTTGAACTTCAATTGCGGAAACGACGCGACGATCTCAAACGGCTCGGGGGGCAGCGGCGAACCGGTGACCTTCGAGGTTGCCCAAGCTGGACGTGGTGAGGCGGCTTGCTCGGCCCCGTCGATCGTCGAAAGCACCGTGCTCAACATCGCGAATACGAACAACCCACTATATCGATTCAACACACGACTCATGAGAACAACCCAATCCCTGATGTGGAAAATTCATGCCTCAATCAAATTCGCAAACAAGGAGCGGGGGTCGTCAGACCCCCGATTTTTTGCAGAAGTGAACGGTCCGACGATTCGAACATATCGGGAGACTTACGTCTCCCGCTCGTTGAACATTCCTAGCGGCTGACTACGACAGCGGGCCGACCTGGAAGCCCGCGCGCACCTTGCCCCGGATGAGGGCGGTCGCCTCGCGGCTGTTGGTCACCTGCAACTTTTCGGCGTCCCACAGTAATTTCGTGTCGGGGAAGCGATTCGCGACGACGCCCAACAGCAGCGACTCGGTGAGCGGCCCGCCGTAGCTGAAGCTCGCGCTCGTCTTGCCCGCGCCCAGGCAGGCATCAACCCACTGATGGTAATGGCTCTGCGATTCGACCTCGGGACGCTTGTAGTCTTTGAACTTTTCTTCGGGAAACAACACCGCTTCGCCGACGTGGGGTAACAACATGTAACCACCTTCGCCGACAAACAACGCGCCCTGGCCGGGCAACTTGAGCCCCTCGGGCAGCTTGAGTTCTTCGCTCTTGGGTGGCGCAAACGAGCCGTCGTACCAGGTCCAGATCAACGAGTCGGTCGTGAACTTGGTGCCGGGGAACTCGTACTGCACGGTGTTCCTCTCGGGATGGCCGATGCCGGTCGGGGCGCGGCAGATCGTCTTGGCCCACTTGGGCGAGGTGAGCGCACAGGCATCGTAGGGCGTATCGAAAATATGCACCCCCATGTCCCCCAGCGTGCCGGTGCCAAAGTCGATCAGCTTTCGCCAGTTGCCCGGGTGATAAACGCCCGACACGAACGGTCGCTCGGCTGCGGTGCCGAGCCACAGGTTCCAGTCGAGCGTGTCGGGGGCTTTGCCTGCGGTGGGGAGCGTTGTGCCGTCGTAACCCCAGTTCTTGTTCGACCAGGCATGCACTTGGCTCACTTTACCGATCACGCCGCTTTGGATCATCTTGACCGCGCGGCGATACGGTGGTGCCGAGTGGACCTGAATGCCCATCTGCGTGACGATTCCCTTTTGCTCGGCGACCAACCGCAACTGCCGCGCCTCGTACACCTCATGGGTCAGCGGCTTCTGGCAGTAGACCGGCTTTCCTTTGAGCAGCGCGGTCATCGCGGCCGGGGCGTGCGTGTGGTCGGGGGTCGAGACCACGACGGCGTCGATCGAGTCGCCGAGTTGGGCAATCATCTCGCGATAATCGCGAAACGGTTTCGCGTCGGGGTATTTGCCTTTCAGGCCGTCGAGTCGCGTCGAGTCGACATCGCACAGCGCGGCGACTTCGACTTTGGCGTGTGATGCGATCGAGTTTAAGTCCCCGCCCCCCATGCCGCCGACGCCGACATGAGCGGTTCGCAGTTTGCCGTTGGGCGAGACGGCTCGCGCGCCGCTGTGAATGATATTGAAGGCGGCGAATGCGGCGCCCGCTTTGAGCACATCGCGACGATGCAGAGGATGATTCATGACGAGAACTCCCGAGGCTAAAGTCGAAGGAGGTGGATCAGCGAAACAAGGTCCGGCAGGCAAGTCGTCGATTTTAACATCCGAAAAGCCCCAGAGCGAATCGGGTCGTTAAGCTGGCTGAGGATTGGCCGCAAAGAACGCAAAAAGTCACAAAAAAGACCGAGGGATTTTGATCGTCTTCCACTCACGTCCTTTCAAATTCCTTGCGTCTGCTTGGGTTGTTTGCGGCAACTCCGATGACTCTTCCCAGGCAAGCAGACCGAGGTCGTGCTCGACCGGATCGAGTGGCGCAAG
>CAZZBK010000060.1:0-20227 GCA_964652155.1 uncultured Planctomycetaceae bacterium | reverse complement strand
GAGCCCCTTGCGGCTGGTTGGCGCGCCAGACGCGCAGCACGTTCTCGCCCAGCACTTTGCGAATGGTCTCGTCGCTGTGGCCACGCTGTACCAGGCCGATCGTGAAGATCGGCCAATTGGTCCAGGCGATGCTCTGCACCGCGTCGCTCGCAGGGCGGAAATCGAACTTGGGCCAGAGATGCTCCCACCGCGCGCCCGACGCGCTCTTCGGCGAGCGTCCGTCGGCACGTTTTTCGATCTTGGCGCGCTCGGCTTTGTCGTTGCGCGAGGTGTACGCAATGTCGGTGCCAATCGCCACGTGCTCGGCGCCGAACGTGCGGATCGCGTAGTCGAGATGATCCAGCAAGGCCACGATGTCCCCTTTGCCGCCGAGGAATTGCGGGATGCAGCAGATGCCGATCAGGCCGCCGGTATCGCAGATGGCTTTGATCGTTTCATCCGGCTTGCCACGATAGTGCTTGTGGAGCGACGCACAGGCCGTGTGACTGGCCACCATCGGGCGACTCGACGCGCGGGCCGCCTCCAAGCTCGTGCGCCAGCCGCTGTGCGCCACGTCGACGATCACCCCCAGCTTATTAAGTTCGGCAATCGCGAGCGCGCCGAAGTCGCTCAGCCCGGCATCGTTGGGCTCGCCGCAGCCATCGCCCAGCGGATTGCGACGATTGTACGTGAGGTGCATCATCTGCACCCCCAGTTGCTTGAACAGGCGAATGTTCCGCAGCTCGTCACGGGGGCTGTCCCACTGCTGTCGCAGCGGCACGCCGTTGGTCGTGAACGCCAAGCAGAGTTGTTCGGCCTTCTTGGCTGCAAGCACCTCGTCGGGCGTGACCGCCTTGAAGCATGTGTCGCGCAGGGCATCGGTGGCGTAGGTGAATCGCGCCAGCCGCTTGATGAGCCGTAGCGGGTCGCTCCCCTCTTCGCCGGTGTTCTGAAAAATGCAGGTCACGCCCGCCGAGCGAAACGCTTCGAGGAACTCGGCCCGTTCGGCCTCGCTGGTCGCCCAACGAGTCATCGACATTTCCTCACGCAGATCGACCAGCTCAGCGTCACTGGCACCGTCAGCCAAGGCCCGGTTGTAGGCCGCGCCGTCGAGCGCCGCGCGCGGGGCGAAACCGTAGCTCTCGAAGACCAGCGAACTGGCGTGCAGCTCGAGCCCGTGCTGCACGTCACGGTCTTTCGGAGCGAGGATCGACAGCGCGACTTGCCGCGCCTGCTGAATGACATCGTTGCTCGACGCGAGCGGCCCGGCGAGCAATCGCCGCGCGCCGGTCAACCGACTCGCCAGCGACGCGGCCGCGGCGGACACCATGAACTGACGACGCGACACGGTCATGAATCTAGACCTCTTGATGAAAATTGGCCGCTTAGGGCCGCTGGCTGACCTTGTCGGGTGAAGGAAAATCGGCCGGGATGTCGGTCTTGGTGACCTTGCCGGTCGCGGCCCACTCGGTGCCGCGCACGAGCGTCACGGCGAAGCCGACACAACGCATCGCCTCGACACTGTGCCCTTGCACGGTATGAAACACACGCCCCTTGCCAAAGGCGACGGTGAACAGCGACGGCTCGTGCTCGCCGGTCCCCCCCTTGTCGCTCGCGGCAAAGGCGGTGACCAGCACGTCGATATTCTCGGCCGGGCCACGCAGCTTGTCGTAAAGTTCGTCCTTGGCATGCATCCACGAGCTGGGCAACCCCGCCGTGATCGGATGATTCGGATTGCGAACCACGACAGCGAACTCATGCTGCGGGCCATGATGCCCGCCCGCGCCAGGCGTGGTGTCTTTGACGATCTTCCCCTCGCGGAAACGCACGTAGGGGCCCGACTTCTCGTTGCGGCCACCCCAGCCCCCCAGGCCAATCATCTCGTTGTACTCTTTCCACTTGGGAAAAGAATTGTTGGCCGCGTGCACAATGACCAGCCCGCCGCCGCCGCGCACGTAGTCGACCAGCGCCTGCTTGGTTTCTTCGCACCACTCGTCGCCGTTGTAGTTGCTGACCACCACCTGATAGTCGGCAAACTTGGGCTTGAAGCCGCTCTGGTCTTGCCCCTTGGCGGGGGACGTGGCCACGTCGACCATGAACAGGCCGGACTCGAGCAACTGCTGCTTGAGCACCGGTGTCGTTTGGGCCCAGGCATGGTTGTTTTGTCCGTCGACGATCAGCGCCTTGAGCGGGGCGGCCGACAGCGGCGCGGCGAGCGCGAACAGACACCAACTCAGCAGCAGGGCAATGCGCGTCATGGAAGGTTTCTCCGAGAGTGTGATTGACCCATGAGTGGATATTTGCCCCAAGCCGGCGGCTTCGCCGCCGTTATATCGGCGACAAAGTCGCCGGCCTGGGAAGCGTTACTTCTTCAACAACTCGTCGACCAGCGGATTGACGTCCTTGGTGTAGCTAAACTCGGCGTCGATCTTCTTGGCGAGCGTACCGTCCTTGGCGTAGATAAACACGGCCGGGATCGATGGGATCTTCAACTTGCCAAACAACGTGTCGCTATCCTCGCGGCCGAGAAAATTCTGAAACGTCGCCCCTTGCTCGGTCAGAAACTTGAGCACCTTGGGCAATTGCTCCTCGGGCTTGCCGAGCCCCTCGAAGTCGCAACTCAGCGAGATGCAGGCGATCTTGTCGGCCCCGTGCTTTTTGTGCAACTCGACGAGGTGTGGGAACTCTTTGATGCAGGGGTCGCATGACGTGCTCCAGGCGTCGAGCACGACCACCTTGCCTTTGTGGGCCGCCACGGCCGCGGCGACTTCATCGTAGCCTTTGATCTGCAAACTGACGGCCGGCTTGGCTCCGTTCTGAGCGACCCCTTGGCCGCTGCAACCCAACAACAGAGATACGATCACGAGAGGCGTGGCGAGACGCATATGAAATTGTCCTTGATAGGGGTGTGGGGTAAGGGGCGTGGGATGAGGTTCGGAACGCTGACGCGAGGAGCTTGTCTTACACGCGCCCCTCATCCCTCACACCTCATCCCTTCTTCACAATGTTTTCAAATACTCGATCAAGTCGCGTCGCTCGTCGGGTGTCAGTTCGCCGTTGCCAGTGACGTTGCTGGGATTGTGATCGCCGGTGAGCACTTCTTCAAGCGACTTGGCGCGGCCGTCGTGCAATAATTTGCTGCGGCGAAACACGCCCAGCAGCGAGGGGGTGTTGTAGCCCTTGAGCAGATCGCGCGGCCCGCCCGTCGAGACGTCGTGAATTTGCCCGTCGGTGAAATAGGCTCCTGAGTGACATTTGCTGCAACCGGCTTTGGCTCCCTGAAAGATTTGCTGCCCACGTTGGGCCGCCGCGCCGAGCGATTTTTCGGCCGCCAGGTACGGACTCGCCGGCGTCTGGAGCGTCTCTAGATAAGCGAGCAGCGCGCGGGCGTCGTCCTCGGTGGGCTTGGGTCCGAGCATCGTCTCGGTGAGCGAGGTCAGCATTGCCTTGTTGAGATCGGACTGCCAGCCGTGCCAGGTCCAGGGGCCGGTCTTGGTCACATTGGCCAGCGATGGGACGGTCTTGAAGGTCTTGTCGCTGCGGTCGTTCTTCGTGTCCATCACGACCGCGTTGTGTCCCCCCTCGTAATGACAACTGTGGCAACTGTACCATTGGTCGAGACTGCGGCGGCCGTCGTAAAAGATCGTCGCCCCTTGTCGTGCCAACGACGTCTCGGGATCGCTCCCCAGCTCGATGGTCTTCACCACCGCTCGCTCTTGCAGATCGACGATTTGAATCGCGTTGAGCAGGTGGTTGGCCACCAGCACGTGCCGATCGTCGGCCGCCATCCGCACATTCATCGGTCGGCCACCGAGCGGCACGCGGAAAAACTTCTTCGGGTTGTTGACGATCGAGCCGTCGACATGATCGCCAGGGCCGATCGAGACGAACTTCTGGTCGCTCACGTGGTACACGAGCAGTTCGTGGGTGCCCGAGGCGGCACAGACCATCCATTTTTCGTCACTCGTGAAGGCCAGCCCATGCGGATCGGCGACAGCCATTCCCGGCGGGTCGAGCGTGATCGCCTCGCGTCGCGCGCTGCTCGAGGTCTTCACGCGACCGATGCGCGTGCCGAGCACCCAACCCAGTTTGATGTTTTGAACGGTGATGGGATTGTGTCGATAGACCATCCACGGTGCGTAGGCGTACTCGCCATCGTTCGATACATAGACCTGCCCCAGGTTGATGCCGCCGGTGTCTTCCTGAAACAGCATTTTGCCTTGCGCGGTGTCGACGATCGAGATCGACAAATCGCCGCTGGTGGCGACCGCGAGCCGTCGGCCATCGCGTGACAAGGCGAGCTGCCGTGGCCAGCGTCCGACGGCGATCTGCCCCACGACTTTATGGTTCGTGAGATCGACGATCGCGACCGTGTCGGTGGCCGACTGCGCCACGTACGCCCGCTTTTGGTCGCGGGTCACGGCAATGCCCAGGGGTTCGCCCCCGACGAGCGTCGCGCCGACTCGCTTGAGCTTGCCCGCCACCAACTCGACGCGGGTCAATTGGCCATCGAGTTGCGAGGTGACGAGAAACTTATTGGTTGCGCCGAGCCGTGCGATGTGGGTGCATTTTTCTCCCACGGCAAGTTCGTCGACCACGCGGAGGGTGGCCAGATTGACCAGCGAGAGGGTGCCGGCGGCCTGATTGACCGAGATCAGCCACCGGCCGTCGGCCGACAATTCGAGGTCGACCGGCGAGCGGTCGAGCGACGCCGCGCCGAGGGCGGCGGTCAAACCAAGCCAATTCAAGGCGACGAGCAACAGCAGGCGTGCCATCGGTAGGCTCACGAGTTCTTAGCGAAGGGATGAACGCTTTCGCGGGCGGGGTATCAACCGCGTTATTGTAATTCGGCGCGGGCGGGAGAAGCGAGAGGAAAACTTGCTTTCGCACCCTCTCCCGCAAGGAGTGGGTTCTGTAAACTTGTGCTCGCCCCGCGATCGACTACACTCACATTTCTCCCAACCAACTCTCCCCTGGGTTCATTCACCGCGCCATGACCACCACTCCCCCGCTGGGCTGCACGATCGACGACCTCGATACCCCGGCCCTGTGCCTCGACTTGGACATCATGGAGGCGAACATCGCCCACATCGCGGCTTACTGTCGCGAGCATGGCGTGGCCTGGCGACCACATGCCAAGGGGCACAAGACCGCCGCGATCGCCCGACTCGAATTGGCCGCCGGCGCGCTGGGGGTCACCTGCGCCAAGCTCGCCGAGGCCGAGGTGATGGCCGACGGCGGTGTGACCGACTTGCTCATCGCCAACATGGTGGTCGGGCCCCACAAGGTCGCGCGGCTCGTCGAGCTGCGTCGCCGCGCCGATCCGATCGTGGCGGTTGACGACATGGCGCAAGTCAAGCCGATCGGCGCCGCAATGGCCGCCGCGGGACTCAAGTGCCGACTGCTCATCGAGGTCGATATCGGTTTGCATCGCGTCGGCACACCGCCGGGCGAATCGACCCTGAAACTCGCGCAGGCCATTGTGCAAACCCCGGGCGTCGAACTCGCCGGCATCATGGGCTACGAAGGGCACCTGCTCACGATCAGCGACACGGCCGAGAAAGAGAAACAAATCCACGCCGCGCTCGATCTGCTCGTGCGCACCAAGCAACTGCTCGAGAAGAACGGCATCGCCTGCCCGATCGTCTCGTGTGCCGGCACGGGGTCGTATCGCATCTCGGCCACGCATCAGGGGATCACCGAGCTTCAGGCGGGCGGGGCCATTGTCATGGACATCTTCTATCGCTACAAGTGCCAGGTGCCCGACTTGCAGTACGCGCTCACGCTTATCACCACGATCGTCAGCCGGCCCACGCCCGAGCGGGCGATCATTGACGCCGGCCGCAAAGCGATGAACGTCGAGGTCGACATGCCGCGCGTGCCAGGCCGCGACGACATCCATGTCGAACGGCTCAGCGCCGAGCACGGACAACTCAAGCTCGACCCGAGCGCGCAGGGCCTGAAGGTCGGCGATCGCCTGCAACTCGTCCCCGGCTACGCCGACTTGACCGTCGCGCTCCACAATCAGTTCTACGCCTTTCGCGGCGGCAAGCTCGTCAATGTGATTCCGGTCGAAGGACGCGGGCTGCTCACCTAATTGTCGGCATTATTTTTCGTCAGCTCAGGATGGTGGTACGCCCATGATTGTGCTTCGTGGTGGAACCGTGATCGACGGCACAGGAGCCGCGCGCGTCAAGGCCGACGTGACCATCGATGGTGACCGAATCGCCTCGATCGGCGCGGCAAGCGCGAGTGATGCGATGGTCGTCGACGTGAGCGGGCTCATCGTCGCGCCCGGGTTCATTGACGTACACAATCACAGCGACGGCTGGCTGCTCAAGGAGCCGCATCAGGTCGCCAAGACCACGCAGGGCATCACGAGCGAACTGCTCATGAGCGACGGCATCTCGTACGCGCCGCTGAGCGACGAGACACGGCACGAGTGGATGTACTATCTCAAAACGCTCGATGTGCTCGAGCAGGTCGACTATTGCGGCTGGCGCTCGATCGCCGATTATATGTCGCTCCTCGATCGGCGCATGGCGCAGAACGCGATCGCCCAGGTGCCCTACGCCAACGTCCGTACCTTGGCGATGGGCTGGAGCCGCAGTGTGCCCGACGACACGCAGATTCGTGTTATGCAACAAGAGATTCGCGTGGCGATGGAGCAGGGTGCCACGGGGGTCTCGACCGGCCTGGACTACGTGAACCAGTGCTTCGCCACGACCGACGAGCTGGCCGAGGTGTGCAGCGCGCTCGAGCCCTACGCGGGCATCTATGTGACGCACGTGCGTTACAAGAAGGGGACGCTCAACGGCATTCGCGAGGCGGTCGAGATCGGTTGCCGCGCTGGCTGCAAGGTGCATATCTCGCACCTCAAGGGGACCACGGCCGAGGAGATCGACGAGATCCTCACGTATATCGATCGCGTCGCGGTCCACGAGGTCGACTTCTCGTATGACGCCTACCCGTACATGCCCGGCTCGACCATGCTGAACTACTTTCTCCCTTACGAGGTGTGGGAGAACGGGCCGACCGGCGTGCTCAATAAGTTGGGTTCGCGAGCCGTTCGTCGCAAGCTGCGTTCTTTTTTCGAGTCGGTTCATGCTCCACAGCTCGACAAGGTGTTCTTCGCTTGGGTCGCCAGCCAGAGCAACCGATCGTGGCAGGGCAAAACGCTTGCCGAGTACGTGGCCTCGACCGGGCAAGACGTCGCCGACGCGATTTGCAATCTGCTCATCGACGAGAACCTGCGCGTGCTGATGGTCGTGCATCTCGACGAGGATCAGCTCATCGAGCCGATCATCGCGCACGATCGGTTCATGCTCGGCAGCGACGGGATCGACCAGCCCGGGGGACTCGTGCATCCGCGGCAGTTCGGCAGCGCGCCGCGCATCTTGGGTCCGCTCGTGCGTGATCGGAAATTGTTCTCGCTGGAAAAGGGCGTGCAGAAAATGACCAGCATTCCCGCCGCGCGTTTTGGGCTCGCCGGTCGCGGCGTCCTCGCGCCAGGCAAGTTCGCCGACGTGGTCGTGTTCAACGAACAGACCATCGGCGATCGGGCCACCTACTCGAACCCCCGACAGCACTCGGTCGGCGTCGAGCATGTGTTGGTCAACGGTCAATGGGTGATCCAGGGGGGGAAGCCGATCGAATCGTTTGAAGGCGACTGGCCCGGCAGGGCTTTGAAACGCAATGCGATCGAAACCTAATGGGACGGCAGACGCGCCAAGGTCGATTGCCGGGACGGATATCATTTCACTGGAGTTGTGTTGCTGGAAGGCTGGTGTTTATCGTAGCAAAAACCGGCTCACTCCAAGGACATGTGATTCGCCACGTGCCGGGTTTTGCGCAGCAAAACACCAGCCACCCTCGATGGTGATGCACACCGTTTGTTTGACCTCAGGAAGCGGTACTCATGTCGCACTCTTATATTATTGCCGGCTGTCGGACTCCGATCGGTAAAATGCTCGGGGGGCTTTCAACCCTGGCTGCGCCCCAGTTGGGGGCGATCGCCGCCGCCGAGGCCGTGCGTCGCGCGGGGGTCAGCAGCAACGAGATCGACGACGTGATTATGGGCAACGTGCTCTCGGCGGGACTCGGTCAGGCCCCGGCCCGGCAGGTGGCGCTCCGCGCTGGCCTCCCGGCGACCGTGTCGGCGCTGACGATCAATAAGATGTGCGGCTCCGGGTTACAGGCGGTGATGCTGGCCGATCAGGCGATCCGCGCCGGCGACGCGCAATGCGTGCTGGCCGGAGGCATCGAGAACATGAGCCGCGCCCCGCACCTACTACTCGACACGCGGCGCGGTTGGAAGTTCGGCGCTCAGTCGGCCGTCGACAGCATGATCCAGGATGGGCTGTGGTGCGCGTTCGAGAACGTGAGCATGGGGGCCGAGGCGGACTATATCGCTCATAAGTGCGGCGTGAGTCGAGCCGCGCAGGACGAGTGGAGCGTCGAGAGTCATCGCCGGGCGGTCGCGGCTGCCACGGCAGGAAAATTTCAACGCGAGATCGTGCCGGTCAAGATACCCTCGCGCGGCGGCGAAACGATCGTCGACCGAGACGAAGGACCCCGGGCCGACGCAACACTCGCCGCGCTCGCCAAGTTGCCGCTGGCGTTTGAGCAGCTCGCGGGCGTTGAGCGGTCGGTCACGGCTGGCAACGCCTCGCAGATCAGCGACGGGGCTGCGGCCTTGATCGTGGTCGACGAGCCGAGGGCCAAACAGCACGCATCCCCTTGGTGCGCGCGGATCGTGGCCTCGGCGACGAGCGGTGTCGATCCGAAGGACATTTTTCTCGCCCCGGTCGCGGCCATCGAAATGGTCTTGGCCAAGGCGCGACTCACCCTGGCCGACATCGACCTGATCGAGCTCAACGAGGCCTTTGCGGCCCAGGTGTTGGCCTGCGCCGCTCCGCTCGGCCTCGATTTGGCGAAGACCAACGTGCACGGCGGGGCCATCGCCCTGGGCCACCCCATCGGTGCCAGCGGGGCCCGCGTGCTGGTCACGCTCATGCATGCCCTGGTCGAACGCGGCTTGCAACGCGGTCTGGCCGCACTGTGCCTCGGCGGCGGTAACGCCGTCGCCATGATCATCGAGCGCTGCGGAGTGTAGCGGCTCGGCGAGCCACACGGGGGTTGATGGCCCCAAAATGAGCCGCCGCGACCGTCTCGATGGAGCAGTAGGTCCCTTGGTGACCTATAGTTACGGCCAGAGAACGTCTGCCTGTGCCGGGGCCGATTCTCGGCTACCCCCTATGAATCGGTTCTGATAGCGTAGAATAGATCAGCTTACGGGGTGCGCGGGCTGTGGGAGATGCCGATGATGCGGATTTTGCAGGTGACCAGCGAGGCGGTGCCGTTCGCCAAGACCGGCGGGCTCGCCGACGTTCTGGGCGCGTTGCCCGGCGAACTCGAACGCCTTGGACACGAAGTAACGCTGATCATGCCCGCCTACCGCTGCGTGCTCAAATGCGGCCAGCCGCTGGAGCCCACGGGCGTCGAGTTCAGCGTGCCCATCGGCGGCTCGCAGGTGCATGGCACCTTTCTGCGAAGCAAGCTGCCCGGCACGAATGTGACGGTGTACCTCGTCAAGCACGACGACTACTACGACCGCGACCAGCTCTACACGGTTGACGGCAAAGATTTTCCGGACAATTGCGAGCGGTTCGTGTTTTTTAGCCGGGCCGTGCTCGAAGCGATCCGGCTCTTTGATCTGCACCTGGACGTGGTGCATTGCCACGATTGGCAGTCGGCGCTGGTCTGCGCGTTGCTCAAGATCGAGTATCGCGGCGTGCCTTTGTACGAGCGGCTCGTCTCGCTCTATACGATTCATAATCTCGCCTACCAGGGACGCTTCTGGCATTGGGACATGACCCTGACGGGACTCGACTGGAAATACTTCAACTGGCAGCAGATGGAGTTTTACGGCGAGCTCAACTTGATGAAGACGGGACTCGTGTTCGCCGACGCGCTGAGCACCGTGAGCCCCCGGTACGCCGAAGAGATTCAGAGCGCGCCGCTGGGTTGCGGACTCGAAGGGGTCTTGCAGCAGCGCCGCGACGTGCTCAGCGGCATCATCAACGGGGTCGACTATCAACAGTGGAGCCCGGCGGTCGACCCGCATTTGCCACAGCAATACGACGTCAACACGTTCGTCGCGGGCAAAGCGGCGTGCAAGGCCGCGTTGCAAGCCGAGCTTGGACTGCCGCAGGAACCCAACACGCCGCTGTGCGGGTTCATCGGCCGGATCGCCGAGCAGAAGGGGATCGATCTGATTTGCGGTGTCATGCAGGAGTGGCTCCGCACGATGCACGTGCAATGGGTGCTGCTGGGGACCGGTGAGCCTAAGTACGAGCAGCTCATTGCGCAGCTCTCCGAGCGGTATCCGCAAAAAGTCGCGGCCCGGCTCACGTTCAGCAACGCGCTCGCGCATCGGATCGAGGCCGCCTCGGATATCTTCCTCATGCCCAGCCGCTACGAGCCCTGCGGGCTCAATCAGTTGTACAGCCTCAAGTACGGGGCCGTGCCCGTGGTGCGGGCCACGGGGGGCTTGGTCGACACGATCACCAACGCCACGGCCGAGACCCTCGCGGCCGGGAGCGCCACGGGTTTCAGCTTCCGCGACTACAGCGCACTCGCCCTGAGCGAGACCCTTAGCAGCGCCTGCGATTTGTACGCTCGTCCTGAGCAGTGGCGGTCATTGGTGCGGAGCGGCATGGAGCAGGATTGGTCCTGGAGCCGCAGCGCGCGAGACTACACGCAGCTTTACGAGCGGCTCGTGGCCGGCGTCGCGCAGTCGCTGTCGGTCGGCGGTTGACAAGGCAGGGGAGTGGAGGAGCAGAGGGGTGGAGGAGTGTTTGCAGTCGCGTGAGCGATACTCCTCTGCCCCTCAGCTCCTCCACCGCCTTACACGCCCTTAGTCGGCAAAATGATCCGCGCCGTCGGCCTTGGCAATGCACACCACGCCGTTGTCGGTCACGGTGAAGCCTCGTTGCCGGTCCTGGTCGTGATCGTAACCTACCGAGACCCCGGCGGGGATGCTCACCCCTTTGTCGATGATCGCGCGGCGGACTTTCGTGTGCCGACCGATATCGACCCCTTCGAAGAGAATCGAGTCTTCGACGAGCGCGTAACTGTTCACGCGCACGTTCGGACCGAGAATCGAGCGCTCGACCCGACCGCCCGACAGGACAGAGCCATTACAGACGATGCTGTCGAGCGCTTGGCCACAACGACTGTCGGAGCCCCGTTCGGCGAACACGAACTTGGGCGGGGGGAGCATCGGGATGAACGTGCGGATAGGCCAGTGCGCGTCGTACATGTTCAGCAGCGGGTCGACCGTCACCAGATCCATGTTCGCTTCGAAGTAGGCGTCGAGCGTCCCCACGTCGCGCCAGTAGGCGTCACTCTTGCGGTTCTCGTCGCGGAACGGGAAGGCGAAGATGCGATGCGTGTCGATTACCGATGGAATGATGTTCCGGCCAAAGTCGTGCGCGCTGTTGGGCTTCGTGGCGTCGAGGCACAATTGCTCGAACAGGAACCGGGTCGTGAACACGTAAATGCCCATCGAGGCCAAGGCGCGGGTGGGCTCGCCCGGAATGGTCTTGGGATGGGCCGGCTTTTCCTCGAACCCGATGATACGGTTGTTCTCCTCGACTTGCATGACGCCGAACTGGGTCGCGTCGCGCACGTTGACCGGCAGCGCCGCGATGGTCAGATCGGCCTGATTGTCCTTGTGCGACTGCAACAGTTGGCCGTAGTCCATTTTGTAAATATGGTCGCCGGCCAGGATCACGACATACTCGGGCCGCTCGCGTTCGATGGCGTAGATGTTTTGGTAAACGGCATCGGCCGTCCCCTGATACCAGTGCTCGTCGATGCGTTGTTGCGGCGGGACGATGTCGATGAAATCGCCCAGGTCGTGGCTCAAAAAGCGTCGCCAGCCGAGGTTGATGTGCCGGTCAAGGCTCAGCGCCTTGTACTGCGTTAGGACCAGGATCCGTTTGAGTCCGCTGTTGAGGCAGTTGGACAGCGTGAAGTCGATGATGCGGTACGCGCCGCCGAACGGGACGGCCGGCTTGGCCCGATCGCGCGTGAGCGGTTCCAATCGCGAGCCCTTGCCACCCGCCAAGACCACGGCCACCGCATTGTTCATCGCCTGTTTCTCCGTAAATCGGCTATTGCGTCGACGCCATTCGAGTGCCGAGGGTCACCGCTGAGTGACTAGTCTAACCGAGTCGAGCGTGCGACTAAAGGGCACGTTGGCCGGCGTGACGTGTCTTTTCGCCGCGAGCCCTTTCGAGTACCCTCGGGTGATGCATTTCTGTCCGAAGTTATTTTTCTCGACTCGGCTCATGATAGCGTCGTTGACTACCTGGTGGACCGTGCTGCGCATCTGCGTGGAAGAGCGGCTCGTGTATCGGGGCGATTTCGCGCTCGGGACCCTGATGCGGTTTCTCCCCATTGTGACCCAGGTGTTCCTCTGGGGGGCCGTCTTTGAGAGCCAGTCTCACGAACACGTCGCCGGTTACTCGCAGAGCGAGATCATCGTGTATTACCTGCTGACGATGCTCAGCCGGGCCTTTTCGAGCATGCCGGGGCTGGCGTCCGGGGTGGCTCAGCAAATCCGTAGCGGCGAGATCAAGAAGTACCTGACGCAGCCGATCGACATGATCGGATTTCTGCTGCTGAGCCGACTGGCCCATAAGTTGGTGTACTACGTGGTCGCGGCGGGGCCGTTTGCCCTGGTGTTCTTTCTCTGCCGCGACTATTTCACCACGCTCCCCGACATGAGCACCGTGGCCGCGTTTGTCCTCACGTTGATCTTGTCGTTTCTGCTCGGCTTTTTTCTCGAAGCCACGCTGGGCATGATCGGGTTCTGGTTCCTGGAAGTCAGCTCGCTGCTATTCGTGTACATGCTGATGAATTTTTTCCTCAGCGGGCATATGTTCCCCATCGACATGCTGCCCGGGGGCTGGCGCGACTGGGTCGAGCTCACGCCGCTACCGTATCTGGCGTACTTTCCCGCTGCGGTGTTTTTGGGCAAAGTGCAGGGAGACGCCCTGACCTGGAAATTGACCGTGCAGGCCGCGTGGGTCGTATTCTTTATGATCGCCAGCCGCGGCGCGTTCGCGCTCGGATTGCGTCGTTACAGCGGCTACGGTGGCTAGGGAGCACGTCGAGCATGCGCGATCAGCCGAATTACCTGCGAGTGTTTCTCACCTTTGCGCGCAATAGCCTGGTGCGCGACATGACCTTTCGCTGGAATTTTATCGTCGATGCCGTCGCCTCGCTCACCTGGGTGCTGATGAATCTGGGCTTTTACCTGCTGGTGTTCGAGTACACCCGGGCGATCGCCGGCTGGAACAAGTTCGAGTTCCTGGCGTTCATCGCCACGACGATGATCGTCAACAGCCTGGTGCAGACGTTCTTCATGCCCAACGCCAGCGAGTTCAGTGAGTTGATTCGCACCGGCAACTTGGATTTCGCGCTGCTCAAGCCGATCGACACGCAGTTTTTAATCTCGCTGCAAAAAATCGAGTGGTCGTCGCTATCGAACTTCGCGTTTGGCGCGATGCTGTTGATCTATTCGCTGGGGGAGCTTGGCTTTCAGCCTGGGCTGTGGCACTGGCTGCTCTATCCGATCTTCGTGCTCTGCGGGGTGGCGATTCTCTACAGTCTGACGATCGCCATGTCGAGCGTGAGCGTCTGGCTGGGGCGCAATCAGAGCCTGTACGATTTCTGGTTCTACATCACGAACTTCTCACGCTATCCGCGCGAGATTTATCGGGGCGAACTCGGCGATCCGTTGCAGTTCACGTTCACCTACGTGATTCCGATTCTGATCGTGGTCAATGTGCCGGCGCGGCTGTTGGCCAAGCCGTTCGACGCCGAGAACGCGCCATTGGCCCTGTTTGCCGTCGTGGCCAGCGTGGGTTGCGTGCTGGCGAGCCGCGCGTTGTTCCAGCGCGCGCTGGGCGCTTATCGAAGCGCGAGCAGCTAATGGGACGGTGTCGCAATGCCGTTCCCCCTCTCCCTCTGGGAGAGGATGGCGAACGAAGTGAGCCAGAAGAGGGCTTCCCGAAGCGATGCTTCGCCTCGAACTCCCCTCATCCGCCCTGCGGGCACCTTCTCCCGGAGGGAGCAGGGACTGGGTCGTCATCTTGAGCCGAATGGTGGACATGGGCGCGCGGATCGTCAATAGTGGGACACATGAATCGTGCCCCCAACTCGCCATTCTTCATCGAGGTTGCAACGATGCGCGCCCCACTGTTGTTCGCCCTGCTCATGTGCTCGACCGCTCTGGCCGCTCCGCCGGACCCTGTGAACCCCGATCCGAATGGCCCGCGGCCGATTGCCGCGATCGACTCGGTGTTCATCGAGGACATGACCTGGTTCGAGGTCCGCGACGCGATGCGTTCGGGCAGGAAGACGGTCATCGTTCCCACGGGGGGCATCGAGCAAAATGGCCCCTATCTGGCGGCGAACAAGCACAATGTGATCTTGCGCGCCACGTGCGACCGTCTCGCCCGCAAGTTGGGTAGCGCGCTGGTGGCGCCGATCGTCGGCTTTGTGCCCGAGGGAGACATTGCGCCGCCGTCGCTGCACATGAAGTATCCGAGCACGGTGAGCGTGAGCGAGGAGACCTATCGCCGCTTGCTCAGCGATATCTGCGCTTGTTATCGCACGCACGGTTTCGAGCTGATCGTGCTCATCGGCGACAGCGGTGGCAATCAGCCGGGGATGAAAGACGTGGCCGAGAAGCTCACGCGCGAGTGGACCGACGGCCAGCCGCGCGTCGTGTACATCGCCGAGTATTACAACTATGCCGAGCTAGGCAAATGGCTCGAAACACAAGGGGTGAAGCAGACCAACGAGGGGCTGCACGATGACTTCGCCATCACGGCTCAGATGCTCTTGGTGGATCCCTTGAGCGTGCGAATGGAGCAGCGCGTGGCCGCTGGCAAGTTCACGATCAACGGCGTTGATTTGACGGTCGAGGCCAAGACGCACGAGTGGGGCAAGAAGATCGTCGAGTATCGGGTCGACGCGACGATCCGCGCGATCAAGGCGCTGGCTGACAATAAGTAACGTTTGATTTGCGAGGAGTTGTCGATGCGTGCGTCTGTTGTGGCAATCGTCTGTGTTGGTCTCAGTGTGTCCGTGGCCGCTGCGCAATCGCCGCGCGGCTATCAGTCGAGCATGCAGGTCACGGCTCCGACGCGGCTCGATACCGTCTTTCCACTCGCCAATCAGAGCCTCAAGGAGCCCCCGGCGGATTGGTACAAGGATTACGATTCAACACAGCAGAAGTACGAGTTGTTCGTGCCGCCATCGCCCGACAAGAGCAAAATGTACGGCCTGGTGTTGTTCATCTCGGCGGGCGCGTCGCCGGCCGGGCAGAAGTCCTTTCAGGCCGCCTGCCAGCAGTCGAATTTGATCTTTGCGAGCGCGTACTCGGCCGGCAATGACTGTCCGGGTCCGCGTCGCGTGCGGATCGTGCTCGATGTGCTCGACGATGTGCGTCGTCGCTATCCGATTGATCCCGATCGCACCTACATTGGCGGCTTCTCGGGCGGCGGGCGGATCGCGTGTAACATCGCCTTCGCGCTCCCCGAGCTGTTCGGCGGCGTGCTCGGCGTATGTGCCAGCGAGCAGCTGCGCGAAGAGAGTTGGCTGCGGCAGCGTGTTGCCGATCGGTTGAGTGTCGCCTTGCTCACGGGCGAGACCGACTTCAATCGTGGCGAACTCGAACGACTGCGCGGCCCTTATTTGACCGACGTCGGGGTGCGAGCCAAGGTCTGGACCGTCGACGGCATGGGGCACTCGATTCCCGCCTCGGCCACGCTGGTCGAGGCCGTGAAGTGGCTCGAAGCAGGGCTGGCCGATCGACAAAAGCTGGCTCGTGCATGGCCCGCCAGTCGCATCGCGGGCACCACGGCACCGACGCGCGAACAGCTTGCCACGGCGCTGCAACTCGAAGGCCAAGCCCGACTCAAGCAACCCGCCACACTCTACTCCGGGCTGATGCAGTTGGTCGGCGTCTCGCAGCGTTGGGGAGACACGCCGGCGGCCGCCGCGGCGAATAAAACACTCGACGAGTATGAACGTCGCACCGAACGCCCCTGGGAAGCCGACGATATTTCTGAACAGCGTCGCTTCCTGGTCGCCGAGGCCCGGGCACTCACCGCCTACGCCACCGGACCGCTCCCAGGCCAGTACACGGCCCAGCGGCCCAACATGGTCAAAGGGGCGCTCGAGCGCTGGCAGACGGTGTTGATGGATCAGCCCACGGGCGCACTGGCTGACGAGGCCCGCAAACAGATCGCCGCCTTGGCCAAGGTCGGCGAGTAATGCCGGGGCTATCGGCCTGAATCATTGACCGAGCAAGCATGACCCCTGAACTGCATCAGCAACTGTTGCGCGCCGCGGGTTTGCATCAATCGGGTCAACTGGCCGAGGCCATGCAACTCTATCGGCAGATTTTGCAGAGCGATCCGTCACAGAGCGATGCCTGGCATTTGCTCGGCGTTGCCAGCGCTCAGGGGGGCGACACCGTGACGGCGCTGCAATTCATCGACCGCGCGATCGCCATCGCCCCGCACATCAGCACGTTTCACGGCAATCGAGGCATGGTGCTGCTGCAAGCCGGTCGGCCCGCAGAGGCCGAAGCTTGCCAGCGTCGCGCCGTGAGTCTTCATCCCCAGAGCGACGAGGCGCACCGCAACTTGGGCAAAGCCTTGGCCGAGCAGCGCCGGTGGAGCGAGGCGGAGGCTGCCTACCGCGAGGCGGTGCGATTGAACGATCGCAGCGCCGACGTTTATTGCAGTCTGGGCATTGCGCTCAAGGAACAGCGACGCTACGACGAGGCCCTCGCGGCGTATCACTCGGCCATCGACATCGAGCCACGCTCGGCGGCGGCCTATAACAACCTCGGCAACTTGCTCAAGTTGCTGGGGCGCTGTGGCGAAGCGAGCGAATGTTGCCAGCGCGCGGTTGAGCTCCAGCCCCAACTTGCCGAGGGCTACAACAATCTCGGCAACGCGCTCGCCGATCAAGGGCGACTCGACGAGGCCCTGGCCGCCTACGAGCGCGCCGTTGTTTTGCAGCCCGACTTTGCCTTGGCCCACAGCAATTGGCTGCTCACGCACCAATATGTCGCCGGGGTCACGATCGAGCGGCTCAACGAACTGCACGCTCAGTGGAACGCCCAGCACGCGGCGGCGCTCGCTCAGCATGCGGTTCCGCACCGCAACGTGCCCGATCCCGAGCGCCGATTGCGGTTGGGTTTTGTGTCGGCCGACCTCTGGCGACATCCGATCGGTTACTTGCTGCTGAGTGTCTTGAAGGCCCTCGATCGACATCAGTGCGAGGTGTTTGTCTTCGCGAACCAGGTCCGACGCGATGAGGTGACCGACGAGCTGTTGCCCGGCGTTGACCGGTGGCACGATGTTGCCGCATGGAGCGACGAGCGCCTGGCCGAGCAAGTTCGCGCCGATCAGATCGATGTCCTGTTCGATCTGTCAGGTCATACCGCCGAGAATCGCTTGACGATGTTTGCTCGCCAACCAGCCCCGATTCAAATCTCCTGGCTGGGCTATGTTGGGCCGACGGGCGTCGAGGCAATCGAGTACTTTCTTGCCGACAAGGCGCTCGTGAGCGACGAGCTTGTTGAGCGCTATCGGCAGCGGCCTATCCGGTTTGCCCACGCGCCGTGGTGTGTTTATCGGCCTCCCGCCGATGCGCCGGAGGTCGGCCCTCTGCCGGCCCTCAAGCGTGGCTTCGTCACGTTTGGCAGCTTTAACAAGCCCACCAAGGTCACGCCGCAGGTGGTCGCGCTGTGGGCAACCATTTTGCAGCGCGTGCCACGGTCGCGGCTGGTGCTCAAGTACCGCGGCTTCAACGATCCGCCCACGCGCGCACGCTACGAACGCTTGTTTCACGCCGAGGGAGTCGATCCGCAACGGCTCGACTTGCAAGGCGACAGTGCGTTTCGCGAGATGCTCGACCAGTACCAGGCCGACATCGACATCGCCCTCGACCCGTTTCCGCACAACGGCGGCATGACCACCATTTTGGCGCTGTGGATGGGGGTGCCCGTCGTCACCTGTCCGGGCGACACATTGGCCTCACGGCTGTCGTATGCGACCTATCGGGCGATGGACTGGACCGAGGCGGTCGCCCATGACCACGGTGCGTATGTCGCGTTGGCGGTTGCCTTGGCGAACGATTTACCGCGCTTGAGCGCGATGCGCGCGGCATTGCGTCCGCGATTGGCTGCCTCCCCCTTGCTCGATGGCCCCGGCTTGGCAGCCGAGGTGCTGGCCGAACTCCGCGTGCTGTGGCGCGCGTGGTGTGCCCGCGACACCGCTTTCTTCCGTGAACACAACGCAGACTGCTAGCGTGTCGCCGCGGACTAGATCGCCAAGGCGATACGATGCGCAAACTTTTCGCAGCTTCGCGCATCGACCGTATTTTTCCATGATTGGCGCTTTGGGTTGACTTGCTGGAGCAAAAATGGCGGATTTATCGATGATTCCGTTTGAGAGATTAGGTCGTTTATTCCGATGAAAGCGGTAGTGACTGTTCCGCAAACTTCAGCGGTTGAGAGTGTCGTTATGACTGGCCAAGGTGATAGCAACGTGCGCGCACCCATCTTCGGTGGAAAAGGGCGGTCAACCATGATTATTGTCCGTTGGGCCCTAGCGGGTCTGGTCTTTTGCGCTGCCGCGCAGAGTGTGCTGGCTCAGTACTCGGGCGCGGTTGCCTCAGGGCTGCCCGGTATGACCGGCCCGATGGCGGCCGGTGCCCGCGACTTCCAGTTCACCCAGGCGGGCCCCGCCGCTGATCTGGCTGAAGAGCCCGCGGGCAACCCGGGTCCTCCGCTGCCGATGGGTGGCGCAGGGCCGATGGACTACGGCCCGCCACCGGTGGCACCGAACTTCCGTTCGTTCGCCCGCAACGGCACGTTTTACTTTCGTGCCGAGGCGCTCATGTTGCGTCGCAGCAACTCGCGTCCCACGTTCGACATTCTCAACGTCAGCGACGGCAGCACGTTCAGCACGGGCAATCTGGCCTTCAAAAACGAAACCGGCCAACGGTTTCATGCTGGCTACGAGTTCAACGAGAATGCCACGCTCGACACGAGCTTCTGGGAAGTGCAAAGCTGGAAACCGAACTTCAATCGCGACACGGCCATCGTGGGCACCACCTACGCACTGCCCAACCCCACCTCGGGCCCGGCAACGCCGCTGTCCGGCACGTCACCCGCCTTTAGCGCGGCCGATCGCTTCAATATCCTCGAACGCACGATGATCCGGAACGCTGAATTCAACTACGAGAATGCGACGATCTTCGACCGCATCGCACTGCTGGGTGGCTTCCGCTACATGGAAGTGAACGACTTGTTCACCTATGCCACATTCAGCGGCGCGACGCGCGGCGACTACGAAGTGACCGTCAACAACCGCTTGCTCGGCGGCCAGATCGGCACGCACATGTTCTACGATCTTGACCTCTGGCGGTTCGAGTTCCTCGGCAAGTCGGGGTTATACGACAACAATTCGCGCTCGATGCAGTATGTTCAGTCGCTGCCCACCCCAACCAGCTCGCCGAACATCATCCGCGACACGACGACCGATGGGTACAATCTCGCGGCGATCAACGAGATGCAACTGTCGATCTCCCGTCGGTTGACCAATCACATTAAGGTGCGGTTCGGCTACAACGTGATGTGGATCACGAATGTCTCGTTGGCCCCGGACCAGTTGAATTTCTCGGCCTCGCCGTTCACCTCGCCCGTGATGGCTGGCGGCGATATGTTTCTCTACGGTCTGAACGTCGGTGTCGACACCGTGTTCTAGAGCGAGGGAAGTGCAAAGTGCACAATGAAAGATCACTGCCGCGTCAGCGTGTCTTTCCATTCATCCTTCATCCCTTCTGCTCAGCAGCCCACCTTACCACACCTGACTCGCGTCGCGCGCATCGCATCCCATCGTCGCCCATCCGGTCCGAGACGGACCGGCTCTGAACACGGTTGATAACTCCGAAGCGCAAGCAACTGTAGGGTACGCACTCTGTGCGTACCATCTTCAAATCGTCCCAAGCATGACGACCGCTGGGTGGTTCCAGTTTTATAGGTCCGGCACGTCGTGCCTGACGATCGCCGGTTCCATTGCCGTCTCAGTGTGAATGCGTGTGACGCCTCCCCATAGCCGGTCCCTCTGGGACCGGTTGGGTTGAACTG
>CAZZBK010000059.1:0-33599 GCA_964652155.1 uncultured Planctomycetaceae bacterium | reverse complement strand
GGTCAGGTTGCGCTTGAATGGGTTCGTCTTTCGAGGCGACCAATTTACCGTCGACGTACAATAGCAGTTGATTTAACGTCCGTACGCCCGCCAAGTGAACGCGACGCCCGGATACGATCGTTGCGGGAGCATGGATAGTTGAGTGATAGCAGTACCACGACCAACCACTTTTGAACACATCGAGTCGGCACCCGTTAATGTCTACCATCTGGGCATCATTTATACCGGAAGCGGGTAAAGTCCCCGGCGTGACGTACGCTTCGACCGTGAACGGCCGCATCAGGTCGATTCCCGGATTCGGCGCTTCGACTCCGTCGTTCCTGTCTTTCAGGTGTAAGGCAAAGTCGGTCGCCGATGTGCTACCCGTGACCGGCGGCGGAGTCATCGCCTTGGCGGGCGCCGCGGGACTGGGTTGTACGATCACCGTGCTCCCCTTGGGGACCTCGACCTTGACCAGCGTCTCGCCCCCAGGGCCCTTGATGATCACGATGATCCCGGCGAGCAAAAGTAAAAAACCGCCCGCCCCGGCCGCGATCAACGAGCGGGGGCTGTAAGGCCCCCGATGCCATCCCCGGGCTGACGCCCGGGGCTCTTTAGGGTGTTTCTTCAGGTGAACCTGACTCTTCGGATCGGTCGCGATCTCCACCTGCTCAAGCGTCAGATCGATGCTCTTGGGTCGCTGAAGACCAAACTGCTCGGTTCGACTGACTCCCCCCATCGTCGCCGACGACAAGGGCTTGATGCTCGGAGTCGACAAGCCCGCGAGGTTCGTGATCGAGGTCGACGACCCTGCCGAGACAGACGCGGTCGTGGCTCCCGGGTTGCGCACCTGTTCGAGTGCCGTGGCCACCTCGGCTGCCGTGGGGCGATCGGCCGGTCGCTTGGCGACCATCCGCTGGAACAGCGCGTTGAGCTCGGCGCTCACCTCGGGACGTTTCTGCCGCAGATCGGGAATGGGATGATTGAGGTGCGCCAGGATTTTTTGCACCACCGTCTCGCCGCCGAAAATACTCTCGCCCGCCAGCAGCCGATACAGCGAGCACCCCAGGCTGTAAACGTCGCTCAGTGCGTCGGCCAAGCGGGTGTCGTTGGCCTGCTCCGGGGCCATGTAGTCGACCGTTCCCATCACCTGCCCGGTGTTGGTAAGCTGATGGTCGGCCGCGTCGCCGCCGCTGTCGAAGCGGGCGAGCCCCATGTCGAGAATCTTGACGGTCCCCTCCGTGTCGAGCAACAAGTTCGCCGGCTTGATGTCGCGGTGGATCACCCCTTTGCTATGGGCAAAGGCCAAGCCGCGCGCCGCTTGCGCGATGCACTCGCACGCCTCGTCGATGGGCAGCGCTCCGCGATCCTTGACGAGCGCCGACAGGTCGCGGCCCTCGACGTATTCCATCACCAGATACCAGAGCCCTTTTTCGTTGCGGGCATCGAGCGCGGCGACGATGTTCGGGTGGCTGAGCTTGGCGGCTGCCTTGACCTCGCGCTGAAATCGCTTGACTGCGTCGGCGTCTTGCATCATGGCCGACGGCAGCAGCTTGATCGCCACGATCCGGTCCATGTGACGATGGCGAGCCTTAAACACTTGGCCCATGCCGCCGGCACCAATCTTATCGAGCAGCACGTAGTCGCCCAGCACGAGCGGCGTCTTGGCTCCCGAGAGGATGTGTTCACCCTGGAACTTGGTGAGCACGCCCGAGTGTGTCAACTCCTGCACGAGCGCCTTGGGCGAGTCGAGGTTCGGCTTCGCGGCGAGCGCGGCAGACAAGTCCTCGGCCGAGATAACCCCGGCGGCGACCATCGCCTGACCATACTTATCGAGTGCAGCCGACATGCAGAGTGTTCCCGAGGAGAATCCCCCCCCATGCTACACCATCAGTACTGCTCATTCCAGGTGGTTTGAGCATAGCGATTGGCCACGCGAGACATGATCTCCTTCGGGTCCCAGGCATGATACGGTGACTCGGCCTGCCAGACCTCTTTCAGGGCTCGTTTGAGTTGCCCCGACGTGAGTGGCAAATTGGTCACAAACCGCGCGTGGCTCCGCGCGGCACGGTAGTCGGGCATGCGCGGCGGCATCTTTAAGCAGGCCGCGATCAGCTCCAGCGGAAAGTCATAGAGCAGCGTGCCGTGATACAGCAGGTGCTCGCGTCGGCACCGCAGGGCGTTGCCCGAGAACTTGCAGTCGTTCCACGTCAGGTCGCATGTCCCTTGAAATTGCACGTCCGGCACGAGTGGACCGAGCGCCTCGACGAGCTTGCCCATCACGTGACGATGCGCCAGATCGATCGCCCGCAACTCCGGATGCCGCTGGTAGCTGAGCACGACGGCATACATCAGGCAGCCTGGTCCGACGACCACCGTCGCCCCGCCGCTCGGTCGCCGCAAGACTTTCACGCCCCGCCGCGCGCACTCGGCCCGCTCGACCTCGACGTCGATTTTCGACGATCGCCCCAGCACCACCAGCGGCTCGGGCGACTCCCACAGGCGCAGTATCTCGCGCGGCTCGGCGGCCGCTTCCGCCTCATCGAGCAGCCATTCGTCGAGCGCCAGATTCTCTTCAGCCGTCGGCAGTGTTTGATCGACCAGCCACATCGTGCTGTACCACAGGAGCGAAGCTCATTACACAGGATGATCCTAACAAGAAACACAGCGGAAAACAGGGAACCACGGATGAACACGGATATACACCGATGGAAATGTCGTGAACGAGTCTCTCCCCAGTTAGCCGCTCCGCTCCGCGTCGCGGCTAACGCCCCATCCCTCACCCCTCACCCCTCACTTCGTGTTCATCTGTGGTCCTCTTTCCTGTATCCTGACATCGTGATCTTCACTTGGCTCAAACAACGTCGTCGTCGCAAGTGCTTGGCGCAGTCCGCTCCGCCGCAGTGGTCTGCAATCTTGGCGCGCAATCTCCGGCACTGGTCGTATCTCGCGCCGCCGCAACAGCAGCGGCTGCTCAAATGCGTGCAGGTCATGCTTCTGGAAAAGGCCTTCAACGGCGCCAAGGGGTGCGAAGTCACCGAGGAAATGCGAGTCACGATCGCCGGCCAGGCCGCGGTCATGCTGCTGGGGATCGACGACTATTACTTCGACGGCGTGCGGACGATCGTCGTGCATCCCGGTTCGTCGTTGCCCGCGCGGCTCGCTGGCTTTGATGGTGATGACGACGCCGAAGACAACGAGCTGCTCGGCCAACTCTGGCATCGCGGACCCATCGTGCTGGCCTGGCAACAAGTGCTGCGGGCCGGCCACAATCAGTCGGGCGGAATGAACGTCGTGTTCCATGAGTTCGCCCACTTTCTTGACGGCCTCGATGGCCATGTCGACGGCATTCCCAACCTGCCCGGCAGCACACAGAACCGCTGGTATCGCATCACCGAAACGGAATTTCTGCGGCTGGTCGGCCAGGCCGAGCGGGGCGAGGCAACGCTGCTCGATCATTATGGGGCCACCGACCTGACCGAGTTTTTTGCCGTCGCGACCGAGTGCTTTTTCGAGCGACCGCAGGCCATGAAAGCCCAGCACGCCGAGCTGTATCAACTCTTGCAACGGTTCTACCGCCAGGACCCGGCCGAGTGGCTCGTCGATCATGCGCCGCTCAAGCACGCGCCGCGACGCCGCCGCCGCGAATGCGCTAGCCATCTGCCCATCGATTCGCCTGACGACCTGTTCGCGCGCGGGTTCGACAACCTGCAGCGCGGCGAATACGAGCAGGCGATCGACGATTTTACGAAGGTCCTCAAACGCTCGCCCAACGATGCCGAGGCACTCACGTACCGCGCCATGGCCGCGTATGCGCTCCATGAGGTCGATGCCGCTTGGGCCGACTGCAACGCGGCCCTTGAGCACGACGAGACGCTGGCCCTGGCCTGGAGCACGCGCGGCAGCATCTTGCTCGACCGGCATGACGTGAGTGGGGCGATCGCGTCGCTCGATCGGGCCATCGAGCACGACGACCAAGACGCCGACAGCCATTTCCTACGCGGGCTCGCTTATTTGAATCAGCACGACGCCCCTCGGGCGGCACAGGACTTTCAGCAAGCCATCGCGCTCGAGCCTTACGATGCCGAAACGCATTTCCGGCTCGCCGAGGCACTCACGCTGCTGGGTCAGCATGCCGAGGCCCAGTTGGCTCGCGAGCGGTCACAAAATCTCGATCCGCAGTTGTATGAGCGATTGCAAGCCGGTGGGCCCGAGCGTTAAGGTGTGGGGACGCACCCTGGCCCTCTCCCATCGGGAGAAGGATTTTTTGCTGTTTATACTCACGGATCAATCCATGACACGTCTTGCCATTCACGGAGCCGCCGGCCGCATGGGTCAGCGGCTGATCGCCATCGGCTCGGCCGACACCAAGTTGAAAATCGTCGCCGCCTGGGACAGCCCTCAACATCCCAAGCTAGGACAAGACTCCGGGCAACTCGCCGGCGTCGGCACGCTTGGCGTGCCGCTCACAGCAGCCCAGCCGACGAGCCTCGACGTGGTGATCGATTTCTCGACCCCCTCGGGTGCGATGGCGGCGCTCGATGTGTGCGTGAAGAACCACTGGCCGCTGGTGCTCGCCACGACCGGGCTCGAAGCGGATCAGCAACAACGGGTGCGCGAGGCGGCCAAGAGCCTGCCGCTGCTCTGGGCCCCGAGCATGAGCCTCGCGGTGAACGTGGCCATGAAGCTCACGGCCGTCGCCAGCGAAGCGCTCAAAGATCATCCCAGCGGCGCCGACGTCGAGATCATCGAGCGGCATCATCGATTCAAGGAAGACTCGCCCAGCGGCACGGCCCTCAAGTTCGGCCAGATCGTACAGTCGATCATGGGTCAAGAGCACGCCGTCCACGGTCGCGAAGGGCGACCCGGTGTCCGCCCGCACGGCGAGATCGGCTACCATGCGGTCCGCGTCGGCGATAACCCCGGCGAGCACACGATCATTTTCGGCCTGTTGGGCGAGACGCTCGAGATCAACGTCAAGGCGACCAATCGCGACTGTTACGCGCACGGAGCGCTAGCCGCCGCCAAATTTTTGCACGGCAAGCCGATTGGACTGTACACCATGAATGACGTGCTCGGGCTTTAACACGCGACGCGATCCATGGCCAAATGCGAAGAAGGCTATCTGTGCGAGGTCTGCGACGGCGACGTCGAGGAGATCGACCAGAGCGATCTGTACTTGCGCTATGTGATTGGCGAGGTCGACCCCGAAACGCTCCACACGAGCCGCGAGCGACACATCCGCTGCAACCCCACGCTCGGGCAGTTCATCGTCGACGACGAATTTACGCCGCTGGTGGTCGAAGGCCCATTCGACAAACGCCTGCTTGACGGCGCGTACGTGCGGCAGCGTGAGCAGCTCGTGACCCGCGGCTTTCGGCGTCTTCGCGAGCTGCGCGGCCTCGAGTTGCCGCTCATCGAATATCCGCTCAGCGAGGTGCGTTCACGCTGGGCATGAGACACTACGGCCTCGATGAGCCAATCCCCGTTATCGCAACGAGAACCAAGCTTGACCTTGCCAGGAGCATTGAACGTCGGAGCATCATAATTGGCTTAGCAATTTATCGTAGTCCGCATGCGAACCAATCCAAAACCAGATTATCGTGTCCTGGTCGATGACCCCCACGGCTCGATAGCCTATCCCCACTCGCACTGAATAGGTGGGCGGGTTCTTGTGGACTTGCTTAAACCGCAGTCCTGGATGAGCAGTGTTTTGTCGAAAGAGCTGATAAGCCTCTGTTGCCTGTTGTTGAACACGTTCGGGCAGTAAGGAAAGCAGCGAGTGGAACTGACGCGTCGCTCGGGACTTCATGACGGTTCCGCAGGAAACACTTGCGTCAGTCCGGCTCGGTGTTCCGTGATCGCGTCGGCGGCGAGCTTGGAAAGCTTGTCGCCGCTTTGGGCAAGGGTTCGATCGAACTCATCTTCAGCGGCGATTTCGGCCAGCAACCGCGAGGCGAGTAATTCTTGTTCGGCCTGCGGCAACTTGGCGGCCTCGTTAAAGGCTTTTTCCAATGATGGGGTCATGAGCAATTCCTCCGCCTAAATTATACCAGCGCACCATGCCATCCGCCGTCGCTTTCACTCCGATCGCCAGTCTCTCGTCTCCAGGCCACCTCAAAACGGCCATGCCCCGCGAATGTAAGCCCAGGCGAGCCAACCGCAGAGCGGGAAGCCAACGAGCACGCAGAGATACGTGAACACACTCGTCCAATGATGTCGCGGCCAACGTGCCATCGTTAGGGTTGCTCCCAGGCGGTGAATTCCACGGTCGCGCTCGCGGGGCCCGGCTCGGCGAGCTTCAACTCGAACCGTGCTCCGTAGGGCAACACCTGCCCCAGCTTAACTTCCACGTCGGCGCCATCGCCCGTTTCAAAGTCGAGCTGCGGCGTCGCGCGAAACGGCGGACAGAATGCGACATGCACGCTCGTTTGTCGCTGATCTTGAGTGAACGCCACGTGCAATGTCCCTTGCAGCACGTCGGTCCCTTCAGGAGTCGTGCCGCGCCGCAACTGCTGACTCACGCTCAGTTCGTCATCCGGTGGCGGCTCGGCGCCAGAAACACGCTCCGGCAGCGCGGGCTCAATAACCGCGCGAGGCCACCAACGCCACAGCTCGCTGCCGATCGCCACGGCCCATAAGATCAGCGGCACTGCATGTCTCGATTGCGGCAATGCGAGCGCCGCCGACCAGAGCAGCGCGAGCGCGACGGCCCGGCCGAGCGAGCGTGTCGAATCGAGCGCGCGGAGCAACGATTGCAGGCCGACCACGCCGGCGATGAGCACCAGCGTGGCGAGCAGGTCGAGCCGCGTGACGATGCTGCCCCGAGCACAGCGTACCAGCACGAGCAACGCGACAAGACTCATCGTCCCGTGCAGCGTGCGAGCAAGCCCCAACGAAATCGAGGCGCGCAGCGAACTCACTGGCGCCTCGATGATCGTTAATTGACTCTCAACGCTCATATGCTTAGGGAGCGCTCGGCTGGAACTCAACTAGCGGCTCGCGGCCGTCAAGCCGGCCGCTTCGGCCAACTCGGCGGCGCGATTCGTCTTCTCCCAGGTAAACGAGGCCTCGTCGCGGCCAAAGTGGCCGCCAGCCGCCGTCGCGCGATAGATCGGACGTCGCAGGTCGAGATACTTGATGATGCCACTCGGGTTGAGCGGGAAGGTCTCGCGGACCAACTCGCACAGCCGGGCGTCGTCAATCTTGCCCGTGCCGAACGTGTCGACGCAAATGCTCACCGGGTCGCTCACGCCAATGGCGTAGGCGAGTTGCACTTCGCAACGGTCAGCCAACTCGGCCGCGACAATGTTCTTGGCCACGTGACGCGCCATGTACGCGGCGCTGCGGTCCACCTTGGTCGGGTCCTTGCCGCTGAACGCGCCGCCGCCGTGACGACCCCAGCCGCCGTACGTGTCGACGATGATCTTGCGACCGGTGAGGCCCGAGTCGCCATGCGGACCACCCACGACGAACCGGCCCGTCGGGTTGACGTGATACGTGATGTCACCTTGGACGAGTTCCTTGGGCAGGCACGGGTTGATGACGTGCTTGATGACAAAGTCGCGAATTTCCTTTTGCGACACCTGCTCGTCGTGCTGCGTGCTCACGACCACCGTGTCGATGCGGACCGGCTTGAAGCCGTCGTACTCGACCGTCACTTGGCTCTTGCTGTCGGGGCGCAGCCAGTTGACCAGCCCCTTCTTGCGAGCGTCGGTCAGGGCGTTGGTAATACGGTGCGACAGGGCGATCGGCAGCGGCATGAGTTCCGGCGTGTCGTTGATCGCGTAGCCAAACATCAGCCCCTGGTCGCCGGCGCCGATGTCCTTGCCCTTTTCGCTGTCGTCGTTCACCCCCATCGCAATGTCGGGGCTCTGGCTGTGGAGCGCGACGAGCACTGAGCAGGTGTCCCAGCCGATGCCCCATTTGGCGTCGAGGTAACCGACGTCGTGCATCACGTCGCGGGCCACTTGCTGGAAGTCGACGACCGCCTTGGTCGTGATTTCGCCGGCGAGCACGCAGAGCCCGGTGGTGACGAGCGTTTCGCAGGCCACGCGGCTCATCGGGTCTTGAGCGAGCAGGGCGTCGAGCACGCCATCGGAGATTTGATCGGCCAACTTGTCGGGATGACCCATGCTGACCGATTCACTGGTGAACAAGAACTTGCCGCTCGCCACGTTTCCACCTCCGAGTGTGTGCTGATGAGAGAAAGATTGACCGATTGGATGCGTTGTGCCAGAACCGGCATTATAGGCGTGGCGGATGAAATGTTGCAACCCAAGGCACAAATTGCCTTTAGGGCGTCTAACAAAATGGCTGGGGACGGTCCCAGTTTTTCGAGGGCCGCCGAGAAAAATGGGACTGTCCCCCTCGCCGTTGCCATTTTGTTAGACGCTCTTAGGCTTCATTGAGCCGTACCGGCATGGTCTTAACCGTTGTCTCGTTTCCTAAACTCGACCACAATGGGGCTCGATCGTCTGCTCCTCACAACTACGCTCGTTAAGGATCTGACCATGTTCCGGCAACGACCTTTGTGTTTCGCGCTCGTGTTAGGTTGCGCGAGTCTCTGGGCCTCGTTGGCCCAAGCTCATTTCCTGTTCATTCGGGTTGGAACCCAAGCCGAGGCCGGGCGTTATGCCGAGGTCTACTTCAGCGAGCAAGCTCAGGCCGGCGACCCGCGGTTTGTCGCCAAGGTGGCCCACACCAAGCTCTGGCTGCAAAGCGAGCCAGGCAAATTCGCGCCGCTGACGGTGACCCAAGCGACCGACCGGCTCCGCGCCCTGATCCCCACAGGGGGTTCGGTTAGCATCACGGGTTCGTGCGAGTACGGTGTGCTGAAACGCGATGTCGCGTTCCTGCTCCGTTACTACCCGAAGGCCATCTCCGGCTCGCTCGCCGAGTTGGCCAAGTTCGAGCGGCACCCGGAATTGCCCGTCGAGATCGTTAGCTCGATTGAGAACGGCACGGTCGTGCTTACCGCCTTGAAGCAAGGGCAGCCGATCCCAGGCGCGACCTTTACGACCATCGACGCCCAGTTGAACAACGAGGAGCTTAAGGCCGACGAGCGCGGCCGAGCGGTCTGGAAACCGAGTTCGAGCGGCTCGTATTGCGTCTACACGAAGGTCGTCACCCCGACGAGCGGCTCGCTCGCTGGGGTCAACTACAGCGAGGTGCGCGAGTTTGCCACGCTCGCGTTTGACTGGCCGCTCGGCGCGACCGATCCGCAAGCCGAGGCGGTCGCGATGTTCCAGAAAGCGATCGCGGCCCGCGCCGTCTGGCCGGCCTTTCACGGCTTCACGGCCAAGATCGCCGGGCAAATCGATGGCCGCTCGTTCAGCGGCACGGTGAGTGTCGCGAAGAACAATGAAGTGAAGCTCGACGTCAACGACGACACGGTCGTCGAGTGGGTGAGCGAGCAGTTGCAATCGATCGTGGGTCACCGGCAAGCCGGTCCACAGCGCGGCGCGCCCTCGCTGCGCTTTGGTGACGACGACCGCGACCATCCGCTGGGCCGACTGTTGATCTTCCAAGGAGGCCGGTTCGCGAGCAGCTACCGTGTGCGCGGCGACGAGTTGACCGTGGTCAACCGCAACCTGGGCGAGGAGAACATGTCGATCACGGTGCAAGAGAACGAACGCAACTCGGAAGGCAAATTGCTCCCACGGATCTACTCGGTGCAGTACTGGGATGCCCAGAGTGGCGCTCTGCGGCGCGTCGAAGCGTTTCAAAATCGTTGGGTGCGCGTCGGGGCACTCGACCTGCCCGCGAGTTTGAGCTTTGTCGTTTCGAACTCGAGCGGCTTGAGCACCCGGCACTTCAGGCTCGAGAATCATCAGCTTGCCGCCGAGGCCAAGTGACGCGCGGATGATCTACGAGGTCGAGCAAAAATATCGGGCCGAGCATTGTGCGGTGGCGAACGAACTGGATCGTCGCGGCATCGCGTGGCACGGCGTGATCGAGCAGCGCGACGTGTATTTTAATCATCCGCAGCGAGACTTTGCGCAGACCGATGAGGCGCTGCGCGTGCGGAGCGTCGGTCAGGCACACTGCATCACGTACAAGGGCCCCAAGCTCGACCGCGCGACGAAAACGCGGCGCGAATTGGAATTGCCCCTGCCCGCGGGCGCGTCGACCGCCGAGGGATTTTACGAGTTGCTTAGCGCCCTGGGTTTTCGGCGGTCGGCCGAGGTGATTAAAACGCGCCGCGCGGGCGTGCTCTTGTTTCAAGGCCGAGCGATCGAGGTTGCCCTCGACACGGTTGCGAACCTGGGCGAGTTCGTCGAGTTGGAGTTGGCCGTCGAGCACGCCGAGTTATCGGCGGCGCAGGCCTGCATTGTGGCGCTCGCGGCCGAGTTGGGGCTCAGCGCGAGCGAACGACGCAGTTACCTGGAGATGGTATTGGAGTCGCGCGGCGGCACTTGAGACGCCGCGCGTCGCATGACCGGTCCGAGACGGACCGGCTAGGCAGAGGTTGCCGCCGTTGAGTGAAAGTGGCTCGTCACGCCACGGGGCGGCGGCAGTGCTGGTAGGCCAGGATGCACTCGTAGAGGTCGGTCGAGATCGTAATCTCGTCGTGCGAGAAGTCTTGCAACCAGGTGCGCTGACTCCGATAGGCATCCGCCAAGAGCGGAAGGATGTCGCTGAGCGCCACGCGGACCTGACTCTCATCGACGGCGGGGGTCGAGTTGAGCGGGGCATTGTCTTCGGGGCCGTAGTACACTCGGAGGCGATTGCTCAGCATCGTGGGGCGCGTCCTTTAGCTTGTGGGGTCTCGACGATCCATCGTGCAGTGTGGGTTAGCACTTTGCTAAACCACGGAATCTCGCCACGCCACTGCGGACAGTCAGCGCGACGAGAACCCACCCGGTTCGCTCCATGTATCGGCTGGCGCGGCTGTAGCGGTTCGGCATTTTTTCACAGAAATGTCAGACTTTTCGATTCCCCCTATGACAGCAGTGATGCGGGATGCAACGATGGCACGAGTCGTGCGCAAAGTGCCGCCTCGGCCCACACAACTTGCGTAGACAGTAAGTCCCGGTATATTCATCGTTTGCGGCGATAGGTATTTTTGGTCCGGGTTGAAGAACACCGTATGCTCAGCGCCACCGCGGTCGATGTCGCACACGTCATTCAAGGGCTCTCGATTCCGCGCGATCGAGCACAGGCCGTCATCGACCTGCTCGACGCCGGCAACACGGTCCCCTTCATCACCCGCTACCGCAAGGACCAGACCGGCGGTCTGGATGAAGAGCAGATCCGGCAAATTCAGGAGCGGGCACTGAAGCTGCGGTTGCTGCTGGAGCGCAAGCAGACCATCCTGCGGTCGATCGAATCGCAAGGCAGGCTGACCCCGGAGTTGGCTGCCGCCATCGAAGCGGCCGATACCACGCGCCGGCTCGAAGACCTTTACCTGCCTTATAAGCCGAAGAAGCAAACGCTCGCCACGCAGGCGCGTGAGCGGGGGCTCGAAAAGCTGGCCGAGGAAATCCTGGCCGCCGATCCCGCCTGTGCCGACCTCGACGTCCGAGCGCGCGATTTTGTGAACCCCGATAAAAAGGTCATCAACGGCGCCGACGCGCTGCTGGGCGCAGGGCACATCCTGGCCGAGTTGTTCTCAGAACGCGCCGATTTGCGAGGCAAGCTGCGGGCGATCTTCGAGCGGACCGGCGCGCTGGTGACGACCGCGATCGAGCCGGAAGCGGTCGTTCCCGCCAAGGCCGAGCAATCCACGACGGATGCTCCTGCGACAGACGCAAATCCCGCAGAGAGCGTGACCGAAACGGCCGACGTCGAGGCGAACGCTGCCGAGGTGGTTGCTGAAGTGTCTCCCGAAACGAGTGCTGCGACGGACGAGGTCGCTGCGACGGACGAACCAACGGCCGAGGCGGAAGAGCCCCACGTCGCCGAGGCGGTCGCTCCCGAGCCTGTCGAGCCATCGAGCGAGGCTGCTCCCGAAGCAGCCGCGACTCAGGCCGAGGGCGTTGCGGCTGAAACGGTCCCGGTCCCCGCGGTGGCTCACGAGACCCCGGCCCCCGCCCGACCGAAGCGCGAACGGAAGAAGAAGAAAGGCAAAGAGAAGGGGAAGGAAAAGGCGGGCCCCGATCACCGCGCCTTCCGCGACTATTTCAGCTATCGCGAGGCGATCGCCAAGGTTCCTCCGCATCGCACGCTGGCCATCAATCGAGCCGAACGCGCCAAGGCAATTCGGGTCAAGGTCGAGGTTGACTCGACGGCGACCGACGTCGTGCTCAACGAGACACTCGTACCGGCCGGGCATCCGCATGCCGACTTCCTGCGCGGCTGCGCGCAAGACGCTCTGCAACGGCTCATTTTGCCGAGCCTCGAACGGGAGGTGCGGCGCGAGTTGACCGACGCGGCCGAGTCGCATGCCGTGACTGTGTTCGCGCGCAACCTCCGCAATTTGCTGCTGCAACCGCCGGTGCGCGGGCGACGCGTGCTGGCCGTCGATCCTGGCTACAAGAGCGGCTGCAAGCTGGTCGTGATCGACGAGTTTGGCAACGTGCTCGATCACAACTTGATCCACGTGATTGGCAAGGAAGAACGTCGCGCGGCGGGCAAAGCCAAGCTCATCGAGTTGGTCACTCAGCATGAGATCAACACGATTGTGATCGGCAACGGCACCGCCTGCCGCGATACCGAGCGGGTCGTGAGTGACATTCTCAACGGCGAATTACTCGACAAGGGCATCACCTACGTCATCGTCAACGAGGCCGGCGCAAGCGTGTACTCGACCAGCACGATCGGCCGTCAGGAATTTCCCCAGCACGACGCCACGGTCCGCGGCGCGGTGTCGATCGGTCGACGCTTGCAAGACCCGTTGAGCGAATTGGTCAAAATCGACGCGGCCAATCTGGGCGTCGGCCTGTATCAGCACGACGTCAAGGTGAAGCACCTTCGCGACTCGCTCGACGCGGTCGTCGAGTCGTGCGTGAATTTTGTCGGCGTCGATTTGAACACCGCCTCGCCGGCGCTGCTGCGGTATGTCTCGGGCCTGAACCAGCTCACGGCCCAGCGGTTGTACGATCATCGCCAAGCGAACGGCCCCTTCCGCACGCGCGAACAGCTCAAGCAAGTGTCGGGCGTGGGAGACACGACCTTCGTGCAGGCGGCGGGCTTCTTGAAAATTGCCAGCGGCGACCAGCCGCTCGACGCCACCTGGATCCATCCGGAAAGCTACCAAACCGCCGAACAGATTTTGAGCAAGCTGGGCTTCACGACCGCCGATCTGCAAGACAAGGAAAAGGTTGCCCAACTGGCGGAAAAAGTGGCGCAAATCGATCCCCGCTCGTTGGCCAGCGAGGTGGGTGTGGGGGAGATGACCCTGCGCGACATCCTGGTGCAGTTGGCTCGACCAGGCCGCGACCCGCGCGAGTCGCTGCCGCCGCCGATCTTCAAGAAAGGGATTCTCAAGCTCGACGACTTGGCCCCGGGCTTGGAGTTGGACGGCACGGTGCTCAACGTGGTCGACTTTGGCGCGTTCGTTGATATCGGCTTGAAAGACAGCGGCTTGGTGCATATCAGCCAACTGGCCGACAAGTACGTGCAAGACCCACACGATGTCGCGGCGGTGGGCGACATTGTCAAGGTCTGGGTCTTGGAGGTTGACAAGCAGCGCCGTCGCGTCTCGCTGACGATGATCAAGCCGGGTTCGCGGCGCCCCGCCGAGCCGCGACGACCGCGTGGCGAGGAAGGCCCGGCAGCGTCTCGGCCTCCGCGTCCGCCGCGCAGCGAGGGCAATCGTCCGCCGCAGCCGCGTCCGCCGCGTCCGCAAGGTGCCCCGGCCCAGTCGGCTCCGCCGCCGCCACGACCGCCGCGCCCGGCTCCTCCGCCTCCGCCACCGGCCCCGTCGCGCCCCAAGAAGAAGGACCACAGCGTGGCGGCCATGCTCACGCAGAAAGTGGTCAAGAAGAAGTCGCTCAAGAAGAAGCAGCTCACGCAGGATCAACAACAAGGCAAGGCGTCGCTCAACTCCTTTGGCGACCTGAAGGCGCTCTGGAACATGAAGCACGGCAAGGCGAACGACGGTGAGTCACGATAGCATGGAATTTGATGATCGCCTGCAAAAGGCCATCGAGCGGGGCCAGCAACGAGGCCAACAGCGGGCCACGGCCGCCGCGCAGCAAGCGCTCAACGAGGAAGAGGCCCGGCGGCTGCACACCCGCTATCGGCTCGAACTGAGCGAGCACATTGAGCACTGTCTCAAAAAGTTGCCCGATCATTTTCCCGGCTTCCGCTACGAGAACGTCGTGGGCGATCGCGGCTGGGGCGCGGCGGTGAGTCGCGACGATCTGCGCATCGGTTCGGACGCTCAGCGGAAGAATTTGTTTAGCCGGTTGGAGATGACGATCCGTCCGCTGTCGAGTTATCAGGTGCTGGAGTTGACCGCTCGGGGCACGGTGGCCAATCGCGAGGTGTTCAGTCGTTCGCATTACCAGAAGTTGGTCGAGGTCGACGCGGCCGGCTTTCGCCATTTGATCGACGTCTGGGTGATCGAGTTCGCCGAGCAATACGCCGCCCAGAAATAGCTCAGCGATTGGCCAGGCATCGAGTCGGCGCTCGACGCGGCGCGGGTCGGCATTCAACCATCGCACAAGGTATTCCGCTCATGAAGTCGCTCGATTCGACGCAGCTCTATTTCAATCAAGCCGCTGACCAGATCGAGTTGTCCGCGAGCATGCGCCGCCTGCTGCTCTCTCCCAAGCGCGAGGTGCAGGTGCAGGTGGCGATCGAACTCGACAACGGCGAAGTCGCCACGTACGTCGGCTATCGGGTCCAGCACGACGACGCGCGCGGACCGATGAAAGGGGGCCTGCGCTATCATCCCGACGTCGACCTGGATGAAGTTCGCTCGCTGGCGGCGCTGATGACCTGGAAGACGGCCGTGGTCAATCTGCCTTACGGCGGCGCGAAAGGGGGCATCGCCATCGATCCCAAAAGCGTCAGCCTGCACGAACTCGAACGACTCACGCGCGTGTTCATCGACGGCATCCACGACATGATCGGCCCGGACATCGACATCCCCGCCCCCGACATGGGCACCAACGAGATGGTCATGGCCTGGATCATGAACCAGTACAGCAAGTATCACGGATTCAGTCCGGCGGTCGTGACCGGCAAGCCGGTCGAGTTGCATGGTCTGCCCGGCCGCGAAGAGGCGACCGGCCGTGGCGTCGGCGCGGTGACTCTGAAAACGCTGGCGCGTCTCGGCCGCAAAGTGGTCGGCTCGCAGATCGCGATCCAGGGCTTTGGCAACGTCGGCACCCACACGGCAAAATTTTTGCACGAAGCCGAATGCAAGGTCGTCGCGGTCAGCGACATCAGCGGCGGGTACTATCGCTCCACGGGTCTCGATATTCCCGGCATGCTCCGCCACGCAATCGCCAACAAGTCGCTCGCGGGTTACACCGAGGCGGATAAGATCACGAACGAGCAATTGCTCGAACTGAACGTCGACCTGCTCATTCCCGCGGCCCTGGGGGGCGTCATCACGTCGGCCAACGCGGCCCAGATCAACGCGCCGATCATTATCGAGGCGGCCAACGCGCCGATCTACCCCGACGCCGACGCGCTGCTGCACCAGCGGGGCATCACCATCGTGCCCGACATCCTGGCCAACGCCGGCGGTGTCACGGCCAGCTACTTCGAGTGGGTGCAGAACCGTCAACACTATCAGTGGACGCTCAATCGCGTGCGACAGGAACTCGATCGCGTGATGACCGACGCCTTCGAGCAGGTCTGGGAGAAGGCGAACGAGCGGCGCGTCAGCCTGCGCACCGCGGCTTACATCCTGGGAATTGGCCGCGTCGGTCGGGCCACTGCGCTCGCCGGCATGAGCTAATCGCTCCGCGCCTCGATGACGACAGCCACCGCGCGTCGCGCTACTTTCGCGCTTGCTCGGAGTCGTTGGCGCGAGCAAACCGCAACGGGTCGCCCCCTTGGAACATCCGCTCTTCGTAGATCATCAGGGCGTGGATCGCGTGGCCCGTCGGGCCAATCTCCCAGCCGCGCGACGGGTCGTTGAGCATGATCGAGGCCAGGTAGTTGACCGCCTTGACCACCTTGGGTTGCGACAACTCTTCGTAAGGAAGCGAGAACGCGAGCCACTCGAGGATGTGACCGGTCGTCTGCAAGCGACGGTCGATATCGTTGCGCGCCCCGGGACCACGGAACCACTCGGTGCTAAAGCTGCCGTCGCTGTTTTGCAGCGCGAGCGTGTAACGATGGTAGTCGTCCAGGTACTTGCGGGCTCGTTTGAACTCCCCTTCGATCGGCTCTTCGAGCAGCTCGCGTTTGCGGACAGCGTAGGCGAGTCCCATCAGACGGTGTGTGCCGCCGCAGGCCGCGCCGCGGATCGGGGCGGCGATCTCTTCTTTCAACAACCGCGACACCGACCAATCTTGACCGAGCGAATTCTTCCAAGTCTCGTCGAGTGTCTCGCTGTAGTGAGCGATCGCGATCAGCTTGAACGTCAGTTCCATGTTGGTTTGGCAACCGAGCTTTTCGCTCTCAAGCAGGTCGGCGACGGTGAAGTCCTGGCCATCGACGCGCATCGAGTACGACAAACCAATACGTGACTGGGCCAAGATGGCGAGGAACTGGCCAAAATGTCCTTGCACCCCCACGCCCTGCTTGGCCTGGATGCGATTGTTCTCGACGTACAGCAACCGCTGAGTGTTGCAGGTGCCGTTCTGGCAGAGCCATTGGGCCGCGTTGACCGGGTCTCCCAAGCTGCCACCGCGATAAATTTCGGTGTGCATCCCGTAGCCGATCAGGGCGTGCATCATCTCCCAGCAATTGTGTTCGCGCGAATTGAGCTTGCGCGGGTAATATGCCGTTAGCGCGCGACGCACTTTATTCCGGAGCGCTTCGAGCTCGGCGCTGAGTTCGCGATGGGCGATGGCCGAGTCGGCATCGCGATCCGGGCTCAACAACACGGCCTCCTCGAACGCGGTGAGCTGCTCGTCTTTGCGAGGCGGTGCCGGCGTGATCGGGATCAGTTTGGGTCGAGTCAGCGTGATGGGCTTGATCTCGTCCACCAAGCCTTGGCTGGCTTTCGTTTCAGGCAATCCTTTGCCGGCAATATCTCCCTCGCGCACCGCAGTCCCGTTCGGCTCCGCTGGGGCAACGGCCGCGCTGTTCGACGCGGTGTTCTCTTCGGCAGCGGTCCACGATGGCGTGATGGCGAATAGGCTCATCAGGACCGTCGCAGACCCCAGTCGGATGTAGTGCATCATGCAGCTCAAGTAGGTTGGAAATCTCGTCGGTCCGCCCGAGTGCTTGCATCCGTGCCGTGCGATCGTCCGCTCGCTCAGCGGACGGTTCACGACTCAACGAAGCCATGCCAGATTGCCCACGACCGTCGCCTGAGCGGCCTGACAACCCTTGCTAGCAAATGGAAAGCGGTACGTGGTAGGTATCGGTATCGCAATACCGGCAGTTTACCGCAGCAGAGGGTGTTCTAGTCGTACTGCCTTGGCAAGATGCTCCGCCCCTGTAGCCTTTGCCGGAGCGGATCAATTTGCCGCTTCAGGGGGAGTGCAACATGCTAAGTGCTCAAAGACGAAACGATCTCGCGTGAGCACTTCCCTTGAGCACTCAGTATGTTGCACTTCCTTGGCCGGTCCCTGCTACGGAGTCATTCGCTTGATAGCAGGCGCGTTCGGGTCCAAGGCCACCTCGTAGGCAAACTGGTTGCGCCACAAGGCCAACGCCCGGCCGCAATGCGAGAGATAGGTGAAATACCCTTCGACCTGTTCATCGGACAGATTTTCGATCGTTCGCGCCAACCATTGGCCGGCCGAGACGAGCGTGCTGCGCGGTGGATGCAACCGCTCGGCGGCGCTGCGGGGGACCATGGCCCACCACTCCAGTGCATGGCCGGTCGCCAGAATTCGGTCGGCTTGCATGTCGCCGCTGGTCTTGTCGGCTTTGCTCGCGCTGGCCGCCCGAGTGGCCCAGTCGCCGTCCCAGTAGCCGTCGGCGTGTTGGTGCTTGACCAGTCGCGGGGTCATGTCGGCCAAGAAGGCCAGCACTTCCTCGCGCACCTCGGGGCTCAAAATGGGCGTTTCGTCTTCGTCAATGCGCAGCAAAATGACGAGCGTGTACAGACGGTGATTGCCAAAGCACACTCCCTGCGGGAGCTCTTGTCGCATGATCCGCCGCGCGAGTCGATCGTAGGTGATTTCTTGGCCTTCCGACGAGTACCATCGGCTCACGGGGGGCGTGAACAGGGCAAACGCCATCGTCGACCATTCGTACTCGACCTGATTGAGGCTGAAGTCGCGAATAGCCCGCTCGAACATGGCGCGGTAACTGGTCGTGAGCACCTTGTCGCCGCGCTTCACGTAGAGCGGCTCGTTCATGTGCGTGCCGACCTCGGCTAGCCCGGCCAGCGTGTGGTCGGTATGGCTGCTGCTCGCGTGCCCCTCGGCAACGCGCACGCGCACGCCGCCAGGATGATCGATGAGCAACGGCTTGGCGTGTTCGCCGTACACCTCGGCAAACCGGCGGTGATCGACGAGCAGTCGCCGCATTTCGTGGCCGTCGAGATACTTGGCCGATTCATGGAACCGGGCCGGGATGCCCCAAAATCGCAGGCCGTGGTCGACGTGATTGATCTTGGTTTTCTCGGCCAGGAATTTGGGCCGCAACTTGGTGAGCACGCGCACCAATTGCTCGTCGCTCACGACCACCGAGTAGTCGTAGAGCGGCGGCACGTTGATGGGCTTGGGGCGCACGGCTGGGAAGGCGTGGTCTTGTTGCCATTGGCGGAATTGCAGGCCGCACCAGGCGACGCCCCCGCCCAGCACGAGCAATTGCAACACGATAAAGCCCAGCACCTTGAGCGGTCCGCTGCTTGTGGTCGTCGTGGTCATAGCTTGAATTCGCTGCTGAAGGAATCGATTGAGTTAAGTGTTGGGTAGCGAGCGCAATTTAGGGCGCGGGAGTTTCGTTCATCGGACTCACCGCGGCGACGGGCTGCGGTGGCTGCGCGACGACCGGTTGCGCCGACGGAGCAGGTGCCGAACGCACGACCACCAGCGCGCGGTTGTCGTCGTACTTGATCGCCCAACCGCTCGTCCGCTGGATCGCGTTGACGAGCGCGGTTTGCGACTCTTTGTCGATAATTAGCGTGTTGACTTTGTAGCGATCGAGCGCGGCTTCCCAGCCGCCGGTGGCGTCGCTGATGCGGCGATAGTCGAGCCACACCTGGCGCGGCATCCGCTCCAACTGCGTGCCGGCGAACACCTGCAAGCCATCGATGCGCCATGCGAGCCAGTCGCCCCACCAAGCCGGGCAGTACACGAGCCCCGTCGGCTTGTGCTTGACGAGGTAGCCCTCGTCACCCTCGGTGAGCTTGAGCGGCACGTCGCCATACAACTCGTCGACGGGCCGCGGTGCATGGCCCAATATCGGAGCGGCCATCGGCGTGAAAGAAAAGCAAATCCAGGCCAACGTCGCGCACAGCAACGAGTACCGGAACGATTGATCGCTGGGCAAGTCTTCCGCCGAGGCGTTGGGATCGGCCGCGGGACGAGGAAAGCGCCGCGCGAACAACTCGCCCACGTGAGGCGCGAGCACCATCGCCAAGGCGGGCGCGAACCAACTGATCAGCCGCACATGCACGAGCGTGATGTAGCCAGTCACCGCGAGCCAGAATAACTCGCGGGCCCGAATGCCCCGGCGGCTCCAACGCCACACAAACAGCAGCGTGATAAAGCCCAACGCAAACTCCCGGCCTCCCACATTGAGCAGCACCAGCGAGCCCCAGTCGGGCAAATCTCGCAGGATGGGACTCCTCACCAGCCGCAGCCATTCAAACCACAACTCGATGCCGTAGGGGTTGACGAGCGTCGCGGCTAATGCCAGCTCGGTCGCCAACACCCAACCACGAAAGGCCGGGTCGGCCAACACCCGCCACGGGCTGCCGGTTGTGCGAAGCACGTCGCACCCACGCCCCAGGGCGGTGGTCAGCAGCAACACCAGACCAACCACAAACGTAATATGCACATTGGCCCACAGGGCGAACAACGGCACGACAGAGTACCACAACCAACGCTCGGGTCCATGAGCCGAGAAGTCGTCGTTCGCCGCGTCGTCGTTGTGCGACAAGTTGCGACACATCAACCAGGCCAGGACCGAGAAGCAGAGCACAGAGAAGATTTCGGGGCGAATGATTGCCGTGCGGCTCCAACCCACGGCGACGGCCACGAGCGCGGCAAGCAACATCGCCCCCACGCTGCGCGACTGCAGGAACATGGCTCGGCCAAGGAACAGCAGCGCGAACCAGACGACCAGCGTAAAGCATTGCGAGAGCCCCTCGGCACCAAAATAGTGCTCGACCTGCTCAAGCGCCACCTGAGAGAGCCACGCCGCGTCGATGACCGGCATTCCCTCGAGCAGCGGCATCGTCGGGTCGGACTTGGGAAGCGCCTGCTCGGCGACAATCGCGCGGCCGTAGATCAGGTGTCCCCACAGCTCCGTGTGCCGCAGCGGCAGGTAACTGAACACCATCAACAGCACGCCGAAGAACAGTGTCACCGGTGCGTGTATCAAACGCAGTGCAAATCGAGAACTGAGCACCGGGGTCAGAACCGGCTCGCTCGACGCTTCGACAGGGCTTGCCTCGGTCATGGGGCGTATTTCCAGCACGTTCGAGAAGACAAATCAACTCTGTGCGGAAATGTGGGTCGCAATTGGGCGACTGTCCAACCGGGCGAGCTCAAAGCGGGCGAAATTGTTCCTGCCCGAGGATGCCCCGGGCCGGAATCCACCCTAAATGGTGGTTTAGTGCGGGCTTGTCGGTAATCCATTAAATTCAATACATTCGACCCATTCTACTCATCTATCTGACAATGTGTATATTTTGTATATAACTCAATTTGACCAAAGTGTATTTCGCACCTAGGGTAACACAGCCGTTGTGGTGTTATTCCCTGGTTCGGTCTGCCGAGGAGCGCACTCGTGAGTGCCTTGGACTTCGCCTTTGTCGTTGTGGTGTCTGTGTTTGTGCTCATTGGGGCGGTCTGCGATTACCGCACCAAGAAGCTCCCCAATTGGCTCACCGTACCCGGCTTCGCGGCGGGAATCGTCTTTCGCCTCGCCAAGGGGTTACTGACCGACTCGGGCGTAATGACCGAGTTGCTCGACGGCCTGGGCGGCTTTGCGACCGGGTTTGGCATCCTGCTCGTGCTGTGGCTCATTGGCAGCGGCGGCGCGGGAGACGTCAAGCTCATGGGCGCACTGGGCATGTGGCTGGGAACCAAATTGACCCTGGCGGTCTTCGTCGTCAGCGCCATCTTTGTGCTCGTCGGCAGCGTTAGCGTGCTGGCCTATCACATGCTGCAACGCGGCATGGAGCGGACCCGCAAAAAATATCTGCAACCGGTCGACACCCGCGGCCTGAGCGCCGAGGCCAAACATGCGGCCGAGCTCAAGCGTCGCGTGCAGCGCCGCCTCATGCCCTACGGCGTGCCGGTGGCCTTTGCCACCTGGTCGGTGCTGGCCTGGTGGATTTCGCACGTCACGGGTTAGTCAACACACGAGCGCGATCATGAACTCGATACCATCTTCCCGCACAACACGACGAGCACGCCGCCACGCGCGGCGCGGCGCGATTTTGAGCGCCGAATTGGTTTTAGTGCTCCCCATCGTGCTGACCGTGCTGATGGCGCTGATCCAGTTCAGCCTGTTGTGGTCGACGCAGCAGTTGGCCCACGGCGCGGCTGCGGCTGGGTGCCGCACGGCGACCTACCCGGGAGCGACGAAACAAGACGTCGAATGGTCGGTTGCGCGCGCGTTGCACAAACCGGCGCTCGCACAGAACTGTCGGGTTCAGGTGCAAGGAGGCCTGCACGTCGGCGACGAGGTGCTCGTGAGGGTGCAGTTGCCGCAGAGCGTGGCGGCGCCCGACCTATTGCGATTCGTGGGCTACAGCCTGCAAGGGCGCATGCTCACGGCGGAATGTTTGATGCGAAAAGAATAATCGTTCCTTCGAGAACCTTCGGTCGAGCGTGACCGAGCCAAAAATAAGCTACATAATCGTGGACCTTTACGGCGCAACACAAGGAAATTGATCCATGCGACTCACCACCGGCACCTTGCTTGTCGGCATTTTTGCGATCCTGTTCGCGCTCATCGGCGCGTACGCGCTGCGTGCGGCCTTGGCGAAAGACCCGGTGCCGCCCCCCGCCGGACCCCGTTCAATCACCGTGCCCATCGCGGCGGTTGAACTCCCGGCCGGGCGCAAGCTGCTGCTGAGCGACATGGTGCTCATCAGCATGACGGCCAAAGACATCGAGGAGCGGCAACTCCCGTTGACGACGCTGATGATCATGACCGAACAGATCGTCGGTCGCGTGCTCAGAAGCGGCATGAAACAGGGGGATGCGTTCCTCACCACGAATTTGTATCCCGAGGGAGAACTGCCCGATCTGGCCGAGAAATTGGCTCCCGGGTTGCGTGCGTTCACGATTCCGATTGACGACTTCAACGGCGTTGGTGGCGCGGTTCGCAATGGCTCGTTCGTCGATGTGCTCTTCCGCACGACGGCTCGGCCGGGGGACCAGACCCGGCAGGTGGCTGAGATTCCCGAGGCGACCGTGACGCTCGTCGAGAACGTGCAGATCATCGCCGTCAATCGTCAGCAGATTCAATCGTCCCGTTCGCAGAGTCAGGTGACCGACATTCGCCAGAGCAATCGGGCTGCCCCGACGGTGCTCAACGATCTGGGGCCGCTCAAGGCGGTGACGCTGGCCGTGACGCCCGATCAGGCGAACGTGCTGAAGGCGGCGATGGGTCGCGGCGAGATGAGCATTGACCTGCGACGCGAGGTCGATGACGGGACCAACACGCTCGGCGCGATCACGCTCGAAAAGATTTTGGGGGTCAAGGCGCCTACGCCACCGACGACCGTCGAGACGTGGATCGGCAGCTCACGCGGCACGCTCACCTGGGACGAGTTTGGCAATCCGCTCGGTGGGAGCGGCAGTGGTGGTGGTTGGGGCGGTAGCCACGGCAGCCAGGCGAGTGGCGGCGGATTGCATTACTACGGCAACATCAATGGCTTCGGCAACACGGGGATCGGCCCCAGCGGCGCGGCCGGTGGCGGACCTGGGATGGGGACGCGCACGTTCGATCTGCCCAATAGCATGCTGCCGATTCCGGGCGGCGCGGGAGCACCGGGCGGCGCTGGAGCGCCGCGCGCGGTTCCGCAGAGTGCACCGGGCGGGCCAGGTGGCGGCGCGGGCTCGCAGGCTCCGATGCCCAGCCAGAGCACCCAGGGCTATTTGCCTTCCTATCCGCAGGCTCAGTGGACGCTCCCCAACGGCGACGCCTATGGCTACTACAGCTCGAGTTATGCGTATCCCTATGCTCCGCCGGGCGTGGTGTCTCCGCGCCCCTACGGTAACTAAGTCGCGATGCACGCACCGCGTGCGTCTGTGAATTGCGCCACTCAACTGCCCGCTGCGTGTGTATCTTATGTCCCGCCTTACGAACCATCGCCGCCCATCACGTCGTCGCCGCTCGGGCGTCGTCGCGCTCACGTTGATCGTGGGGATGTGTGTGGTGCTGAGCGTGCTGGCGATGGCTTGGAACATTGCTCGGCTCGCGAGTATCCAGCAACAGCTGCGACAAGTATGCGAGGCGTCGGCATTGGCCGGCGCGGCCGAGTTGCTCGACGGCCAAGAACTGCGTGGGCTCGGCGATCCGCTGCGCTGTCAGTTGTTGGCCCGAGAACGGGCTCAAACGATCGCTTCGCACTACACGATTGAAGGCCAGCCGGTCCTGCTCGACGCTGAGTTGCCCAATGGGGCGAGCGGCGAGGTGGTGTGCGGCTTGGTTCGCGAGCCGCAACGGGTCGCCGATCCGCTGCGGCCCCTCTTTCGCGGCGAGGCTGCCAATACGGTGCTCGTGAGCGCGGGGCGGTCACTCGGTCGCGGCAACCCCGTCACGATGTGGCTGGGACAAAGTTGCGGCGTGCTCAGCAGCGACGTGCAGGTCGCGGCCCGCGCGACGGTCGACCATCGCATCTGCGGTTTTCGTCCGAAGGGGCAGACCTGCGTGCCGCTGGTGCCGCTGGTGTGTCATCGAGACGACTGGGCGAGCGCCATGCAGCAAGGTTTGCTCCCCAACGTCAACGACCGTTTCAGTGTCGATCATCGCAACCACACGGTCAGCGATGGCAGCGACGGATTGGTCGAGGCCGAACTCCGCGCTCCGCTCGGCGGCAACGGCACGGTGTTGGGCAACAACCCGCAGGCCGTCCGCATGGCGCTGCTCAGCCTGACGGCCGACGATCTCGACGCGCAAACGCTCGACCGTCGTATGTGGTACGGGCTCGATCGAGACGATCTGGGTCATTTCGGCGGCGAGTTGGTGATTGATGTCGACGACCCGGCGGGGCTCGTCTGCGACACGCACAGCAGCTTCGATCGCGATTGGATTAATCGCGGCTGGGGGGCGCGTGGCCCGGTGCGCATTTTCCCGTTGGGGTACCCGACCTCCAGCGAGTCATCGCAGTATGTGATCACCGGCTTTGGCGCGGGCGTGATCGTCAACACGTTCGTCGACGAATCGACGCAGCCGGCCCAACTGGTGCTGCGCGTGCAATGCGCGGTCTTGGCCACGAGCACGGCCGTCACGCGCGGCGATGTCGCGCCGCATCCGCACCTTGCCAAGTTATTTCTTTCGCAATAGGCAGTCGTTAGTCATGAGCACGATGAACAACACCTTCGAGGCGATCAACACCCCGACGCTGCCGGTTAACCCGGTCGAGCTCGAGTTCCAGCGCGTCAAGGCGCGGCTGCACGAGCAGTTGGTCGAGGCCTTCGATCTGTCGCGGATCGGCAAACTCGGCCGCGAACAGTTGTCGAGCGAGATTCGCGCGCTGGCCTCGACGGCCGTGAACAACAACAAGGCGCTGCGCGACCGTGGCGACCGCGATCGGTTGATGAACGAATTGGTCGACGAGATTTTCGGCCTCGGACCGTTGGAAAAGCTCATGGCCGATCCGACGGTCAGCGACATCCTGGTGAACAACTCGAAGACGGTGTTCGTCGAGCGATTTGGCCGTTTGGAGCCGACCGACGTCGTGTTCGCCGACGACGATCACGTGCTGCGAATCATTCAGCGGATCGTCGCGCGGTTGGGACGGCGGATCGACGAGTCGAACCCGATGGTCGACGCCCGCTTGCCGGACGGTTCGCGCGTCAACGCGGTGATCCCGCCGCTGGCGCTCGAGGGGCCGGCGCTCTCGATTCGCCGCTTCGGTGCCGAGGCGCTCAAGGTCGAAAACCTGATTCAATACGGCACGCTCCCCGCGGACGTCGTGCAGTTTCTGGCCGCGGCCGTCGAGGCCCGCGTGAGCACGCTGATCTCGGGCGGCACCGGCGCCGGCAAGACGACGCTGCTCAACGTGCTGAGCCGCTTCATTCCGACCGAAGAACGGATCATCACGATCGAAGACTCGGCCGAGCTCATCCTGCAACACAAGCATCGCATCCGCATGGAGACTCGCCCAGCGAACACCGAAGGCCGCGGCGAGGTGACCCAACGCGACTTGGTGCGTAACAGCCTGCGCATGCGGCCCGACCGAATTATCGTCGGCGAAGTCCGTGGTCCTGAGGTTTGGGACATGCTCCAGGCGATGAACACGGGGCACGAAGGCTCGCTGACCACGATCCACGCCAACACGGTCCGCGACGCGCTCGCCCGGCTCGAGATGATGGTCGCCATGACCGGTTTCGACTTGCCCGTCAATGTCGTGCGGCAGTATGTTGCCTCGGGCATTCACCTGCTGGTCCACGTGAGCCGGCTCAAGGGAGGCTCGCGCAAATTGATGGAAGTGAGCGAGATTGTTCGCGTCGATGACAAAGGCCATCTGACGGTCGAAGACATTTTTGGCTTCAAGCAGACCGGGGTCGACTCCAACGGCAACGCCGTGGGCGAGTTTTATGCCACAGGCAATCGACCCAAGTGCCTGGAGCGCCTGCACAGCGCGGGCATCACGGTTCCTGACAGCCTATTTCACAAACGTCGCATTGAGGTGGGAGGCAGCCGGTGATACTACCCATTGCGATCTATGGCGTGATTGTGCTCGTGCTCGGCGGCGCGACGGCGTACTTGGTCTATCGCGACCAGAGCGCGTTCGAAGCGGCGCAAACCGAGGCCAGCACCGACAAGGTGCAATTGCTCACGACTCCCGTCGAAGACGACCCCACCCGACGCGGCTTGGGTCAAATCGATCATGGCTTCGACCGCTTGATCTATCAGACCGGCTTGGGGCTGTCGTCAGCCACGGCATTGGCGCTGATGTTTATCGTCGGGCTGTGCATCGGGGGACCCTTGTTCGTCTGGCTCGACAATCCCTTTGTGGGGATCGCCGGACTGTTGCTGGGGATGGCGGTCGTCTGGGGCGTATTCGCGTTTCTACGCAGTCGACGGTTGACGCAGATTCGCGCCCAACTGCCCGAGGTCGTCGATCTGATCGCCCGCGCCGTGCGTGCCGGCGAATCGGTGGATCAGGCGGTCGAGGCGGTGGGACGCTCGTTCGGCGCGCCGCTGGGAATCGAGTTCCAACGCTGTGCTCGCCAGTTGCACATGGGACTGTCGATGTCGGCCGCAATGAAGGCGCTCTCGCATCGTGCGCCGATCACCGAGGTCCGCATCCTGGCGGCCACCTTCAACGTTCAACGCCGCACGGGCGGCAATGTCGCCGAGAACCTCGACCGGCTGGCGCACGTCATCCGCGACCGCCTGAGCTTCCAGCGGCAATTTCAAGCCGCGACCGGCGGAGCCCGCTTGGGAACGATCCTCATCGCCTTGGCGGGACCGATCGTGTTCGGGAGCATGATCCTGATTCAGCCTGACTACATGGGACAGTTCTTCCTGCAACCGAGCGGCATCACCTGGCTGGCGACAGCCATCGTGTTGCAAATCGTGGGTCTGATCGGCGTCACCATCGTGTTGAGAAACAATTACTAAGCACTGCGACTGAACGAGCTCTCTGGACTCGCGCGGAATTACCTTCGAGACGGCCATGTTTTCCACGATCAATCTGCTGACATTCGCCGCCTTCTGTGCGTTGCTCGGCTTGGCGACGTTCGTCATCAATCGCATTCGTTCCTGGCAGACGAGCGTCGGCAACGAGTTGGCCGCCGATGTCTCAAAAGGCATTTTCATGGGAACCTCGACCCCGACGACCATCGACAATCTGCCGTCGATCGTCGTGCCGCCTGACGATCTGACGCGCTACTTGCGTCAGGCGGGCTATTACAGCCCCAAGGCGGCTGAAGAACTCGGCATGCTGCGCGTTGGCGGCATGTTGCTCAGCGCGGTCGTCACGGCCATTTTTGTCGTCATGGTCGGCTCTGAGCGAGGTGACCTGTTGCCAAATATTATCGGCTGCGGCATTGCTGGCATGCTGGCGGCTTACTTGTTGCCCTGGATTTGGATGCGGCTCTCGGCCTCGGGGCGCGTGCTTCGCATCCAACGCTCGCTGCCCGACGCTTTCGACATGATGTCGATGTGCTTGACCGGCGGCATGGGCATTCATGAAGCGCTGGGGCACGTGAGCCGCGAGGTGTTTACGTCGCATCCCGACTTGGGGACCGAGTTGGAAATTGTCCGCCGCCAGGCCGAGATGACGACGCTCGCCGAGTCGTTCCGGCAGTTCTCGGCGCGCATCGACGCGCCCGAGGTTGTGTCGCTCGCGGCGATGATCACGCAAGCCGAGCGGCTGGGTTCGAACATGGTTGGCGCGTTCCGCGACTTTACCGAGGGCATTCGCCTCAATCAGCGGCAAACGGCCGACGAGCGCGCCAACAAGGCGAGCTTCAAGATGCTGTTTCCCGTGATGCTCTTGTTGCTCTCGGCGATGATCGTGCTCTGGGGCCCGGCGTGGCTTGAGTTGCGTAATTACTTCCGCAACAACTCGGGCACCGTGAACACGAACCCCGACGTCCGCACGCAGCGGTAGTGGTCGAGCGCGGCTGAAATGACGGTCAGTCAATGGCCAAGACAGGGAGGCCACAAGCTTGGTCTGCAACAGTGAGCAGCTTTTTGTCGGCTGCTACAAAACCCGTCAGCGGACGTCGAGCATGCAAAGCTTGAGCTGTCGCTAAGTGAATCGCGTCGAGCGTTCGCATGGGATGCGTGACGCCGTGCGTGCTGAGCAGCGTGGCTGCCCCTTCAAGGCGTCGGCTATTTACGGCAACGACTGAGATTTGACCACGGGCCACATCGGCTTTGAGCAGTGTGACTAAGTCGGCGAAGTCTTGCGGTGAGATCGCACATTCTCTTACCAAGCGAGCGAATGTGGAATGGAGTTCAACCAAGGCCAAGCGTGCAATGAATAGCTGGTTCGCAGGATGGGAAAAAATCGCCTCGACATCGCTGGAACCGTTCTCAAGATGGAAACGTTTGACCAGCGCGCTCGAATCCAGAAAGTACCTCGCCATCCTAACCCTCGTCCCGTTCCACGCGGATCAGCTCAGCCAGCGAGCCTGCATAGGCCGACATCTTCTGACGTAGAGCTGCGAGCGTGGTGGTCGATTCGGGCTGTGTTCGGCACGAATCCATGAACTCGGTATCGAGCAAGTCGAACACATCGCTGAGGTCGTCAATGGCACTCGACTTGGCCGCGACGGTGAGCGAGACACGCTCTCCATCGGCGATGTTGACAGGCTGTTCTGGGCGGAACACGCCGTTGACGTAGATGGCATCGATATGCTGGTTCATAGACTTCAGTTTACTTCAAACAAACCTCACAAAACAGTCGAGCAACGCTGCTGTAAAAATAAGCTTTGAGCATGGGGTTACGACTTCTTGTACACCGCCTGCGGATCAAACACTTTCTCGCCGATGATCTCGACCCCCTGGGGTGTCACCTGGCGGTGGAAACAACTGCGGAAGCCGGTGTGACAGGCGGCGCCGCCGTGCTGAAACACCTTGAGCAAAATCGTGTCGCCATCGCAGTCGACGTGAACGCTTCGCACGTCTTGCCAGTGCCCGCTCTCTTCTCCCTTGTGCCAGAGCTTGCCTCGGCTGCGGCTGAAGTAAACGGCACGGCCGGTCGAGAGCGTGAGGGCAAAGCTCTCGGCGTTCATGTAGCCGAGCATGAGCACCTCGCCGGTGTCGGCGTCCTGGGCGATCGCCGGCAGCAGGCCATCGCCTTTGGAGAAGTCGGGGAATTGGAGCGGCTGTATCGACATGGGTGCCATTCTATTCCAAACCCAAACGGATGACCATTTGTCCTCCGGGGTGTCTTAAGTTGAGACGATTCTCTCGAATTGGGACATTTGCAACCGTCTCAAGGCGTGCTGGTGAGCGGGGCCCCGTAGGGCCAGCAAAGTCGTTTCGAGCCGACTTGCCGGCTTGGCCCGTAGGACGCTGCTGTCCGTTACCGCACCTACAACCTTGCGTCGGCACGGCGACTTGAAGATCTCGCAGCTAGCAACCGATGCAACACACAGGGGCCCCCGGGTCGGCTGCGTGTCGGCGCGTGCTCCTGCGCGTTTTCCCTCCTCCTATTCGCAAGGACCGTCTCTTGCAACCCTCGCTCAGCGTGATCGTGCCGGTCTATAACCAGCAACGGGTCATTGGCCAAATCGTCGAGCAATTGATCGAGATTCTGCCGGAGTTGACCTCGCGCTTCGAGCTGCTGCTGGTCGACGACGGCTCGACCGACGCGACGGTCGAAGCGGCCCGCGAGTTGGCCGCTTTTTACCCGCAAATCACGGTCATATCGCATCCCTTGCGACTGGGCATGGCGACCAATGTGCGCACCGGATTGGCTCGCTCGAGTGGCGAGATGGTGCTGATTCGCGACGAGGATTGTCGGGTCGACTTGCACGAGATTCCCAAGCTCTGGCGACAGGCGGCGAGCCATGACATCATCATCGCCAAGACCGCGCCGCGACACGCACTGGGGTGGATTCCGCAGTTGCCCCTCGGCCCTGGAGTGTCGCCCCACCACGTGCGGGCGAGCCTGTATTTGCTGCATCGCCGAGTCACACGCGGCTGGCTCACGCTCGGGGGCGCTGAAGAATTGCTCACACATTTGACCCGCAAAGGTTACCCGATCGTCGAGGTCGAGGTTCGCCCGCCACGTTTGGCGAGCGAGGCGGGACAGTTGGCCGACAAGATCATGCAACAGCTGGGACCCGCGACCACGTTGCCCAACGGTCAGCGGTATGTGCCGCAGCGGGCGGCGGCCATCGATCCGAAACGGCCCAACTACCTGGCAAAGATCAAAGCCTTTGCGTTGGGCGAGTAGGCCGCGCCGCGACCCTATCTTTCGTGGGGTAAGCTTGCTTCATTATGCTACGTGCCCTACGATAATTCGAGTTGGCACGCAATTCGCTTCTCATCTTGTGCCAACGAGTCAGTTCTGACTCACGGTGGTAACTCAACGCATTATGCGGTGGGTTAGATTTCACGGCATCACGCCTCACCCTGTTTCACGGCGCAAGCTCCGCGGAGCCTGACGACCGAGCGATCGTTGTTTGTGTTTGGGCGACCCGAAGGTCGTCGAGACCCTGCAATCGTGTTGATGGCCTGTTTACGGCTGAGTGATCTGCGTGCGGCGCATGAGTGTGGTAAAAAACCAGGCTCAATCCGCCTGCGAGCACAAGGCCGGCTCTCGCAACCAATACCCGACGAAGTTATCCCGTCTCGCCGTGGCGTCTGGCCGATGTCATGGCACCCTTCGTCGCGACGAGCCATGCCCGCAATGCGATTGACCCTCGATGCACGTGACGGCGCCGCGCAGGTTCCCTGTCACTTCTTCTCATCTCATCTCGATCGGCCAATCGGCACGGAAAAAGGAAGCTACCCATGAGTACCGCAGAAATCGGCATCCACAGTTTTGAAAGTTTTAATCCACCCACGGTCAGCGGCGTCCCGCAACGTCGCGTGTACCACCGCATTCGCGAGGTGCGCCACGAACAAGGCTGCTCGCTGCGGCGCGTGGCGCAGTTGATGAAAATCGAAATCGCGCAAGCGCGGCGCGAAGAAGACGAAGAGACCGACCTGCCGTTGAGCCGGCTGGTCGAATGGCAGAAAGTGCTCGAGGTGCCGTTGGCCGACTTGCTGGTCGACACCGACGCCCCGCTCTCGCCACCGGTGCTCGAACGCGCGCGCATGGTGCGGATGATGAAAACAGCCGTGGCCATTCAAGACCACGCGCGCGACGCGACCGTGCGTCGCCTGGCCGAGACGCTCATCACGCAGATCAAGGAAGTCATGCCGGAACTCGAAGGGGTCACCGGCTGGACCTCGCTCAACCCGCGTCGCACGCAGCGCCAGTTTGGCCGCATCGTCTCGGGCCTCGATCGCCTGTTCGACTGGTACAACCGCGAGACCTAGAGCCGCGTGCTTCCTTCGGCCCGCTTGGCTCCGACAGGTGGCTCGTGTGGCTGCAGGCCGCGAGCCAAGCGGGATAAGGAGCGTTCTGCCCTCGTCGCTCGTGTGTTTCCGCTCGCTCTACAGGAGCCCAATCATGTTATCGCGCATGGATCAGGATGCGTTGCGCGCATTGGTCGGCTTGGCGCGACGCGAGTATGAGCAACTCATGTTGACGGAGCGTTTGACGGCCGAGGCACCCGTCCCTGGGGTGACATCTCCGGCCGAGACAACTCGTGGCCAGACGGCGACTCAACCAAGCGGCAGCAGGCCGCCGCGGAAGCCGCGCTAGTCGTTCGCAGTCCGTGGAGGTGAATTCACTCGCACCTCGACGGTCCCGCAGCGCCCTGGCCGCCGGCTTAACGGCCGTCGTGCCAGGGTGTTTTCGTTCGGTTCGCTAGCCGCGCTCACGCGGCTATTGAGGTTCAGGTAATTAAGTTAAGTAGGACGACCAGAGGGAGTCCGATAATACCGGCCTCGCGTCGCTCGGCCTATCAAGTTCATTACCTGAGGATCAATAACGTGATATTAATCACATGTCCACCGCCGCCATTACGGCAACTGCGGATGATGGCCGCGCGCCTTGAGCGTGATGCGATACAAGCTCAGGTCGACCGTGATGTACAGCACGTTCAACTCGTCCCCCACGCCGAATTCGACATTGCTTGGCAGCCCGACGACCTTGTCGCTTGCTTGATTCGCCGCGCCGGTCGCAATGAACGCCACCTCTTTCCCCTGCGGATCGATCACCATCACGCCCGGCCGCGTGGCCTCGCGTACGGTCAGGTAAATGTTCCCGTTCGCGTCGACCGTCATGCCATCGCAGCCCTTCTTGTCGCCGAAGTCGATTAGCGTGCGGCGCTCTCCAGCGACCTCCCCCTTGTCGTTGAGCGGGAAGGCGTAAATGGCCATCTTCACATGCTTGGCCGGGGGGGGCTGACGCACGTCTTCGCTGCCGTTGTCGTGGTCGGCCACATAGAGCGTCTTTTCGTCCGGACTCAGCGCCACGCCATTGGGCTTGTTCACATCGTGGGTCACCTCATGCACGCTGCCGTCGCGCTCGATGCGGTACACGCTGCGATACGGCTGCTCGCGCGGCTCGTCACCGAGGTACTTCGGATCGCTGAAATAGATCCGTCCCTGTCGATCGAGACAAATATCGTTGGGGGCATTGAACCGTTTGCCTTGGTAACGGTCGGCCACGACGGTCTTCTTGCCGGTCTTGATATCCCAGCGGCTCACACAACGGCCGCCGTAGTTGGCCCCTTCGCAGGCCAGCAGATGCCCGGCGCGATCGAAGACCAAGCCATTGGCCTTGCCGCTGTCGGCCGTGAAGATCGAGGTCTTTTTCGTGCGTGGGTCGAAGCGCACGATCAGGCCACCGTCGGTGCCGAAGGGAATGTCGGTGAAGTAAATGCTGCCGTCGGGCGCGACGGCCGGGCCCTCGGTCAAGCCCCCCTTGATCGGCGCGCTGCGCGTGTAAAGCAATTCAAGCTTGGCGGTCGGCGCGACGATGGTCGCACCCGTCGGGGGCGGCACGTCGGCCGCAATGACGATGGAACCACTCAACAGAACGAGCAGACTCATTAGTTGGCGACGCATGAAGCAACCCTCGATCGTGTGGCAAAATACAGACGCAAGTCCCCGTTTCGGCTACCAGATTACTCCCCCGATACGCCCAGGGCCAGCAAAACGTCCTCGCACGGTGTTGGTATTTTTGTCTAAGAGCGTCTAACAAAATGGCAGCCGAGAGGGGGGCAGTTCCATTTTTCTCGGCGGCCCTCGAAAAATTGGGACAGTCCCCAGCCATTTTGTTAGACGCTCTAAATGATGGTCCGAGCCGGGGACGTCAGTCCCCGGATAAGTTGGCCCTGTCATGCGCGACGTTATCCGGGGACTGACGTCCCCGGCTCGGATGCGATGGCGTAATCGAGGCACTTTAGCACCTTGGGCCGCTTGACCCCCGAGCGGAACCATGTAGACTCGACAGTGTCGCCGCAATGAGCAGACTGGCTCGTTGCCCCCACGCGCGAGTGGCGAAATTGGCAGACGCACCAGCTTGAGGGGCTGGCGAGAGCAATCTCATGGAGGTTCAAATCCTCTCTCGCGCACTTGGTTCTACGCTGCTATGTGCCTGTCCTAAAACCGACGGGGACTGTCCCAAATTTGCGAAGTCTGCGAAGCAAATTGGGACT
>CAZZBK010000058.1:5512-33827 GCA_964652155.1 uncultured Planctomycetaceae bacterium | reverse complement strand
TGCGTGGCGAGAACGAAGAACGGACGCTCGAGCTCGTAGCTGCGGCCCGCCGCGGTCACGTGGTACTCCTGCATCGCCTCGAGCAGCGCGGCCTGCGTTTTCGGCGGCGTGCGGTTGATCTCGTCGGCCAACACGATGTTGGCGAAGATGGGCCCGGGCAGAAACTTGAACTCGCGGCGGCCGTTGAGCTTGTCTTCCTGGATGACCTCGGTACCGGTGATGTCTGAGGGCATGAGGTCGGGGGTGAATTGAATGCGGCTGAACATCAGCGACATGGTGTCGCTTAGGGTGCGGATGAGCAGCGTCTTGGCGAGCCCCGGCACGCCCATCAGCAGACAGTGTCCGCGCGCGAACATGGCGATCAGCAGTTCCTCGATGACCTGCTGTTGGCCGACGATCACCTTCGAGAGTTCGGAGGTGATTTGCTGATAGGCGTCGTTAAGCTTTTGGACGGCTTGCACGTCATTGTCATGCAACATGAGTATATTCTCGGTTCGAGGTTCTCTGTTTTCGGTTTTCGGTTTTCAGTTTTCAGTTCGAGGTTAGATGCTCGATCCTTAGCCGCTGACGCGCCAGCGGCTAACGACACTCCTCCACTCCCCTGCTCTAGTCTCGCTTCGCTCCATCCTGATCGAAGGCAAATATCTGCTGATCGGTGACAATCAACAAGTGCTGTTGGGCGACAATCAAATGCCCGCCCCGCACATTGCGGGTATTGAGCAACTCGATCGGCTGCCGCTCCAGGGGTAGCGCGGTTTGCTGATCGAACACGTGAATGGCCTCGGCGGTGGGAAAGTAGATCGAGTCTCCCACCAACACGCCGCGACCAAAACCGAACGGCGATTGCCCCTGCGGCGGCCATTGGGGGGCAACCAACTTGCCGGCCCGCGACTGCTCTTGTGGGTTGTCGGCTCGATAGTCGGTGCGGAACGCCCAAACCGAGGAACCGCTGGCGATCAGGTTCCCCTGTCCGACGCCGAGCAAGTGAATGGCGTTGTTCGCGAGGCCGGTTTCCCACAACAGCTCGCCGGTGTGCGCGTCGAGGGCGAGGATCTGCTCGCTGTCGCTGGGCGCCACGAAAAGCCGCTCACGGTCGTAAATGCACGGATTCAAATCGCGATAGAAATGCAGGTGCGCGTCGCTCGCCTCGCCCCCTTTGGCGCGCGGGTAGCGATAGATCCAGTGGACGTGTCCGTCGCGGCGCGAGAGCGCGGCAATGGCTCCTTGGTTGGTGTTGTAGTACACCGTGTCGCCGTGGAGCGTGACGAGATTGTGGGTGATCTCTTCATACTGGCCTTGGCCGGGCGTTTCGCTGCTGCAGATAAAGCGTCGCCAGCGTGGCTTGCCGGTGCGTGCGTCGAAACTGGCAACAAATGCCTGCGGACGAATATCGCTGCGCCGCATGCCGACATAGATCGACTCGCCGTCGCACAGGGGCGGTCCCTCGAAGGCCCATTTATCCCCCTCGGCACGGTCGTCGCCGGGAGTGATTTCCCAGAGCAAGGCCCCTTCACTGTTGAGGTCGAGGCACACCAGGCTGCTCGTCCCCTGGTGCGCTGTCTGTCGCTCGTTGAAACACGTGACGGGGTTGCCCGTCCGCACGAACAATTTGTTGCCGTGAGCCGAGAGCGTGAACCGTTGCGTGCCCAGCCGGGGGTTCTGATGCGACGAGGGCAACGGTCCACCGATCAGTCCGCGCAGGTCGAGCGGATTGTTGGCCCAGGCGGGCTCGCCCGTTTTAAGGTCGAAGGCATGAATCTGATCGGCACCGCCGTCGACGGTGTGGACAAAGACACGCTCGCCGACGACGACCGGGTGGTAACTCAGTGGTTGCAACGGATTCTCGGCCACCCCTTTGCCGCTGGGCCAGGGATAATTTCGGGCCGGGGGCTTGGGGAGCTTCTGCATCCATTTCATCGCCGACAAGTCGATCACGCCGTCGATCGGGAGCTGCCGCGCGCTCGCCCCGCCAAAGGTCGTGTGCTCGGTCGAGCGAGCGCCGAGCGCCGAGCGACCGATATCGGCCGCGAGACGGTTGAGCAACTCGACATAGTTGCCGCTGCGACCGCCGAGGCGTCCGGTGGCGGTGGCATGCAGGGCGCTGAACTGCTCCAACTCGCGGGTCGCACCGGTGGTGTTTTCTGCGAGCAACTGCACGAGCACGAGCCGAGCGCGGATTGCCGCGAGGTCGATGTCGGTGTCGGGATAGACCAGCCGGGTCAGCGGCCCGTTCGGGCGAGACTTGTGCGGCAACAATTGCTCCCAAGCGTGGCGGGCCAGCGCGAACTCGCCGCGCTCGAGCGCCATTTCTCCCAGCGCGAAGAGCGCGTCGTCGGCCGTGCGACTACAGTACCACTGCTCGACGATCTGCCGCAGCAGCCGCTCGTCGCGCTGAGCGATGCCTTGGTCGTACCACTGTTTGGCCAACGGGTCGGCCTGTTGCCGGTACAGGGCCAGCGCGGGGGGCGGGAGATCGGCGATCAGCAAATGCGTGTACTCGCGCACGCTCAGATAGCGCCCTTCGGCGACGGAGAGAACCTTGTCGGCGTGCCCCTCGGCGATCAGCCGCAGGGTATCGATCGCGTCGGACCATTGTTCGTTTGTCAGAAAGGCGTGGAACTGCTCAAGATGCTTCTTGGCGGCCGAGCCGGCCTCGTCGAACGTGACGTTGTTGGGCAGTTCGAGGGCGGGTCCCAGCGATTGGGAGAAGAATTGCCCCTGAACCAACGAGGGGACCATCAGCAGACTGCCCAAGAGGAGCAGAGTCGGCACCAATTTTCCTGGTCGCCGCAAAGTACGCATGTCCGTCACCTTGGCCCAACCCAGGGCTGCGAACCCGACGGCGCACACTGCACCGCGCGGAGTGACGGCCCTTCCGTGACCGTCTTACATTACATAAGTATAGGCAAATTTGGAATTTACGGGAAGAAGAAATAGTGATCCACGCCACGCAGTGGCCCTGCCTGCGATCTCGTCTCTGACCGCCAGAAATTTACCGGGCGCAACTACCCTGCCCCGGCGTGGGTTTCGAGCAAATGCCCGATCCCGAACAGACAGACGCACCCTGCCAGCCAGAGCAGTTCCTGGTAGCCGTATGGGAGCACGCCAACCATATTGAGCAAAATAGCCAACGGAGCCGCGACGAGCCCCACGAGTTTGAGCAGATGGGCGAATCGGCGCATGGCTGCGAGGCGGTCCTGAAAGAGGAATTGCGGCGGTCCTTGAGGCAGAAGATAACAGATGCTCCCGTCGCGCGTCGCGGGTTGGGGACTACATTTTTCTTGAGATCGCATCATGTCGATTCCCTCGGTCGTGTTTCGTGCCGCTCGGTTGCGCTGCCCGCGTTGTGGCCAGGGGCGGCTATTCCTGGGGGCGTTCCGCATGCGCGACGAGTGCGACCGCTGCGGGCTGTCGTTTGCCCGCGAGCCGGGTTACTTTCTGGGCTCGATCTATTTCAATTACGGCCTGACGGCTCTGCTGACGACGGCAGCCTTTTTCATCGGTTTTTTTGTGCTCGAAATTCCCGACCGCACGCTGCTTTGGTCGCTCGCCGGGTTTTGCGTGTTGTTCCCGCTCTGGTTCTTTCGTTACGCCCGCGCGTTGTGGATGGGCTTTGACGAGATGATCGACCCGCAGGGACGCCAGGACGTGCCGAGGTAGCGACGTACCTCGCGTTGGTCGATCGCTCCTGCCTGTTGCCCGGTAGGGGCATTAATCTCCGCATGCTGCACTCATACCCAGCGCATGAAGGTGCCTCACCAGAGTCGCAGCGCTGGCGAGTCGCTTGCCAGCGCGACCGCGATGTCGGGCCGGGGGAACCACGAGCCCTTCCCCCTCGATAAGCTCGTCGAGTGTTTGATAATGCTGTTGCGGGTTGAAATCGATCGACTTGAGCACGAGGCATGGATCGGCGAGCTCGCCAAGGTGGCCCTGCAAGCGAGCCACTCCCGAGTTGTAGACAGCCAGTATGTCGCCACGCCGCCGGAACGCTCCCCAGGCGGTTCGCGCTTCATCGAGTGTTCTGGCTTCGCGAAAGTGCGTTTCGGTCAGCTCCAAATGCCCTAGAAATCGGTCACTCATGGGCACGCTGGATTGGATCGCACATTCAAATCGTTCGCCCGTGCCAAGACGCTCTGCAACCCAATAGATTGGCAACCGTGGTGAGCGTTCGTTATCTGGTTCCAAGGGGGCTGCTTCCCCGTAAGCCACCACGATCTGATCCAAGCCGCCCAGCAGCAGCCGGGGAATGTTCCGATAGGTTCGTTGTCGCCGTTCATGACGCCGCCATCCCAATTCCGTTTTGGGGTACGCCAGTTGATGTTCGACCATCGCGAGAAACACCTGCATGAGTTGATCGAATCCCTGTGTATCCGGTTCCAGCACATGTAAGGCGGCCAGGGTGGCTTCGATCGTCGAGAGTGACAGAAAGGTCGGTTCCCGACGAATCCGATAGCGGCTTGGAGCGGTGGGAGCCAGTCGGTATCGCGGCAATCGCTGCAAAGCCGGCAGCTCGCGCAGCAGCGTCTTTGCGTGGTGCCATGTGCCGTCGAGGATCACGAGTTGTTCCGGCCGTTGATCGGCACGCAGTTCGGAGATCAACCTGGCGTCGGGTGTCGGATACAAGAGGCCCGCACCTGGCTTGAAGGACAACTGGGCCGCGAGTTGCCGGATATGGCCGGTCAGCACGCGAGAGTTGACCAATGATTTTCCGACGAGGCGCGCGGTATTGAACGGATGAAACCGCTCACGCCGGTGCTGCACAATGAGCACCGATGTCTTGTTGTTGACGACGGGAATCGCGCTGCAAAAACAATCGCCGCGCGGACGAAAACAACCGTAGCAACGTTGCTTGTCGTGGTTATCCAGGGGCCCATCCTTCACGTGTCAGGTTGATGTCATCAAACCTACATGGCCACCCCCAGGACCGCAAGCTCGCCAGACCGATCATTCGCCCAACCGTCCGTAACTTGGGTCTGTAATGAGAGCCTATCCTAAAGCAGAAATGCGAGGGGGACCGTTCCAACTTGCTTCGCAGACTGTCGCAAATTTGCGACAGTCCCCATCGGTTTTAGGCTAGGCAGTTAAGCTTGGCTTGCTTCAGACCGCCACGAGCCGGTCCTTGCTGAGTTGTGTCTCGGCTGACAGCAACGAACCCATCGACTATCTTGATCGTTGATGTCGAGATTCACCTCAGTACCACACATGTCGAGCACCGCATGTCGCTTTTCTACGCCGTTGGGTCACCCACGACCGAACTGAGCCCGGCCCAAATGCGCGAGGCGCTACACACGTGCTTCGCACGGCTGGGACCCAAGCAAAAAGTGCTCGCGGTGCCGCCGGATTTTACGCGCTACAACAGCCGCGCTGGCTTGCTGACCTGCCAGACTTACGAGTACTTCGGCGAGCGGCTGACCGATATCATGCCCGCGCTGGGCACGCACTTTGCCATGCCCGACTGGCAACTGGAAAAAATGTTCCCCGGGGTACCCAAATCGTTGTTCCGCGAACATCGTTGGCGCGACGACGTGGTCACGATCGGACACGTGCCGGCTGAATTTGTAACCCAGGCCACCGAGGGGATTTGGACAAAGCCGTGGCCCGCGCAGCTCAACAAGCTGCTCTGGAACGGCGGCCACGATTTGATCCTTTCGATTGGCCAGGTCGTGCCCCATGAAGTGATTGGGATGGCCAACTACAACAAGAACATTTTCGTGGGGACCGGCGGGTCGCAAGGGATCAACGAAAGCCACTTCATCGGCGCGGCCTATGGAATGGAACGGATGATGGGCCGCGCCGACACGCCGCTGCGACGCATCTTGAACTACGCGCAGGACCATTTCTGCGGGCACTTGCCCCTGCTCTACGTACAAACCGTGGTGGCTGCCAACGAGAATCGGGAGTTGGTCACGCGCGGCCTGTTCATTGGCGACGACCACGAATGCTTCGAGCGGGCCAGCGAGCTGGCGATTCAAGTCAATTTCACCACCCTCCAAGAGCCGCTCAACAAAGTTGTGGTCTACCTGGACGAAGAGGAGTTTCACAGCACGTGGCTAGGGAACAAGTCGATCTATCGCACGCGGATGGCCATCGCCGACCACGGTGAGCTGATCGTGTTGGCGCCGGGGGTCAAGACGTTTGGCGAGGACCCGCAAATCGATCGGCTCATCCGCAAGTACGGCTACCGCACCACGCCCGAGATCATGGCATTCATGCGCGAGAACGAAGACCTGCAAGCGAACCTGTCGGCCGCGGCGCATCTGATCCACGGTTCGTCGGAGAATCGGTTTCGGGTCACGTACTGCCCGGGCCATTTGTCCCCTGCCGAGATCGAAGGAGTGAACTATCGCTATGCCGATCTGGCCGACATGAGCCGGCGCTACGATCCGACGAAACTCGCGGATGGCTGGAACACCCTGCCGGACGGCGAGCGGATTTATTTCATCAGCAATCCGGCGCTCGGCTTGTGGGCGCATGAGAGTCGCTTGAAGTAACGGCGGCTTCGGCATGCTCGCCATCGAGCAGATTGGCCGGTATGCTGGGCGGATGTTCGCAGCGGCCCAACGCCCCCCACGAGATCGAGTTCAACCATGTCACGCGCGTATCGATTCATCGGAATGCTGTTTGTCATCGGGTTAGGTGCCTGGTTCGATGGCGCGATCTGCCGAGCCGAAGACCATACACCGCCGAGTGTGGTGGCCCATCGGGGGTTGCTGCTCGATGCGCCTGAAAACACGCTGGCTAATTTTGCGGCCTGTTTGCATCTGCGCGTGGGATTTGAGTTTGATGTCCGGCGCAGCCGCGATGGCCAGTTGGTCTGCATTCACGACGACACCGTGGATCGCACGACCAACGGCCAAGGGGCCGTGAGCTCGTTGAGTTGGCCGCAGTTGAGCGCGTTGGATGCTGGTAGCTGGTTTTCGTCGGACTACCGAGGGGAGCGTATTCCCACGATCGATGCCGTGCTGGCGTTGATCGCGAAGCATCCCGACGCGGCGGGGGTTTACGCGGTCGACATCAAGACGGACGACACCGAGGTCGAACAGGACTTGGTCCGTTTGGCCACGAAGCACGGCGTGTTGAATCGCCTGTTGTTCATCGGCCGAACGATCGAGCATGCGGAGGTTCGCCGTCGTTTGCGTGCTGCCCATCCGCAGGCCCATGCCGCGCGGGTGGCCCATAATCTTGCCGAGCTCCAGCAGGCCGTGGCGGATCGAGACTCCGACTGGGTCTACCTGCGTTTTGTGCCTGAACTGGATGACCTCAAGGGGGCACATGCAGCTGGCAAGCCAGCGTTCATCGCGGGAGCAACCGTCGCGGGCCCCCTCGCCGAAAACTGGCGCAAAGCGGCGCTCGCCGGAGTGCGGGCCATTCTCACCGATCATCCGTTGCTATGCCGTCAGCAACTCGCAGTGCCACGTAAATAATACGAAAATCAAAACATCTACTTCAGTGTCGAGAGGTACTCGACCAAGTCACGAATCTCGCGCAAGCTCAGCGCGTTCGTGACGACCGGCATCGACGACTGCATCGCGGAGCGTTCGTCGATGTCGCTCACCGCGATGCGAAGCTCTTGGCCGTTGGGCGCGAGCAGCGTGAGCGACTGAGCCGACTCGGCCTTCAGCATCCCTCCCACGATCGTGCCGTTGCTGAGCGCCAATGTCACGGTGCCAAAACCGGGCGCAATTTTGGCGCTGGGGGCAATCAGCGATTGCAGCAGGTGCAGTCGGTCGCCCCGGGTGGCGACTTTGCTCAGGTCCGGCCCGGCGTCACCGCCGCGCAGCTCGATTTTGTGACAGCGAATGCATTGGGCACCCGGGTGACTAATAAAGAGCTCTCGGCCTCGGTCGACCTGTCCGCCCAAGAGTGCAACGTTGTACCGCGCCAGCGGGTCAGCGCCCTGCCAGGACTTTTCGATTCGCTCCACGAGCGCCTTGCCGTGAGTCGTCGAGCGGCGCTGGGCGAGTTCCCAAACGTCGAGTTGCAACGTTTGCGGCAGTCGTGCTTCGAGCCAACGCTGCAACAGATCGTACATCAACCGGTCCGCGTCGCTCGTTGCGAGATCCGCGAGTGTCAGCACCGCGGCTTGTTGTTCGCTCGTGACGCCTTGCGGATCTTCAATGACCTGGCGCAGTTCCTTGACCCCGCGCGCGGGGTCGGCCAGGGCCAGCAATCTTCGCGCTCGGGCGCGCAGCTCGGGCGAGCTGTCTCGCAAGCACTGCTCCAAAATACGATCCAACTCGACATGCTTGCGCTTGGCGAGCAGCTCCAACGCGGCCAGTCGAGTCGCCTGAGCCTGCTGAACGTCACGGGCCCAAGCGACGAACATCTGATCGTCGGCCTGGAGATTCAGCTTCGTGATCAAGTCGGCCACGTCGGCCTGCAAACCGCTGCTCGCGCTGGCCAGCAGAGCAGGCACCAAGGGCTGCAACACTTCGCGCAACCTCGCCGCATCGCGAACGCTCAGGGGTCGCCAGTTGCCGTTCACTCGGTCGCGCGGCGGCGGCTCGACCCAGTCACGCAATGCCAACAGGGCCTCGCGACGCATGACATCCGACAATTTCGCTTGACTCGCCAACTGAGCCAAGCGTCGCATGCTGTCGGCATCATCGAGACGAAAGTTCGCGTTGATCACGCGCCGCACGAGTGCGTCGGGCCACGGTGCGGCAAAGTACTCGAGGCGCTCGGCCACGGCTGCCAACGCTGCCGTGGCGTCGTCCAATGGCAAATCGTTGATCGCCCGCGCCGCCTCGGTCACGATCTTGATATCCGCGTCGGAGAGCAACTGGGCAATGGCACTGTCTTGCCAACGACGCAATGTCAGCGCGACCCCCAAGCGAACCGCGGGGTGCGGATCTTTCGCGCGGGCCAAGACCGCATCGCGATCGTGAATGCGCGTCAGGGCCTCGACATACGCATGCCGCAAATACAAGTCCTGATTCGCGTTGGCCTGGAGACACTCAAAGAGTTTGGGCACGGCCGCGCGATGCTTCAACTGCCCCACGGCAATCGCCGCATGAAACCGCACACGTGGTTCCGTGTCACTCAATCGTTGCGTGATCGTCTCGGCGGCGAGATCGGCCCGCAAGGCTCCCAAGGTCTTGATCGCCTGCGTGCGTACTTCCGGATCTTGGTCGTCGAGCCAGCGAGTCAGATTCGTGATGGCGCTACGCTCCGTGCGGGCAATTTGTCCGAGCCCCCAAATGCCGTGCAGACGTTGAAATCGACTCGTGGTCTGTTCGACCGCCACGGTCAAGATCGCCACGCTCGACTCACCCCGCTCGGCGAGCGCGAATTGAGCGCGCTGACGAACACGCATGTCGGCATGCCGCAACAACTCGGCGAGTTCCCGGCTCGCTCGCTGGCGGAAGCCTTCGCGAAACAAGCGTTCCACTTGGCGCGCCGCCGGCTGTTGCTGGTGCTTGGGATCGAAGAGCGTGTAGATACGCCCCCCTTTACTCCCTCCGTTCCATTCCAGATTGACATAGTCGGAGATGTACATTTTGCCGTCGTAGCCGAACTCGGCGTCGGTGGCTTTCAGGGGCTTGACGAAATCGTGCATGTCGACGATCTCGAAGCTGGCCCCGGCACTCTTGACGGCGAACGACTCGATACCGCCGTTGCCCGTGTAGTTGCACATGAAGAAGTGCCCCTGATAGCGCTCACTGAGCCCGGTGCCAGGGTAGTACACAAAGCCCGACGGGCCGGCCCCCAACTTGCCTAACGGCGGGACAATCCAGGCGGGTTGGTCGGCGAGCGCCTCGGGCGTGTTGGGCAGATGCCAGATTTTTTCGGCGTGCCAGGGGCCGGTCAGATACGGGGCGGCGAGCGTCTGATAGGCCATGTTCCAGCCGCTGTCTCCTCCTTCGACGACCCACACCAGCCGCGAGTGATCCCCCTTGTCGCAATTATTATCGTCGGCAAAGAGATTGCCGTATTCGTCAAAGGCCAACTCCTGAGGGTTGCGCAGGCCGATGTGCACCACCTCCAGATGTCGACCGTCAGGGTCGCAACGAAACACGGCGCCGCGACGTGGCTGCGACAGGATATGGCCTTCGAGCGTTTGCACGTGATAGCCGCGATCTCCGACCGAGAAGTACAATTTGCCCTCCGGCCCCCAGACGAGTCCGTGCAGATCGTGTCCCAAGAAGGCCGCATTGACGCCGAACCCATCGAGCAGCGGCTGCTTAACCTCCGCGCGCCCATCGTCATTGGTGTCTTTGAGCAGCCAGAGCTTGGGAATGTTCGTCACGTACACAGCGCCGTCTCGGGCGATCAGCCCTGCCGCGAGGCCGTCGAGCGGGCCATTGAACCCGTCGGCGAAAATCGTCGATCGATCTGCGCGACCATCCCCGTTCCGATCTTCGAGGCGGCGCACCTGGTCGGTATATTTTGAGAACCAGGCCATCCCGCCCTCGAAACGACTGGCAAACTTTTGGAACATTGCCAACCGATCCGCGGTCGTGCGAAGTTGCAAATCGTCATCGAGCAAGAACGGCCGGGTGCGATTTTCTTCCGTGCCGCGATTGAAGCGGTACTGCTCAGCCACATAGACGCGATTGAGCTCATCCAGGCAAATGGCCACCGGGTTGCCCAACTGTGGCTCGGCGGCGAACAACTCCATCTTCATGCCCGAGGGAAACTTCAAGGTCGCAATCGCTTTGGTGGCGACATCGCTGCCGTCGGGCAACGGATCGGCGGTGAGCGGCGTTTGCGCCACGAGCAGGCTGGTCGCGATCAAGAAGGTCGCGATCCAGCAGGCGGTCATCAAGCGTGATTGAGTATGGCTCATGGATCGATATCCCCAGTATTCATGAAGGGATCCTATCGTACCCTCGATTGTGGCTGGGCTGCCAGATGTGACCTTCGCTCGCCGCGAATCAGGGAATCGTCGGGCAATATGCTAGCCACGGCCCTTTCACCTTTACGGCGAGTAGCCGCGCTCGTTAAAACAGTGCTGGAGATTCGGTCTATCAACCATCGAGGCTGGCATGTACCGTTCGGCATTGCTCTGTTGGATCGGTTGTTTAGCCGTGTTGAACTTGATTGCGGGTTGTGCTGAGAAAGCCCCTGCGCCATCGCAAGTCGCGCCACACGAAGCACCGGCGCCGATGGTTGCTCCATCCGCTCCGAGCGCAACGCACCACCCCGAATCGTTGGTCATCAATCCCAAGCAGAAGATCATGGCCCAAGGGGCCGATGAGCCCACGTCAGCGGCACGGGATCCTGCTTCAACACCGACGGATGTGCCTAAGGCGAGCACCTCGGCGCAGCCCACCGAGAATTCGATCGTCCAGGTGTTTTATGCCACTGATCGTTTAGGAGTTCATCGACAGCCGCTCACCATCGGTCATTACCTCAGGCAATTTGTCCTGGCTGGTTTCATTGCGTTGATGGGAGTCGCATGGTGGCTATTTCAACGCGTGCGAGGTCAAGCTCTGCGTCGAGCAACCGCGTTGGCGCTGCTCTCCGCGCAATTGACGACATTCCTACTTGCCATACTGGGCTGTTTTCGCTTGACCGACGATGCACGACGCGCAGGATGCGACTACGGAATCGAGCGCGGCGAACTGGAACTCGGCGTTTGTGAGGTGAGTATTCCGAGACAACACCTCCCGGGCCTACTCGAAGCCCCATCGATCACGCGATTCGAACTGCGTGAAGATCCCGATCTTCATATCATTCTGCTTTCAGCACAGCCCCTGCCAACCAGCAACTTCTATCAGCAGCTTGACGACCACGTTCGTCGCGGAACGAGTCACGAGCTATTCGTGTTCGTACACGGCTTTAATGTGACCTTTGCCGACGCCACGCGCCGTGCCGCCCAGATCGCGCACGACTTGCCCTACAACGGCACGCCGGTGGTCTTTAGTTGGCCATCGCAGGGGCGTGGCGACCCCTTGGCGTATACCACCGACGAGAATACCGCCGACTGGGCCGTGCATCATCTCGAAGCATTCCTCGCACAACTCCTCCAACATCATCGACCTGAGCGACTTAACCTCGTGGCGCACAGCATGGGCAATCGCGTGCTCACCGAAGCGCTCAGTAATCTGGCACTCAGAAAACAAATCAACGGTCCATTTCGAGAATTGGTCTTTGCCGCACCGGACATCGATGCGGGTAAGTTTCGCGATGTCGTGGGCCCCGCCATGGCACCCCTAGCAAAGCAAGTCACACTGTATGCATCTGCCAACGACGAAGCTTTACGGCTCTCGAAACAGGCGCACGGTTATCCTCGTGCCGGCGATACCGGCGATTCGCTCGTCGTGGTCTCGGGCATCGATACGATTGATGTTTCGCAGGTTGACACCACGCTGCTCGGGCACAGCTATTATGGAGACAACATCAGCGTGCTCGAAGATTTATTTCATCTACTCTCGGTCAGTCTGCCCGCAGAACAACGGCAGTGGCTCGAACGGACCATGCGAAACGGTCAGAATTTCTGGACACTGCGCCGCCAAGAGCTTGAAGCAGCCGCTCGAGCGCGACACGGAGATTGACCGTGACCCCATGAACGAGGCAACCGATGAAAACGACATTTGAATGGGTATTACTCTGGGCCTCGGCCGCGCTGCTCCCCGGAGTGGCCCAGGCGGCTGAACCCACCACGGAAGACGTGATATTTCGCGCCCAGATCGACGACCTCGACCAGCGCTATGTCCGGGTGTTGCCCGCCGACTTTGAGGCAAACAAAGCTCACGATCTCCTCATCGCGCTGCACGGGCATGGCTCGGACCGCTGGCAATTCATCAAGCAACCGCGCGACGAATGCCGCTCGGCGCGCGACTTCGCAACGCAGCAGCGGATGATCCTGATCTCGCCCGACTATCGGGCCACCACCTCCTGGATGGGTCCCAAGGCCGAGGCCGATCTGGTGCAGATCATTCGTGAGACCAAAAACCGCTTCATGATTCGCCATGTGATCGTGTCGGGCGGATCGATGGGGGGCACGGCGAGCTTGACGTTCGCGGCACTGCATCCTGAGCTGGTCGATGGCGTGGTGGCCATGAATGGCACGGCGAATTTGCTCGAGTATGAAAACTTTCAAGCAGCTATCCAGGCCTCGTTTGGCGGCACGAAGCAAGAGGTTCCCGACGAATATAAGCGACGGAGCGCCGAGCTATGGCCTGAACGATTGACGATGCCGATCGCTTGCACCACCGGCGGACGTGATCGCAGCGTTCCTCCGGAAAGCGTGCTTCGCTTGTTGGGCAAGCTCAAGCAGCAGGACCGCCGCGTGTTGCTCTTGCATCGCGCGGAAGGGGGTCACTCGACCAACTATGCCGATGCGATGGCCGCCTACGAGTTCGTTGCCAATCAACTCTTGAAGCCCAGACCATAAGCCGTGCGGTCGACCCGCGCGGAGCCCGGAAATCACACTCCCTCGCCAGCCTCGGTTGGTTCCCCCCATCTATGTGATGAGCCTCCAACTGACCGCGATGCGAGAAAACAGCCAGCCATCGAAGTGGACAGTCCGCCCTCAACGTGCCACAATAACAGTCCTGCCCACCCCTGCCCTGCCCTGTATGCTCCCGAGCGTACTGCGAATTGTTATGGGAGACGTTCTGGATGAGTTTTCGCGATTCGCTGCGTTGCCAAAGGCCGGTGTCACGACGAGGGTTCCTTGAGGCGGGCTCATGGCTCAGCGGTGCCTTGGGATGCTGCGACATATTGCGTAGCCGCGCCGCGTCGGCCGGGAACGTGACAGCGGCGAATCACGACGACACCGCCGTGATTCTGATCTGGTTGCTCGGTGGACCGAGTCACATGGAGACCTACGATCTCAAGCCCGATGCTCCGGCCGAGTATCGCGGCGAGCTCCGGCCCATCGCGACGAATGTGCCCGGCATTGATGTGTGCGAACTGCTCCCGTGTCATGCGAAGGTGGCGGATAAGTTCAGCATCATCCGCTCGATCACGCACGAAGACTCGCAGCACGCGCAGGGGTCGGTGCGGTTTCTCAGTGGTCGTCACACGCCCAGCGTTGATCCCATCTCCGAATATCCCACGCTTGGACCGATTGTCGCCAAGATGCGCGAGCATCGCGATGTGGGCGTGCCCAACCATGTGGCCAGTTCGATCCGCGCGTATGGCGATGGTAGCGCGTACCTCGGCGAGTCCGCACTGCCGTTTGTGGTCGGGGGCAATCCAGGCTCGCCCGGCTTCTCACTGCCTAATTTTTCGCTCACCGGCTCGTTAAAAAATCGCCTCGACGATCGCGTTGCGCTGCTCAAGGCGTTCGATCGTTTCCGCCGCGATGCCGACACTTCCGCTGCGATGCGGTCGATGGATACATTCAATCAGCGAGCGCTGAGCCTCCTCTCCAGTGACAAAGCCAAGCAAGCGTTCGACCTGTCGCTCGAGAGCACGGAAACGCGCGATCGCTATGGACGTCATGAGTGGGGGCAACGTGCGCTGTTGGCTCGACGCTTGGTCGAAGCCGGTTGCAGTTTTGTCCGCATGGATATGAACACCCCCAACATTCCGGGCACCGATGAAAAACGGATTCACGGCAACTGGGATATTCACGCCATCAATGGCGATTTGTATTACGATCTGAGCGTCCGCATGCCCCCCTTCGATCGGGCCGTCGCGGCGCTGATCGAGGATATTTATGCGCGCGGGCTCGATCGTAAGGTGATGTTGATCGTCGCGGGAGAGTTTGGCCGGACGCCGCGCATCACCGTTCAAAAAGGAACGCGCTCGGGCACCATGCAACCTGGACGCGACCACTGGCCTGGCGCCATGTCGGTGCTGGTCTCGGGCGGAGGCGCGCGAATGGGCCAGATTATCGGCGCAACCACCGACAAGGGCGAGTACCCGAAAGACAATCGACTCGATCCGAACGACTTGTTAGCCACGGCCTATCGATTCTTGGGCATCGATCAACAGCATGCGTTCCTCGATCGAAGTGGGCGACCGATGCCCATCCTGCCGTTTGGTAAGCCGATTGCTGAACTCACCTAGGCGGCTTGGGGTCGGTCATTTCCTACGATTGGCCCCTTCCACACCGAGTCGGTCCGCGCTCAAATCCTGATCGCAATTATGGCGGGCACCGATTACAATCAAGCCAGTCACACTGCCTGCTTGCCTCTCCATCCTCGCCCGCCTTCCTCGACCGATCTTCTCGCTACTGAGCATCGCCATGAGCCTGTTGCTGCGAATCGTGCGCGCCGCTTGTGTCCTGGCGATGGTCGATCTTGCTCTCCTCGTTGATTCACGGGCCGAGTTGCCCAACCCGGTGCTGCAAGCTGTGTATCCACTGGGCGTTCAAGCCGGGAGCACCGCGGCCGTTGCGATTGAAGGGGGCCCCTTCGATGGCTTGCGCGATCTACACTGCACCGCGCCTGGATTTTCAGCCACGAAGACAACCGGGAATCAATTTTCCATTTCGATACCGGGCACCACGCCTGCCGGGATTTACGATCTACGGGCGGTCACCGATCACGGCCTGAGTTCGCCGCGCGCGTTCGTCGTGAGCCGGCTTGTTGAGCTGCTCGAAGGTGCCGACAACGACTCGCCCGAGACGGCGACGAACGTCGAGTTGAATCACGTTGTAAACGGCAAGATCGAAAAGCCAGGCGACATCGATTGCTTTCGTTTCTCGGCACGTCGGGGCGAGTTGATTGTCCTGGAGTGCTGGGCCGAGCGGATCGATTCGCAATTGCGCGGCGTGCTGGAGGTGTACGATGCCCAGGGAGTGCGATTGATGGTCAATCGTGGCCGGACGGGGCTTGATCCGCGCATCGATTTTCGCGCGCCCGCGGACGGCGATTACACCGCTCGACTGTTCGATCTCAGTTACCTGGGTGGCAATACACATTTTTATCGGCTCGACATCGACACCCAACCGCGGCCTGAATTTGCGTGGCCCTGCGTGGTGCGACGCGGCGAAACGTCGCGCGTGCGGATTTGGGGACAAAATCTGTCGGCAAACGGGCCGTCCACCCCTCAGGATTCGCTCGTGGTCGAGATCACCCCTCCGCTCTCCCCGGCGGCCTCGCTCCCTTTGCCGCGTCGTCCCGCTCAACAATCGAGCGACCTGTTTGCCTATCACCTGCCTCATGCGCATGCCCCGCTCGCCATTGGGCTCACGGATCTCCCCGTGATCGAGAATCACACCGGCCACGAACAACCCGATCGTGCTTTGAAGTTACCGGTCCCCTGCGAGGTTAGCGCGCAACTCGCAACGGGTTATGCGCAGCACTGGTACACCATCAGCGCCAAGCGAGGCGAGGTCTTGTGGCTCGAGGCCTGGGGGGACCGAATCGGTTCGCCCGTTGATCTCGAACTCAGCGTGTTCGACGCCAGCGGTCAACAAGCGTTGGCCAACTTGAGCGATGAATTGGAAAACCTGGGTGGTTATCGATACGCCACGAACCACAGCGATCCCGGCGGTCGCTTCGTGGTGCCTGGCGACGGCGACTTTCTCGTGCTGGTGCGCAATGTCATCGGCGGCTCGGATCGCGATCCGCGGCGAATCTACCGCCTGAGCGTGCGGCGCGAGGAGCCTGATTTCGACGTGGCCGTGATCGCCCGTCGTGCAGATCAACCCGCAGCCTGGAACATTCCCCGCGGCGGTCGCGAATGGGTCGAGGTGTTGGTCTCTCGACAGCGTGGCATGAATGGCGCGATTCGCATTCTCCCCGAGCAGTTGCCCCCAGGATTCGAGTGCCCGGAGACTTGGCTGGGTCCGGGCCAAGATCGCGTGCCGCTGGTGGTCACGGCCAGCCGCGACGCGCCGGTCTTTGCCGGTGCCGTCGAGATTATCGGACAGAGCGTGCATGCGGGAGTCAGCTTGTCGCGTCGCGCGCAAGGAGGAACGATGATCTGGTCCGGTCGACCTCAGCCATCCGGACGACAGACCCAAGAGATTCCCTTGGCCACGGGGCTGCCTGCCCCCTTCGTGTTAACCGCCGCGCCGCGAGTCGCTTCGCTCGGTCAAGAAAGCGTGCTGGTCGTCGACGTGACTCTGGAGACCCGCGCTGATCGCCCTGTGAAGCCGGTCCTGCTCTCGGCCGTTGGACTGCCGCGCGACATGGATCGCGGCTTGGTGACGCTCACGGCCGACGCCCAGCGTGGAGCGATGAGCTTTTTTTGGCCCGCCTCGTTGCCCCCGGGCAAATACTCCTTTGCCATCCAGGCAGAGGTCGAGGCCATGATCGCGCTCGCCCCCACGGCCAAACCCACGAAGAACACTCTAACCCTGATTAGCAATCCCATCACCATCGAACTCACTCCCGCGCGGATTGTGCTGGGGATCGATCCCACGACCCCCACCAAAATTGGTCGCGGCAAAATTTCGCAACTCAAGTTTTATGCCCAGCGCGTGAATGGTTTCCTGGGCAAGGTGCATGTCGAATTGGTCGCTCCAGAGGGGGTCGTGGGGCTCCGAGCGCGCGGCGTCACGCTCACCGGGCAGACCGACTCCGGTTCGCTCCAAGTAATTGCCACGGACAACGCGCCTCTCGGTAAACACGCCCAACTGAGGCTCGATGCCGTGGGGACGGTCGAGGACCAGCCGGTGTTTCGCGCCAGCCGATTTGTCGAGTTGGAGATTGTCGAATGAACGCTCGATCCGTCCTGGGGCTATTGATCGCTGCGCTGGCAATCAGCGGCGCTGAGCTGTATGCCCAGGCCGCTGAGCAACGTGCGCGCGTGTCGTTCGCGGCTGATATTATGCCCCTGCTGACGAAACTGGGATGCAATGGCGGCGGTTGTCACGGCAAAGCCACCGGTCAGAACGGGTTCAAGTTGTCACTGCTGGGTTTTGAACCCGATCGCGATTACGAGTCCATCGTGCATGAGTCGCGCGGTCGACGTTGGTTTCCCGCCAGCCCGGGCCACTCGCTGTTGCTCATGAAGGCCACGGGCCAATTACCGCACGGTGGCGGCGTGCGCTTGGCGGAGCACTCAGAAGATTATCGCACGTTGCGGGCATGGCTCGAACAAGGGGCTCCACCCAGTCAAGCGGACGAGCCTCGTTTGGAACGGCTCGCCGTCGCCCCCGCGCGACAGGTGTTCGACGCTCAACTTCGCCGAGTGCCACTGCGCGTGACGGCTCATTTTTCGGACGGCACGTCACGCGACGTGACGCGCCGCGCCATCTACCTGTCCAACGAGCCCGAGATCGCGGACACGGATGACGCGGGAGTGGTCCACGTTCACGACCGCGCAGGGTCGTTTGCGGTCATGGCTCGTTTCGGCGACCAGATCACGGTCTTCAATGGCGTGGTCCCGCACGCGCGCCTCGCGCCCGAGCAAGCAACTCAACTGACGCATTGGGAGCAATCGGTGGCGCGGTCATTCGTCGACCGACACTTGGCGGCGCAATGGCGACAACTGGGGATACTCCCTTCCGCGGCAGCCGATGATCGCGAGTTGATCCGCCGCGCCACGCTCGACATCTGCGGCACGCTCCCCACGCCAAACGAAGTGCGTGAGTACGTCGCCGATGCTCGAGCTGATAAACGCAGTCGTCTGATCGATCGCTTGTTGGAGCGGCCTGAATACGCGAGTTACTTTGCCCTGAAGTGGGCCGACATCCTCCGCAATCGAGGCCAGGGCTATAGCACGCGCTACCAGCGGGCGGGAACCACCTTGTTTTCCGGCTGGATTCGTGACAGTCTGGCCGCGAATTTGCCCTACGATCAGTTTGTCGACGCGATCTTGACCGCCACCGGCAGCCAAGAAACCAACCCTCCGACGATTTGGTATCGGACCGTCCGCACCCAGTCCGACTATGTCGAGTCGGTCGCACAAGCGTTCTTGGGCATTCGCATTCAGTGTGCCCAGTGCCATCACCATCCGGCCGAGCGCTGGAGTCAGGCTGACTACTTTCAACTGGCCGCGGTGTTTGCTCGCGTCGGTCGCAAGGGGGGCTACGCCGATGCCGAAGTGCCGACCGGCGAGACGATCTTCCTGGCCGACAAGGGCGAAGTGCGACACCCACGCACCGGCGAGGTCATGCTGCCGCGACCACCGGGCGACGCGGCGTTCAAGCTCAACCCTTATGAAGATCCCCGTCGCCGACTGGCTCATTGGATGGCCTCGGCCGAAAATCCCTACTTTGCGCGGACGATGGCCAATCGCATGTGGGGACACTTTTTTGGCCGGGGCATCATTCACCCGATCGACGACGCGCGGAGCACCAACCCACCCAGCAACCCGGCGTTGCTCGCTGCGCTCTCGGATGATTTTATCGCGCACCACTACGACCTAAAGCACTTGATTCGCGTGATCTGCAACTCGGCCGCGTATCAGCTTAGTTCCATCCCCAACGACACCAACGGCGACGACGTGCAGAACTACGCGCGGTACTATCCGCGCCGCCTCTCGGCCGAGGTGCTGCTCGATGCGCTGTCGCAGACACTCGAGGCTCCGACCAAGTTTCGCGCCACGGCGGGCGAATTCCCCGTGGGCACTCGAGCGATCAATCTGCCTGACGAGGCCGTGCCGAGTCATTTCCTCGATGTCTTTGGCCGCCCGGCACGCAACTCGGCCTGCGAATGCGAACGGGTCGACGGCGCGGCCTTGGGTCAGACGTTGGAGTTGGTCAACTCGCCCGAGGTGCAAGCCAAACTGACGGCCGAGCACGGCCTGGTCTCGCGGCTCGCCAACAACGAGCGTCCGAACGTGGAAAATGTCGATGAGATCTTTGTGCGGGTCTTCGGACGTCCGCCCCGCGACAAGGAACGCAGCACCGCCGTCGCGTTTATCGAGTCGCAAGCGAATCGCAAGACGGCCTATGCCTCGTTGCTGTGGTCGCTCGTGGCCACCAACGAATTCTTATTCAATCATTGAGAGAGTAATCAGCATGCTCGGTTTGACATGCAATCGTCGACGCGTCTTAGAGCTAGGCGCTTCCGCGCTGGGGCTGGGCTTGGCCGATGTCATGCGCTGGCGGGCCGAGGCGGCCGAGTCGGCGGGTAAAACATCGCGGCAAAGCCAGAAATCGTTGATCGTGTTTTGGACGCATGGCGGCATGAGTCAGCAAGACACCTACGACATGAAGCCCGCGGCGCCAGCCGAGTTTCGCGGGCCCTATGCACCGATTGCGACCTCCGTGCCGGGCGTGCAGATCACCGAGCGTTTCCCACGACAAGCGCCGCTCATGCATCGGCTCTCGGTCGTCCGCAGCGTGAACCATCAGAACGGCATCCATGCTCCGTCGGCGCATTGGATGCAAACCGGATATTTTGGCCCCACGCTGGCCCGCAATGCGCCGCAAAAACCATCCTTTGGGTCGGTCATCGCTCGCTGCCGCGGCGCGCGAGATCCCCACCTGCCCCCCTACGTAACGATCCCCAAGGCCGAGGCGTTTGGTTATCAGGGGTCCGTTTATCTCGGCGCGGCTTACCAGCCCTTCGAACTCGGCGCCGACCCGAACGCCAAAAACTTCGGCGTGCCCAATCTGGCGATCCCCAAAGACCTGTCGCTCGATATTATTCAAGATCGGGGGCGGCTGCTCCGCGAGTTCGACACGCTCCGCCGCGATGTCGACCGGTCGGGCACACTCGAAGCGCTCAATAGCTTTAAGGCTCAGGCGCTGGAGATGGTCACCGGCGATCGCGTGCGGGAAGCGTTTGACCTGAACCGCGAGTCGCCGCAACTGCGCGATCGCTATGGGCGACACCTCTACGGTCAGAGCGCCTTGTTGGCGCGGCGACTCATCGAGGCGGGCTCCACGTGCGTGACGATCAATACCGGCTATTGGGATCATCACAATGATATCGAGAAGGGACTCGAAGAGCACTTGCCGCCGCTGGACGTGGCGATAGCCGCGCTGGTCGAAGACCTCGACGCTCGCGGGTTATTAGACAACGTGGTGATCTACTGTGCCGGAGAATTTGGCCGCACCCCGTTGATCAACGGCCATGCCGGACGTGACCATTGGTCCAATTGTTTCTCGGTGTTGTTGGGCGGCGGCGGTGTGCAGGGTGGTCGCATTGTTGGTGCCAGCGAGCCGCGCGGCGGCAATGTCAGCGAGCGTCCCGTGTCGCCGCACGATTTGCTGGCGACCATTTATCACGCGCTCGACATTTCGCTCGACACTCATTTCAACGACGCCACCGGCCGCCCCACGAGCATCGTCAACACAGGGCGTCCGCTGAGCGAACTGTTTTGAACGCACATAATTTCAAGCTGCTCGCGCACTGAACCATGACACCCCATCGCGCGATCTTAACAAGCACCAGCCTAGCCGAGGTTCGACAAGTGCCTCAGGCCGTCGCGTCCGACGAGCCGAGATTACTCGACGCGGGTTCCGCGGCGAAAACCGCCCGATACGTCTGTAAGGCTGCTCCGCCCAAGCGATCTGCCATCTGCTGATAAGCCTCGCGTCGATAGCCCCAGCCAAATCGCGAACGGGGAACTTGTTCCAGCCAGTCGAACAGATGGACCCGGCACAAGTCGTCGTATTCGTCGCGTGTCAACCGCAGCTCCTCGAGCGTCTCGCGATGCGCAATCGTGTACGACTCAGCAGCCACCTCCAGGCATTGATCGAACGACGCGCGCTGCATGAAGCAATTCCAAAACGCGAGCCGCTCGGCCCGCCGGCCAATCAGCGTTTCGAGTTCACTACGACGATCCAGATCGATCTTGAAGAACTGGAACTTCTCCGTGCCGTAGATCGAGTGAAACATCCCGGCGCGACAGAGTTCCGCATCGCAGCCGTGGGTTTGCATCAGGTGATAGACGCTGACCAGGTGCGCTAGATAATTCTTTTGTGAATGCGCGATTTGCTCGACGCCCAACTCGACCAGGAATCGCGTGAGTTGTTTATAGTCGGCGGCGGTGGTGGTCATGGTCGTTCCTCACCGAGAAGCGAAAGGCCAGCGTGGCCGCCTCATTGTGAGCTACGAAGCCATGTTCGGACAGAGGATTTTCGTGGTATGACACAGTGTGTCGAGACTTCGTAGCATCGCGGCTTTCGAGCCGATAAGATAACCGGCAACGCCCCGAAATGGCTTACCGGCTGAGTTCCGGCGTTGCCTCGCCTTCCGCACCCCCTCCTGGAGCACTGCCCATGCATCGCTACGGCCCCTTGTTGTTCTGGGCGCTCGGTCTGGTGACCCTCGCCGTTTTGAGTTTGTCGCTATCGAGCAACGCCCAGGTAATCTCGGCGGGATTGCCCGGCGCTCGACAGGTCATTGAGGCGGCCAAATTTTCTTCGTTGCAGGCCGCGCTCGATGCCGTGCCCGTCGAAGGGGGTGTCGTGGTGTTGCCCCCGGGCGTGTTTGAAATCACCCGACCGCTGGTCCTGTCGCGCGGCGACGTGCTGCTGCACGGGAGCGGTGCCGCCACGCACATCAAAAACGTGAACACGCAAGGCGAACCGGCCCTGGTTATCAAACACCCGGACGGTGACAAGGTCAAAAAGAACGAGCATCTGTGGCGCGTGCAGTTGGCCAATTTCCGTATCACGGGCAACCCGCAAAGCGGCCACGGCATTGAGGCCATCTTGATCGACGAGATTTTTATTCAAGGCGTCACCGTCAGTTATCATGGCGGCGACGGCATCCGGCTCGATCGCTGCTACGAAGACCCGCGCGTGAGCGATTCGCTCATCACCTACAACAAAGCGACCGGGCTCAAGCTGCTCGGCTGCCATGACATTGTCGTCGCCGCCAACCAGTTCGAGGAAAACCAGGACGCCCTACACTGCCTCGATGGCTACAACCTGTGCATGACCGGCAATTGCGTCGACGATCACCTGGGGCATGGCGTGGTGATCGAAAACACCTACGGCTCGGTGCTGTCAGGCAACATGATCGAAGAGTGCAACGGCACGGCCGTGATCCTTGACCGCGATTGCTATGGCGACACGATCAGCGCCAATGTCATCGCCCACAACGGCGCGGGGGTCGACCTGCGCGACGCCCACGGCTGCGCGGTGAGCGCCAACACGTTCACGCTCATGAAGACCGACGCCTTGCGCATCGGCCCCAATAGCAATCGCATCACGGTGACGGGCAATAATTTCTCGAACAGCTCCATTGGCGATGGCCAGATCAAGCGCGCCAAGAACGACGAAGCCGCCGCCGGCATGGTTCTCAGCGGCACGAGCGACAACGCCATCTCGGGCAACGTCTTCTCCAGCGTGCGCCCCAAGGCACTGACGCTCGAAGGAGAACCGAGCCGGCGAATCCTGTTCAGCAACAATGTGCTCGTCGATGTCGAAAGCGATCACCCGCGGCTGCAAGAATCGCAATTGGGCCCCAACGTCCCCAGCCCCTAACCGCACGAGGATCGAATGCATCGAGAGCACGACGTTGAATCGACCGATGCGCCAGCGTCGCGGGTCCGCTATCGCGTGGTTTCGCTGGCCGTGCTGCTGGCGATGATCACGTATCTCGATCGCGCGTGCATTGCCAAGCTGGCTCCGTTCATCATGGCTGACCTGCAACTCAGCAAGGAGCAGATGAGCTGGGTGTTCAGCGCGTTCGCGCTGGCGTACGCGGCGTTTGAAATACCCACGGCCAGTTGGGCCGACCGGGTTGGCACGCGCACCGTGCTCACCCGGATCGTCGCCTGGTGGTCGGCGTTCACGATCGCCTCGGCCGCGGCGTTTAATTTCGTGTCGTTGGTCAGCATTCGCTTTTTGTTCGGAGCTGGCGAGGCGGGTGCTTGGCCCTCGGCGGCGCGCACCTTCTCGCAGTGGATCCCGCGCCACGAACGAGGGACGATCCAGGGTATTTTCTTTGCCGGCGCGCACCTCTCCGGCGGACTCACGCCGCTCTTGGTCGTCCATCTGACCGAGACACTCCACTGGAATTGGCGGATCGTGTTCGTCGTGTTCGGCCTGCTGGGCTTCGGCTGGGCCTGGGCCTGGCATCGTTGGTATCGCGACGACCCAGCGCAACATCCGCGGGTGAACGCCGCCGAACTGCGGCTGATCGTCGCCCAGCGCGACACCGCGGCCAGGCATGGTGGCACCTGGGACTACTGGAGCCGCGTGCTCGCCAGCCGCAACGTGGTGGCGCTCTCGCTGATGTACTTTCCCAACAGCTTTGTGTTCTATTTTTGCATCACCTGGTTGCCCACCTATCTGCAAGAGAAACACAACCTGTCGGAAGGCTCGCTCGGAGTCTTTGCCGGCTTGCCGCTCATCCTCAGCGTGCTTGCCGATCTGTTCGGAGGCATGACGACCGATTGGGCCGTCACGCGACTCGGCCATCGCCTTGGACGCATGGGCGTGGGGGTGCTGTCGTACGTGGTGGCCGCTTGTCTGATGTACGGCGCGGCGATCGCCACCGATGGTTACCTTGCCGCCACGCTCTTGGCCTGCGCCACCGCGTCGAGCATGTTCATCCTCGGCGCGGCCTGGGGCACCTGTATCGACATCGGTGGTCAGCACTCGGGCGTCGTCAGCGCCGTAATGAACACCTCGGGCCAGATCGGCAGCGTGCTTTGCCCCATCGTGGTCACTACCCTGGCTGCCCGTTACGAGGACTGGAACGCTCCGATCTACCTGATTGCCGGACTGTTCGTCGTCGGGGCCATCAGTTGGTGCTTCGTCGACCCGCGCCAGAAATTGTTCGATGAGTAACTTTCATTGATACCGCGAAGATTTCGTGGCAAGATTGTGGGTGATGATCGACTCTTGGAGTCGTGCAACGCCCTTCTGCCGAGGTCATTGTGATGCGTCGACTGTGGATGCTGTGGGGACTGTGCCTGGGGCTGTTTACCGCTTCGGTCGGAAATGCCAACACCATCGCCGTGACCGAATTCCTGAATCAACCCATCGGAGAATCAACCGCTCGACAATGGGTCGAGCTATTCAACTACGGGGCTGAGCCCGTCACGCTCAAAAGCTGGCAACTCCTCAACGAAGCGAAGCAGATCGTTGATGTGCCGGAGATGACCATTCCCTCGGGCGGATACGCCATCCTCGTGCTGGGGGCTCAGCGGATGCCCGGACGGGACAAGAAAGCGCTGTTCGAACGCGAATGGCTCGATGGCCAAGCCGATGCGCGCGTGTTCGGCATCAGCAATGCCTTTTTTGTGTTGCGAAACAGCAGCGAGATCACACTTCGTAATTCCAAACGCCTCGTCGTCTGGCAACTGGCCTACAAGAACGATGGCCAGCCAGGCCACGCAACGTACTTGGCGCAGGATCAGTTCTTCCCCGCCAAGTACGGCACCCAAGCCGCACCGCTTATCAACCGCGCGGGCAACGACCTGGCCGGCACGAATCTCCTGGGCTACGAATCCAACGCGGCGACGAAAGACCCGCTCGCAACCGAATCGAACGTGTCCGGATTGGAAGCCGAGGCCGGTCTGCTTTACAAAAGCAAAGCCAATGGCGGCGACGCCGAGCCCAGCCTCGGCAGCCCCCTCAAAGGCCAATATACCGTCAAGAAATCGTAGGCAGCGGAGCGACGGCGGTCGAGGCCTGCGATTGGCGTCAAGCATTCGTTCTGTTAGGAGAACTAAACCACTTCGCTCAGCACGCGGCCGCTGCCGGAGACGTGTTGCGGACGGCCCGAGGGATCGACCAGCGTCGTCTGATAGGGATCGATCCCCAAATTGCGATAGAGCGTGGCCATCACGTCGAGATACTGCACCGGGCGCGATATGACACTGGCCGCGTAACGGTCGGTCGCGCCAATCACCTGCCCCACGCGCATGCCGCCGCCGGCCAGCAGGCACATGCCGGCCGATGGCCAGTGATCGCGGCCGCCACCGGTGTTCACCTTGGGCGTGCGACCAAACTCGCCCCAAACCACAATCGATACGTCAGCGAGCAGGCCGCGCTCTTCCAGGTCAAGCACGAAGGCGTGCAGACCGTGATCGAGCACGGGCAGCATCTGTCGCAGTCGCGGATAATTGCCGCGATGCGTGTCGTAGTCGCTCAGTGTGAGGCTCACGCACCGCACGCCCGACTCGATCAGTCGCCGCGCCAACAACAGCTTGAGCGTCGCGTCCGGAGCGTCGGCCGTTTTGAAAGCTTCCGCATCGTGACCGGTGAGCCGGTAGCGCTCGAGCGTGGCCGACGATTCTTGCGACAGATCCATGGCCCGGGCAAAGTTGCCGCTCGTTAAGATGCCCAACGCTTGCTGGTTAAATCCGTCGATGGCGGCCATCATTCCCGAGGCGTCGACCGCGCGGCGAATCCGATCCAAGCCACTCAACAGCTTCAACCGATCGTCAACCCGGCCGGCGTTGAGCTCTGCATTGAGCGCGTAGGCCACTGCGTGATTCTCACCGCGACGCGCGAGCTCTCCTTGCATGCCCTGCTCCAACTCACGCTGGAACAGGTGCGAAATGTCGGGTCGGAACGCGCGATAGGCCGGGCCCAAAAAGCCGCTGCGAGCGCTGTTGCGCACCAGCGGGCGTCCTTGCATCAGGTCGACAAACGTCGGCGCGGTGTCGGCCGTCGACCCTTGTAGTTTCGTGACCACGCTCCCCATCGCGGGGCGACCACCGAGCGATTGCAAATCGGCCGCGGCAAATCCCGACTGACACTGAAACGCATCGTGCGCACCGGCCGAGCCCGTCAGCGAGCGTATGAACGCGAAACGATCGGCGATCGACGCCAGCTTCGGCAGCAGTTCGCCGACATGCAGGCCCGGCACTTGCGTGGCGATCGGCTTGAATTCGCCGCGCACCTCGACGGGCGCCTCGGGCTTGAGGTCGATCATGTCCTGATGCGGCGGTCCGCCATCAAGATGGATATTGACCACCGCCTTGCGCGAGCCACGGATCCCCGCCGCTCGCTCGGCCCGCAACAAATCGACTAACGTCAGACCCGCGAACCCCAGCGAGCCAGCTTGCAAAAAAGCGCGACGCGAACGGCGGTGGGACATGGCAGGAAGCTCGAAGCGGCGGGATTGTCACATGAGCGGTTACTGATGGATTGTAGCAGAGCGGGCTTGGCAAGGGAACAGAATTTGGGCCGCCGGTCGTGTACCCCGGTTTCTCACGTGCTCTTGCGCAGCTCGACGAGCGCCGCCTCGGCGGCCGCCAGGCGTTGCCGGGCCTCTTCGAGCGATTGTTTTTCCTTTTCGACCACCTCGGGCCGAGCCCGCGAGACAAAGTTGGCGTTCGACAGCGTCCCCTCTTTGCCGCGAATCGTCTTGGTGAGCTGCTCGATCTCCTTTTCTTTGCGCGTAATTTCCGCGCCGACATCGATCAACCCGGCCAAGTCGACGAACAACTCCCCCTCGCGCAGCGCGAGGCTGGCGTTTGTCGCCGGCGGCTGCACATCGGCACCCCAGCCAGTCGCTTGCGCGCCAGCCATCGACTCGAAGTACGCGCTCATCGCTTGCAACCGGCCCGCCACCGTCGCATCACACCGCACGGCGAACCGTATCGACGTCTTGGGCGGAATGTTCTGCCGACTGCGAATCTCGCGCAGCGCCTTGAGCACGTCCTGAAATTGCGCTAAACGAGCTTCGATCTCCGCGTCGATGTGCTCTGCCATGACCGTCGGCCAGTCGGCTTTCATAATGGTTACATTCGCCTGCTCGGGCTGGCTCAAGCCACGCTGCGGCGCGATGCCGCCGAGCAACTGCCAAATCTCTTCTGTGATGAACGGAATCGCCGGATGCAACAGCCGCAAGATCGTGTCGAGCACGTGGGCCAACACGCGCTGCGCACTCGCGCGGGTCGACTCGTCTTGCAGCCGCGTCTTAATCATCTCGACGTAGAAGCTGCAGAACTCGTCCCAAGTGAACTCGTAGAGCGCTCGCATCGCGTCGGCAAAGCGATACTCGCCGAGCGCCGTGGTCACTTCGCCCGTCACACTCGCCAAACGGCTCAACACCCAGCGGTCCTCGATGGCCAACTCGGCTGCGCTGACCGGCCCACTCGTGTAGCCTTCGAGGTTCAGCATCGCGAATCGGGCCGCGTTCCAGAGCTTGTTGCAAAAGTTGCGCGACAGTTCAAACCGTTCGCTCACCACCGTGCCGCGTGGCAGTTCCAAGTCCGCCGGCTTATTGGCCCACTGGGTGCGAAACTCCTTGCCGCAGGCTTTGCACGGCACCTTGGGCAGCACGCGATTCTTCTTCGTCTGCTCGACGAGCGTCCCGCAGTGTGGGCACTCGAACTCGACGGGCATCCGCACGTCCTGCGTTTCGGTCGTGAGATACGCCAGGCCGAATCGCAACGAGTCGGCGCCGAATTTTTCCATCACGTCGATCGGATCGACGCCGTTCCCCTTCGACTTGCTCATCGTCTCGCCGAAGCCGTCGAGGATTTTCGGGTGGATGAACACTTCGCGGAACGGTACCTCGCCGCAATTGAACAGCCCCGTGAGGACCATCCGCGCCACCCACAGCGTGATAATATCGCGGCTCGTGACCAGGGCGCT
>CAZZBK010000058.1:0-5412 GCA_964652155.1 uncultured Planctomycetaceae bacterium | reverse complement strand
TTCACGCGGCCGTCGCTCACGGCGTCCATGGCTGATTGCGCCAACTCGTCCATCCGCACGAACCACTGATCGGCCAGCCAAGGCTCGATCGGCGTCTTCGAGCGATCGGACATCGGTAGCTCGATCTTGCGGGCCTCGCAATCCTTTTCTGGGTCATGTAGCCCTAGCTCGGCCAGATCGGCCACGACCGCCGCGCGTCCCTTGGCCATCGTCAGGCCTTGGTACTTGCCGGCACTCGCGTTGAGCGTGCCATCGGCGTTCATGATGTTGATTAGGCCGATGTGATTATTTCGCTTCCACACCTCGTAGTCGTTTGGATCGTGGGCCGGTGTAATCTTCACGCAACCGGAGCCCATCTCGGGCTTGGCCCATTCGTCGGCCACCAGCGGAATGTCGCGGTCGACGAGCGGCAGCCGGACTTTGCGCCCGGCGAGGGCCATATCGCGCAGCAGCACCAAGTGCGGCAACATTGTCTGGCGGCGCAGAGCCAACTCGTCGAGCTTGGCCTGCACGTCGGGCTGCTCTTTCTCGCTCGCCTCAGCCAGCTTCGCGCGCAGCTCGGCCTCGACCTTATCGAGTGCCGCGGCCGGATCGGGATGCACCGCTACCGCCGTGTCGCCGAGCATCGTCTCGGGGCGCGTCGTGGCGACCGTCACGAAGAAGTCGGGCTCATCTGAAGAAAGTTTCACCAGTGGATATTTGATATGGTAGAAGAAGCCATCGACCGTTTCGTTGTTAACCTCGTCGTCGCTCACGGCCGTCTGTAGGAACGTGTCCCAATTGACGAGCCGTTTGCCGCGATAGATTTTGTTCGCCTTGAACAGGCCGAAGAACGTGTGCCGCACGGCTCGGGCGCATTGGTCGTCGAGCGTGAAGCGCGTGCGTCGCCAGTCGCATGATGTACCGAGCCGCTTGAGTTGGCCCAAGATGCGGGCTTCGTACTCTTTTTTCCACTCCCAAATACGCTCGACGAGTTTCTCACGTCCCAAAATGTGTCGGCTTAGCTTCTCCTCTTCGAGCAAGCGGCGTTCGACGACCGCTTGTGTGGCGATGCCTGCATGATCGGTGCCGGGCATCCAGAGGGCGTTGAAGCCCTGCATGCGTTTCCAGCGGATGAGAATATCTTGCAGCGAATTGTTGAGCGCGTGCCCCAGATGCAGCGCGCCGGTCACATTGGGCGGCGGAATGACGATCGTGTAGGGCTTTTTCGCCGGGTCGGGGTCACTATTGAAATAACCCTTGTCGAGCCAGCGTTGATAAATCTTCGCTTCGTGCTCGGCGTGGTTGTATTGCTTGGGAAGCTCTTGCATGACGTGGTGGGGTCGGTTGGTTGTTGAAGGTGACGCGCTCCGCTGCGCGTCGCGGCTAACGACTCTTCATTTATCATTCATCACTTAGCAATGATCACTTCTCCTTCGCCAGCTTATACTCAATGCTATCAACGAGCGCGATCCAGCTGGCTTCGATGATATTCTCGCTCACGCCGATCGTGCCCCAGACCTGGTGTGCGTCGCGGCTCTCGATCACCACGCGGACCTTGGCAGCCGTGGCGGCCTCGGTGTTGATGACGCGGACTTTATAGTCGACCAACTGCATGTCGGCCAAGCTGGGATAGTTGGCGGCCAGGGCCTTACGCAAGGCGGCGTCGAGCGCGTTGACGGGACCGTCCCCCTCGGCCACCTCGTGACGCAGATCGTCACCCACGCGCAGCTTGACGCTGGCCTCGGTCGTCATCGGATGATCTTTGTCGTGATCGATGTCGACGTGCAGCTTCAACCGCTCGAAGTGCGAGGTGAAAGAGCCCATGCACTTGCGTACGAGCAAATCGAACGAGCCCTGCGCAGCCTCGAACTGATAGCCCTCGCTCTCGAGTCGCACGACCTCGGCGAGAATTTTGTCCATCAGCGGTCGGTCGTGCTGCACGTTGTGCTTGCTCGTGAGGGCCTCGATGTTCGAGCGGCCCGAGAGTTCGCTCACGAGCACGCGACGCTCGTTGCCCACCTGGGCGGGGTCGATGTGCTCGTAGCTGCTGGCGGCGCGATTGATCGCGTGGACGTGCATGCCCCCTTTGTGCGCGAAGGCACTTTGCCCAACGAACGGCTGGTTGTTGCGGTAGTTGAGGTTGGCCAGCTCGTACACGAACCGCGACAGTTCGGTGAGCCGTTCGACGCTGCCTGGGCGGAGTACGTCATAGCCTTGCTTTTTGAGCGCGAGGATGGCGATCACCGAGAGCAAATCGGCGTTGCCACAGCGTTCGCCTAGGCCGTTGATCGTGCCTTGCACTTGGACCGCGCCGGCCTCGACCGCCGCGATCGAGTTGGCCACCGCCAGTTCGCAGTCGTTGTGGCAGTGGATGCCCACCGGGACACCGAGCGCGCTGCCGATTGCGCGGGTGATCGTGGCAATTTCGTCGCTCAGGGTACCGCCGTTGGTGTCGCACATCACAACCAGGCTTGCGCCGGCCGCGGCGGCCGTTTGCAAGGTCTGGATCGCGTACTGCGGATTGGCTTTGTAGCCATCGAAGCAATGCTCGGCGTCGTAGATCACGTCGCGGCCGGCGCGACGAAAGAACTCGACCGTCTCGCGGATCATCGCCAGGTTTTCTTCGAGCGAGACGCGGAGCACCTCGGCCACGTGGAAGTCCGAGGTCTTGCCGACGATCGTGACGGTCTGGGCTCCCGACTCGATGAGGGCCTTCATGCCGGGGTCCTGATCGGGCGACACGCCCTTGCGGCGGGTCATGCCGAACGCGCTCACGCGGGTATGGCCGAGTTGCAGTCCTTGCGCGCGTTGGAAGTACTGTGCGTCTTTGTCGTTGCTGAGCGGATAGCCCCCTTCGACAAAATCGAAGCCCAACTCGTCGAGCCGCTGCGTGATGAGCAGCTTGTCTTGGAGCGAGAAGCTGACTCCTTCTCCCTGGCTGCCGTCGCGCAGGGTTGTGTCGTAGATCTGAATGCGTCGCATGATAGGGCCGGTGAGTTGCTGGGTCGTAAAAGTTGGATTCGGTCAGGCACGGAAACGAAAACAGCCCTGGGGTCGGCAGTCGACCTCAGGGCTGGTTAGTGTCTACGGCGTGGTGTGGCTCGTGCGACTCTCCCTAAGGCCGGTGCTCCTCGTTGGTAATTCGACCAACGATCGGCCCGGGCACGATAATCTCCGCAATGACCGTAGAAACGGACACCACAGCAGTTTGGGCGGTCGTGATGGGGAACCGAGGCATGGGGAAAGCGCCGATAAAATCGGAATAACCACTCGATCAAGAATAGGTTACGCCCCGGGGGCTGTCAACCGAACCGGTTGGGCGTGGGTTAAAGGGCGGTTTGTTCGAGCAGTTCGGCCAGGTGCATGGCCCGGACCGGTTTGCCCTGCCGCCGCAGCCGCCCGCCGATATTCATCAGGCAACCCGTGTCGGTCGAGATGACGACGTCCGCCTCGGTCTCGACAATGCACTTCACTTTATCGTCGACCATGGCGGTCGAGATATGCGGGTAGCGAACGGCAAACGAGCCGCCAAAGCCACAGCACTGGTCCTCATGGTGCAGGGGCACGAGCGTCGCGCCCTGGACGTGACGAATGAGCTGCTCGACATGCCCAACGAGGCCGAGTCCGCGCAGGTGGCAGGCGTAATGATACGTGACCTTGCCGTTGAATTGCGCGCCGACATCGAGCACCTTGAGGCGATTCACGAGCAGGTCTCCCAACTCGTAGGTGCGCGCAGAGAGTTCGAGTGCTCGGGCGTGCCAGAGCGGTTCGTTCTCGAACAGATGCGGATACTCGACCTTGACCATCGCGGCGCACGAGCCCGAGGGAGTCACGACCGGATCGCCGCCGGAGAAGACCTCGATTGTGTGTCGGGCTTGCTCGCGGGCCAGATCGGCGAATCCGCTGTTGAACAGGGGCTGGCCGCAACAGGTCTGTGACTCGGGAAAGGTGACCGTGTGGCCGAGTCGGCGTAGGAGGCGGACGGTGGCTTGCGCCGCGCCGGGGCGGAGCACGTCGGCCAGGCAGGTGACCATCAGTGCCAATTGCATCGCAGGATCGATTTTTGGTGAGAGAGATTGTTTGAACCCCTCTCCCTTCGGGAGAGGGTGGTGAGCGCAGCGAACCGGGTGAGGGGGCTCAAGCAGCGCGACATCGCTTTGTCACAATGGCTATTGATGCTCAGACTAACCAGCTTAACAGGCCGAGTAACGCGAGGCCGGTATTATCGGACTCCCGCTGGTCGTCCTACTTAACTTAATGACCTGAACCTCAATAAGCGATACCTCGGCGCGACGCACCCTCATCCGGCCTTCGGCCACCTTCTCCCGGAGGGAGAAGGATTTTGATGCGGACCTATCAAAAAAACAAAGCGGCCTTGCGAGTAGGATACTCGCAAGGCCGCTGATTTTAACAAATTAAACTCATTCCGTCAGGAACGAGTTACTTGGCGGCGCTGGCGACGTCGGCCAGAACCTTCTCGATGCAGCTCTCGCAGAAGGCGTCCTTCTCGAACGCATGGTTCGAGATGACCTTGCCGGCCTTGGCGACGATGACGGTCAACTCGGCTTGCGGATTGATGCCGTAGTTGTCCGGACCGTTGGCGTACTCGACCGGCACGACGACCGGCACGTTGACCGGCTTGGCGCTGGCATTGAACTTCTTGGCCGAGGCTTCGGCGGCGTCACGGCTGCTGGCCATGATGTTGACGAAGGCCTTGAGCTGAGCGTCGCTGTTCTTGGTGACGGCGGCGTCGAGACCCTTGACCAATGCAGCCAACTTGTCGTCGGTGGTGCGGGCAAAGACCATGACCTGCGGCTTGGCACCGTACTTGCAGCGATAGCAGAGTTCCTTGCCGACTTCGACGCCGTCATCGGCGGCGCCACCGACCTTGGCCACGATGAAAGCCGGGATCGGCTGGCCAACTTGCAAACCGCTCTTCAACTCAGCGGCCTGGACGAACGAGGTCAACGCCAAGGCGGCGACCAACACGAGACTGATGCGCTTCATAGATCCATTCCTTCTTCTAAGAACCGAGGGACTAAACAGGGTGACTGGTACACAACTCCGTTGCTCTTGCGCTCATGGCGCAAACAGCACAACAACAACGTGTCGCCGCGTTGACACTAGAATGCGACGACCAGTAGGGGTGGGCTCAATACGCACATCGCGCGTCGTTGGTTCGGTGCCCGGCTGAGGTGGGAGGGTATCCATCAACAACGACAAGTAGGATGGTAAGCCTCTTTGGCAATAGAAGCAAGTCAAAGACCGAAAATCCGTGACCGATTGCTAGCTGAGGGTTAGCGTCGAGAGGTCGCTGGCTCACCTTGAGTCCCCGGACGACAGGACTGCAGGTCCGTACGCCGGGGGGGCGTCGTGTGTGTGAGCGTCACCGTTGTGGGTGGCTGGTGGTTTGCGAAGCAAACCCCGGCG
>CAZZBK010000057.1:3369-33937 GCA_964652155.1 uncultured Planctomycetaceae bacterium | reverse complement strand
TACTCATGATGAGTACTACGCAGCTCAACCCTGCTAGCGTTCATTGAGTTTTCTACAGAGCCACTCCCGTCCCTTTTGATTTGGTCTTTTGATTTGGTCCTACGACCTCATATTCTCCCCAGGTTTTCATTTCCTCAATCGGTCGTCGCTCGTGAGTGTACCAACCCAATAGAGCGCCGATCAGCGTGACGAGGACCAACAACGTCCGAGGCTGAACTGAAACCAACGGCGACGCGGGGATCGCTGGGGATGCGACGGCGAAGGGAAACTCATGCGGCAGGACTCTCCAGCGGTAGCGTGATCGCGGAGTTGGCGGCGGCGCTACGAGCGACGGCCTCGGTGAACTCCATGTACTTGACGCCCGCCGCGAAGTCGGTGAATTCGATCGGATTGTGTCCGCGAATCGCGCCGATGAACTCGGCTTCGACCTGCCAGGTGAGCGACTTATCGGGCGGGATCTCGACGAGTTGCAGCGACGCATCGCCCAGCCGCGCGGCCCAGAGCCGTTCTTGCGGCGCGAGTTCGATGCGCAATGTCCCCTCGCTGCCGTAGAGCTGGATTTGCGTGCCGGGTCCGAACCGCGTGACGCCGCTGGCGTGGTACAGGCCCCGCGCGCCGTCGGCGAGCGTGGTGAGGACCTGCACGCTGTCGGGGGTGCCGACACGGCGGCGGACGCCGGTCGTGGGGTCGACCCGTTCACTGGTAAAGGCCGAGAGCTGGGCGAGGACGCGGACGGGCTCGGCGACCCAGCGGAGCAAGGTCTCGTGCACGATGCCGAGCGTGAGCATGTTGAAGCCTGACAGCTCGGCGGTTTGCCGCCAGTGCAAGGGGCTCTCCGAGTTGGCATACACGTCACTCGTGGCGATCGCGACCACCTCGCGCAGTTGGCCGAGGTAGTTTTGCGCCAGCAGTTCGCGCACCGTGCGGTGGACATGCAGCCCCAACGGGCTGGGGACAATCTGACACACGAGTTCGGGGTGCTGCTGGCTCGCGGCGAGCATTTGTCGCGCTTCGGCGGCGTTGAGCGCCATGCGGGCTTCGCACAGCACGTGCTTGCCCGCGGCCAAGGCGGCGAGCGTGATCGGAGCATGCAGGTACGGCCAGGTGCCGATCACCACGGCATCGATCTCGGGATCGGCCACCAACGCTGGCCAATGGGCAAAGGTGCGCGGGATGCCTAACTCGCGGGCCGCTTGCGCGGTCGATTCGGGGCGCCGATTGCAGACCGCCACCAACTCGACGTTCGCGCACGCGCGCAGGCCCGGCACGTGCCGCAGCCGTGTGTTGGCACCCAGTCCGACGAAGCCGACTCGCAGTCTGTCTTGCGTCATGCGTGGCTCACAGAGGCAACGTTACTTTTTTCGCCCGGCGGGTGGCTTGTTCGCCTCGTCGGTCATGTCCCAGGCCGTGATCCACTCGACACTGTGGCGGACGAGGCCAAAATCCTTGACGAGTCGCTGCTCCATGTCGGGCAGATGTGCCGCGCCGTAGAACACGGCCAACTTTTTCTCTCCGGCGTCGAGCTGCTTGCGCAACACATCGAGCGCCACCTTGTTGCGTTCGGTCAGGATCGTCGACCCGTCGGGCCCATCGAACACTCCCACCGCGCGGTCCAGGTCCTCGAACTGTTCCGACATCACTCGCTTGAGCGCGAGACCCTGGTTGGGGTCGAACAAGGCGGTGAACAGTCGGAGGTCGTTGCTGCCGCTGGGGTTACGGGCCTGCTCGGCCAAGGCGTAGCCCATCGCGCGGAAGAACATCGAGCCCAGGCTCTCGCCGCGCTCTTTCATCTTCTCGGCCATTTGCTCGGGGGACATATCGGCGTGGAGGAAGTTTTTCTGATGATAGTCGACGCGGTCGAGCTGATAGTCGAGCCGCAGCACGTCTTTCATCAGGGTTTGCATCATGCCCAGCGGGTGATCGGGCTTACCGCCCCCCTTGGGCACGCGGGTCCCCTCGGGCGCGACCAGCTCGTAGAGCATTTTGTCGTATTTGACGAACTCGCGGTTGAGCCGTTCGTAGTACGCGCGGTCGCCAATGTGGACCGCCCCGATCAGGTCGACATGAAACGTCTTGCCGTCTTCGCCTTTGCGCACATAGCGGACGATCGAGGTCTGCATGCGAATGGGCGCGCCGTCGATATTACGTTCCAGGCGAATGAACGGCGAGGGCTCCTTTTTCGCCGCCGGCTCCGCGCCGCGCGCCACGGCGACCAGGCACAAGACGGGTGTCACGATCCACACAAGCAGCAGACGGGCGTTCATGGTCGGGGCGTCCCCACGGGCGACGAGAGGGTTGAGTGCTTGAAACTATACGTCGAAACAGCCCGCGAGGGAAGCAACGGCCAGCACCGTGGCGCCCTAGGGCTTGAGTGCCGCAAGGATCGCCGCGCTGACCTTGTCTCCAAGTTGAGCATTGGCCTCCGCGGTGTAGTGTACATCGCCTGGGCCGGTAAACATTCCGGCGGCAAAGGTCTTTGTTAGGGAGTGCAGGTCATCCATGCGCACGCCATGCTTTTTCATGACCCGTTCTGCTGCTTCGTTATACTTCACTTCGTCGCCCGCGAACCGTCCGGGCTCGCCCTGGGGCACGATGGTCGTGCTCGCCCAGATCAGCACGGCACCGGTTTTTTTCATCCGTTCGACGAGTCGCACCAGGTTCGCTTCATATTCTTCGAGTGGGACCGAAATTATACCGTTCACTTTGTCGCGGTTGCCTTGCAACTTGGCCATGGGATTGCGGTAGCACAAGTCCCATAGCCCCCAGTTAAAGTGAATGACGTCCCACTTACCGTCAGCGAGCCATTCGTCGATTCCGGCCAGTCCCATCCGAGTTTCGCCGCAATTTGCCTTGGGGCGCATCACGTTCGCTTTTCCCGATAGCCGCTCGCGGACAACGGGCGTATAGCCGATCGAAATTGAATCGCCGAGGATTAAGACGTTGGGCAACTTGCTGTCGGCCGAAAGGGGTGGCGCTTTCGGTTCAGCACTCAAGCCGAGCGACCCGACGAGCAAGGTCACCATCGCCGCAAGGGACGTCATTCGTGTCATGGCATGCCTGTTTCGCAGAATTTTGTGAAGTTGACTGATGGTTGTAACCCGTCAGGAACAAGGGTTTATTTGAACTTGCGGCTGTCGAGGTCGTGGAGTTTCATGAGCCGATAGAGGGTGCCGCGGGGCAACTGGGCTTCGTCGGCGGCCGCCTTGACGTCGCCCCGATGTCGGCCGAGCAGATCGCTGAGGTAGCCGCGCTCGAACATCGCCACGTGGGCGTCGCGCATCGCGAAGTACCCTCGCGGCGCGGGTTGGGCCGCCTGACCGGCCGAGGTGATCAGCGTGTCGGGCAAATCGTCGAGCCCGATCATCGAGCCTTGCGAGAGCGCCACCGCGCGGCGAATGACGTTTTGCAACTCGCGAACGTTGCCGGGCCAAGCGTACTGGCTGAGCACTTGATACGCTTCGGGGGTGATCCCCTTGAGAATGCGTCCCATCTCGCGGGTGTATTTCGTGGCGAAGTGTTCGGCGAGCAAGCCCAGGTCGTCGCCGCGCTCGCGGAGCGGAGGCAGATCGATGCGCACCACGTTGATGCGGTAGAACAGGTCGCGTCGGAATCGGCCGTCTTGGATCATCTGCTCCAAGTTACGCCCCGTCGCGGCGACGACCCGCACGTTGATCTCGAGCTCGCCGCGTCCGCCGACGCGGCGGATCTTGCGTTCTTGCAGCGTGCGGAGCAGCTTGGCCTGCAAGAGCAGCGGCAGCTCGCCGAGTTCGTCGAGGAAAAACGTCCCGCCGTCGGCAAACTCCAACAGGCCAATCTGCCGCGCGTCAGCGCCCGTGAACGCTCCGCGCTCGTGCCCAAAAAATTCGCTCTCCAGCAGGTTCTCGGGAATCGCTCCACAATCGACCGGCACGAACGGACCCTCGGCGCGACGACTGCGGCGATGAATGGCGCGGGCGACGAGCTCTTTGCCCGTGCCGGTCTCGCCGACCACCAGCACGTCGACATCCGAGTCGGCCACGCGTTGGATCAGCTCAAAGACCTTGGTCATTGGCGCGCAGGTGCCGATGATGTCGTCGAACACATAGGGTCGTTCGACCTGTCGGCGGAGCAATTCGCGTTCGTCGTCTTGGCGGCGGACGGCGAGCAACCGCTGCAAGGTCTCGCGCAGCAACGGGGCATCGAGCGGCTCGGCGAGGTAATCCCCCGCGCCGAGCCGCAGCGCGGCGGTGGCCGTCGACACCTGAGGCTGTGTGGTCACCAACACGACCGGCACCTGCGGATCGCGGGCGCGGAACTCGGCAAGCAGGGCAATCGTGTCCCAGCTCGACGACTCGGCGAGCAGCACGATGTCGGGGGACTCGTGTTGCGCGTACTCGAGTGCCGCGGCGGGCTCGGCAAGCACCCGCAACTCGCAGGGGAACGCCGAGTCGAACAGCGCGCGGTACGCGCCTTCAGCGGCGGGGTCGGGATCGACGACCAGCACATTGAGTTGCCGCATCACAGCGCACGTTCCCCACTCAACGATGAAACGATGATCGAAAACTCGGGGCGTGGCGCTGCGGGCGAGGTCGCATGGCGCGCGAAGCTCAACCGGTGATTTTGCCTCGACGGAACGCGCCGGCGGTGGCCAGCGGCACCTCGGCCTCGGCCAGCAACAGCCGCGCGCGATTCTCGGCCGTCTTGGCCTTCATTTCCTGCTCACGAGCGATGGCCACGCTGCGGCGTTCCTCGGCCCGGGCGCGGGCCACGCGGGTGTCGGCCTCGGCCTGATCGGCTTGCAACCGCGCGCCGATGTTCTCGCCAATCTCGATGTCGGCAATGTCGATCGACACGATCGCAAAAGCCGTTTGCGCGTCGAGTCCTCGATCGAGCACGGCGCGGCTGATCTTGTTGGGGTTCTCCATCACCTCGAAATGCGTGTCCGACGACCCGACGGCGGTGATGATCCCTTCGCCGACGCGGGCAATGACCGTCTCCTCGGTCGCCCCGCCGATGAGTTGCTTGATGTTCGTGCGGACCGTGACGCGGGCGCGAATCTTGGCCTCGACACCGTTCTTGGCAATGGCGCTGAGCGTGGCGCGGCCGTCACGCTGGTCAGGGCAGTCGATCACCTTCGGATACACGCTCGTCTGCACCGCTTCGAGCACGTCGCGGCCAGCCAGGTCGATGGCCGAGGCCCGATCGAAGTCCAACTCGATGTCGGCTCGATGAGCGGCGATGATGGCGCGAATCACTTTGGGCACGTCGCCCCCGGCCAGGTAATGAGCTTCGAGGCGGCGCGTGGTGATGCCGGTCGTGCGGACATCGCCCAGGCCGGCCTGAATCGACATGATCTTGGCGCGGACGATCGTGTGCGCGTCGACTTGTCGCAGCGACATGCCGATCAGGCTCAGAAAGCTGACTTGGGCGTTCGACATGTAGGCCTGGAACCACAGGCTGCCGTAGGTCAGCAGCATGAACAGAAACACCAGGGCCAGAATGCCCAATAAGACGAGCCCGACAACGAAGCCGGCCATCTCGGCGACACCGGCCGCGAGCAGAAGAGCAAAGGTCATGGTGGGTCTCGCAGGAAACAAGGTCGAACGGCTCTTAGCATAGCGAACTCTTCGCCCAGCGGGAATAAGCCGACCGCTCGGCTCGTGTGATTCACGCAATCGGCCATGCGAGTCGGGGACTCACGTCCCCGCCTCGGAGCGTAGAAGCGTGAGGATCACGCAAATCACCCCTGTTTATGCGACCCGGGTGAGCGTAAAATCGCACGCTATGTCTGAAATCGCCACGCCCACTCCGTCTGCCGACGGCTCGCTGCTCTCGCCGGGTCGAGTCATTCTGAAGCCCAAGAAAGCCCGGCCTTTTTTCGGCCGCCACCCGTGGGTGCTCGATTCGGCCATCGATCGGGTCGAGGGTCAGCCCGCCGACGGCGATGTCGTCGATCTGCTCAGCGACCGCAATCAGTTTATTGCCCGCGGCGTGTTCAACAGCCACAGCAGGCTGCGTGTGCGGCTGTACTCATGGGCGATCACCGACCGGCTCGACGGGGCTTTTTGGGCCCAGCGACTCGGTGCCGCCGGACAGCTCCGCGAGCAACTGGGGCTCACGCAGCCCACCGGGGCCGTGCGACTGGTATCGAGCGAGGCGGATGGGCTCAGCGGCCTGGTCGTCGAACGCTACGGCCCGCACCTCGTCGTGCAAATCCTGTCACGCGCCATGGCCGTCCGCTTGCCGCTGCTGATCGAGGCAATCGTGGCCCGGTGGCAGCCGCAAAGCATCACGCTCCGCAGCGATCGCGAGATGAGCAAGTTCGAGGGGATCACGCTCGACGAGGGGCTCGCCTGGGGTCAACTCGACGCGGGGCCCGTGTTCATCGAGGAACATGGCCTGCGGTTTGGCGTCGACCTGCGGGCCGGACAAAAAACCGGCTTCTATCTCGATCAGCGCGACAATCGTCGCTACGCGGCCGAGCTGGTCGCGCGGCAGCGCGTGCTCGACGTGTGTTGTTACAGCGGCGGCTTTGCGCTCAATGCCGCGCGCGGCGGCGCGCGCGAGGTGCATGCCCTCGACAGCAGCGCCAAGGCGATCGCGCTTGCCAAGTGCAACGCGCAACTCAACGGCATCAGCAACATTCAGTTCGAGGTCGCCGATTGTTTCCAGCGACTCGATCAACTGCGTCAGAGTGGTGAGCGGTACGGGACGGTCATTCTCGACCCACCCAAGTTTGCCAGCTCGCGTCAGCACGCGGCCGACGCGCTGCAAGCCTATCACCGGCTCAATCGGCTGGCCGTCGAGTTGCTGGAGCCGAGCGGCTGGCTCGTCACGTGTAGCTGTTCGGGGCACGTGAGCCGCGAGGATTTTCTCTACATGCTTGCCGGTGTCGCCGAGAAGTCAGGCCGCACGATCCAGGTTGTGCAGCAGCGAGGGGCCGCGCCCGATCACCCGCTGAGCGCCTCGTGCCTGGAGGGTGAGTACCTCAAGTGCTTCACCTGCCGCGTGCTGTAGGGGTTGTTTTTGCATTCCATTACGTAGCCGCGACGCGCAGCGGAGCGCGTAAACGTCGACTTATCGAGCGCAACGTTCACGCGCTCCGCTGCGCGTCGCGGCTAACGAACTTGGGTGCGAGAGCCCGCCCGGCGCGTTACTGGCCCACGCCGCGAAACGTGTGCTGGAACAACGGCGGGGCCTGGACGAAGGTGAGCCGCTGCCAGAAGTATTGCTGCCGCGCGATCAAGCTGCCGGGCGCCTCGAACCAGCCGCTGAGGTCGTCGAGTTCGTGCTGTGGGATGTTCGTTCCGGCGGCGCGCAGCGCCTTGCGAGAGATCAGCAGCAGCTGATAATCGCCCGGCTGTCGGATGATCAGATGGAACTCGCCGCTCGCATCGGAGCGGACAACGTCTCCGCCGAGTGCCTGCACCTCTTCCAGCGCCAGGTCGCGGGCCGCGGCCGAGTCTTCATCGTGTCGCAGCCCTTGCGCCTTGAGCCGCTTTTGGCCGCGACGGTCGAGCGGCAGCAAGGCCACGACCGCGTCGGCGTCGGCGAACGCCCCCTGGCCCAGGTCGTAGTTCACGATACCGCGGAGGCTCATGCTCTCCGTCTTTTTCTGCTGGGTCGTCGTGGCCGGGTCGAGCGCCACGCGCTGTCGTCCCACGGCGTAGCCAATGCCAAACGTGACCGCTGTCACGACCAAGAACAGCACGGCCTGGGCCACGACCGCCCCGCGCGAAACGAGCAGCCATTCGCCCGGTTCCTCGCGCGCGGTGGGAGCCGCGGCCGGGTACGCGCTCGCCATCGGGGTCATGGCCTGCGGCACAGCTTGCGCGCGGGCGACCACCTCGCTCACGTCATCGTAGACGATCAACTCGACGACCTCGCCGCTGCTCATCCCGCGCAGCGCGGCCAGCTGGGCCGCGGCGGTCGATTGGTCCGGCACGATCGTCGCGACGCCGCACTTCGGACACTGGATCACTTGGCCGATCTTGCGCTGCCCAATCTGCAACAGCTTTTGGCATTGCGGACAGACGAATTGAATCGGCATGGCGATCGAGCCTGACAACAGCGAGGAGCGTTACTTGCCTCCGCTCTGACAAAATTCACGCATGAAGCCGGCGAGCGCTTCAATGCCCGCGAGCGGCATGGCATTGTAAATCGATGCCCGCACGCCTCCGACCGAGCGGTGGCCTTTCAGGTAGTGTAACCCGCGAGCCTCGGCTTGTTGAATGAATTTATCCTGAATCGCCTCGTCAGCGAGCCGGAACGTGACATTCATGAGCGACCGGGCCTGGGGCTGGGCGTGTCCCTGGTAAAAGCCGTTGCTGCGGTCGATCTCGTCGTACAGCAGCTTGGCCTTGCGGCGATTGAGGTCCAGCATCTTGTCGAGCCCTCCCACCTCGTTGAGCAGCCATTTGGCCACCAGGTTCAGGATGTAAATTGAGAAGCACGGCGGCGTGTTGGGCATCGACTTCTCGTCGACAAACGGCTGGTAGCTGAGCATCGTCGGCAGCTTGTCGCTGGCTCGACCGAGCAGATCATCGCGCACGATCACGACCGTCACGCCTGCCGGACCGGCATTCTTCTGCGCACAAGCAAATATCAGCCCGTACTTGCTCACATCGAGCGGCCGGTACAGGAAACAGCTCGACAAGTCGGCCACAAGCGGCACGCTCCCCACGGGCGGCTCGCTGGCAAACTGCACACCCTGAATCGTCTCGTTGTCACAAAAATAGGCATACGCCGCCTGCGGGTCGAGCTGATACTCGCTCGCCTCGGGCAGTCGGTTATAGTTGGTCCCCTTGCTATTGAAGGCCACGCGCGACTTGCAACCCATGCGCTGCGCCTCGTCGAAAGCCATCTTGCTCCACGAGCCGGTCACAATGTAGTCGGCGCTCCCGCTCCCCAGCAGGTTCATGGGGACCATCGCGAATTGCTGGCGGCTGCCCCCTTGCATAAACAACACATGATAGTTGCTCGGGATGTTGAGCAGCTTGCGCAGATTGGCCTCGGCCGCGGCGAGCACCCCCTCGAAGTATTTCGAGCGGTGGCTGATCTCAAGCACCGACACCCCCACGCCCGGCAAACAGAGCAAATCGCGCTGGGCCTCCTCAAGCACACTCAGCGGAAGGACAGCCGGTCCGGACGAAAAGTTGACAATGCGTTTTTCCATGATGGGGCGACCCTGACAATAGTAGACAGCCAAAGAGCCGTTAGAATAGCGTGGCCGCGGGGCATTTGGATAGGGCCCCGCTTGCGCCCTTGTGCAAAGGACTTTCATGGAATCATCGACGCTGAGTTTCCGCAGCACGTTCCCCATCGCGGCCGCTGATCTGTTCGCCTGGCACGAGCGGCCCGGTGCATTCGAGCGGATGCTCGCCCCCTGGGAGGGCGCCGAGGTCGTGTCGACATCCGGCTCGGTCCAAAACGGCGAGCGAACCGAGCTGCGCGTCCGCGTCGGGCCACTGTGGATCCGCTGGATCGCCGAGCACACCGACTATATTGCCGGCCGGCAATTCTGCGACGTCCAGCGACGCGGCCCGTTCGCCCATTGGAAGCACACGCATCGCGTCTCGGAAGTGGACGAGCGCCACGCCACGCTCGACGACAAAATCGAATTCCAATTGCCGCTCGGCGCACTGGGCCGCGTCGTCGACTGCGGGTCGACCGTGCGCCGGATCGAGCGAACCTTCGCCTATCGACATCGCGTGCTGCTCGCCGACCTGCTCGAACAACAGCGCTGGCGCGAGCAACCACGCCGCAAGGTCATTATCAGCGGTGCCTCGGGTCTCGTCGGCCGACAATTGAGCGCGCTGCTCACCACGGCCGGTCACAGCGTCATGAAGTTGGTGCGCCACCAGCCTCGCGCCGACGACGAGATCGCCTGGAACCCACAGCAGGGCGAGCTCGACCCCGCCCAACTCAGCGGAGCCGACGCGGTGATTCATCTTGCGGGCGAGTCGATCGCCGGCGGACGTTGGACCGTCGCCAAGAAACGCCGCATCCGCGACAGTCGACTGCTCAGCACGCGACTGCTCGCCGAGCGCATCGCGCAGGCGGCTGTCCCTCCGAGCGTCTTGTTGTGCGCCGCGGCTATTGGCTTTTACGGCCACACCGGCGACGACGAGGTCGACGAGAGCCGCCCGTCGGGCGAGGGCTATTTGGCCGAGGTGTGCCGCCTCTGGGAGTCGGCGACCGACAAGGCGGCGGTGGCCGGCACGCGCGTCGTGAATTTACGCTTCGGCGTGATCCTCTCGCCCGCCGGTGGCGCGCTGCGGCAAATGCTCATGCCGTTCCGACTGGGTGTCGGCGGCCGCATCGGCAGCGGCACGCAGTGGATGAGCTGGATCGCGCTCGACGACGCGCTCTATGCCATCGAGCACTCGCTGTGCGACCCGCGGCTGCGCGGACCCATCAACGTCGTGACCCCCAACCCGGTGACGAACGACGAGTTCACGCGCACCTTGGCGCGCGTGCTCCGCCGCCCCTCCGTGTTCCCGTTGCCCGCGGCGGTCGCCAGGCTGGCGCTGGGTGAAATGGCCGACGAACTGCTGCTTGTGAGCCAGCGTGTGTATCCGCGCAAACTCGTCGACGCCGGTTTTCGACCGCACTACGGCGAGCTCGAGCCCGCGCTGCGACATCTGCTCGGTCGCACGTAGGACGTACTCAACGATCGTTCTGAGGGTAGCCCCGACAACTGGTTGTCGGGGTCGCCGTAGGCGACACGAGGCGCAGCTTAGTCAAGCTTCCTTACCCTCTTGTGGCTTTGCCACCCTGACAACCAGTTGTCAGGGCTACCCGATTCTACCCGATTCGAGCCTGCGTCGCGGCAAAGTGCGGCTGCGGTGTTGCTGTCCCGACGACCTTGCGAGCCATCACCAAGTACGATACCCCGAGCGGACACTTGATCGTCGAGTGACCGACACGCCACTCCGCATACGTCAGCCGCATCAATAGCCCGTTGAGCCAGCGGGGCAACGGCTGATCGTCGGTCGACGGTTGTTCTTCTTCTTGCGGCGGGGCACCCCAGAGTCGGCAGCGTAACCGGAACGCCGCGCTCAGCGCCGCCGCGATGGGAAACGCCCAGCCGAGCAGATGCGAGCCATCGAGCACCTCGAAGCCGTGTTGCGCGAGCAGCGACCGCATCTGCGACGGATAAAATCGCCGCGCCGTCTCGACAAAGTCGTCGTGCTGGCGATGCAAAAACGGATACGCGGCCTCGTTCCAGATCAAATAGCCCCCCGGTCGCAAGCTCCGCTGCACACACGCGAGCGCCGCGCCAGGGTCGCGCACATGGCGACTGTAGAGCACCCCCATGATCGTCGACAGATCGAATGACCCGCCCCGCACGAGCGTGTCGAGGTCGTCGACCCCGCCGGCCAACACGCTCAGGTCCGGGTACCGCTCGGCGAGCAGCTTGCGAGCCAGCGGCGAAGGCTCGATCCCCGTCACCGCGCCGAACGGCCGCAAGGCCGCGCTCGTGCCGCCGGTGCCACAGCCGACGTCGAGGATTTGCAACGGCTCATGTTGTGACCGCTCGGTGAGCACGAAGCGCTCGATGAGCGACGCCACCGCGCGCCGCCGGGCCTCGTAGTACCAACCGTGCTCTTCGTTCGCCGCCAGCGTGACGTAAGCCTGGCTTTTCATCCGTGCGACTCCAGTTTACTTGGGGGGCTCGGTTGCTCGGGCCGCGGTATTGTTCACCACGCGCCGACCGATCACGACCACCTCGTCCACGCCCGGAGATTTAGAACGCGCGCAGTTAATCGTCGCGATCGTCTCGAACTCGAATGGCGGCTTGAGCCCGCGCAGCAAATTCGGCGTGAAACAAAAATACTCGCTCGGTGCCTCGTCGCTTTTCAGCTCATCGATCCACGGGCGCAACGCGATCGGCTCGTGGTAGTAATACGTGAACAGATGGTGGACGCGCCCGAGCGACACGAGCCGCGCCCCGTCGGGCAACTGCTGCTTGAGGCTCGCGATTTGCTCGGCGCTGTTGGGGCTGTTGGCGCGCACCAGATTGATGACCGTGCCGGTGTAAGCGAGCCCGCACACCGCGCCGATCGCCAGCACGGCGTGTTGCGCGCCGCGCGGTTGTTCGCAGTGCTCGTGTCGCATCCGCCAGGTAAGTGAAAAGCAGACGACGGCAAACAGAACCGCGAGCCAGAGCGGTTGCCAAGTGTGGCGCAGGCTGTCGATCGGCCAGCAGGCGAGCACGACCATCGCCACGCCCGCGGCAGGAATGACCCACGTCGCCGTGAGCACGAAGCGCCGCCAGCTCGCTTGCCACCAGTTTTGCTCGGCCGACTCGACGCACCGCTCGATCGCGATGCCGATCAGCAGTGCCAAGGCCGGGTACATCGACATGAAGTATCGCGGCACCGAATGCGCCGGAAGCCACACGGTTGGCAGCGAGACCACGACGCAGGTGGCTAAAAAGACCGCCGGGCCCCGCGCCGCGCGCAGGTCACCGCGCAACCACGAACTTAAATAGCACAGCAACATCGGCGACCACGGCAGCGTGGTGAGCAGCACGCGCCATGGATAGGTGAGCCAACCTTGGAACACACGCGGCCAGTCACGCGGCAACAGACGCGCTCGCAGCGCCCCCTCTTCGCTCCAAATCTTGAGTGTCGCATCGACCCCCATTCGCTCGGCAAAGGGGACCAGCCACGCCGCGCCGATCAGCACAAAGCAGAGCAGCCCCAGGGCATGGGCCCCGCTCAGCCAGCTTCGCCAATCGCGCCGCACCAGCAGCAAGTACACGCTCGTGATGCCGATAAAATACACCGGCCCCTGCGGTCCCTTGGTCAGCGTGGCGAGCGCGGCCAGCGAGTAACCCACGGTCCAGGCGAGCCACGGCCGACGGTCGAACACCAGCAGACCATGCCACAGCAGCAAGGCGCTGCTCAGAAAGCAGATCAAGAGCGCGTCACTCTCGGCCAGTCGGCCCAATTGCAACACCTGGGCCATCGTCGCGAACGACACGCCCGACGCAAGAGCGCCGAGCGGCGACAGGAATTGCCGCGCGTAGCCGTAGATCACGAGCGACGTGACGAGCACCGCCAACACGCTGGGCAACCGCAAAGCCCAGAGGCTCTGCTCGCCGCCGAGCCGTTGGGCCTGAGACAGAATCCAACAGTGGAGCGGCGGGCGATCGGGGAACGGCTCCCCCTGTTGCCGCGGCACGACATAATCGCCCGTGCGGAGCATCTCGCGCGCCACCGTCGCCCAACGGCTCTCTTCGCCCCGGATGCTTTGGTCGGAGAGCCGAGGCACAAAGATCGCCAGCACCAGCGCCACGAGCAGCCACCGTGGCCGCTCGCGCCACACGCTCCGCGGCGGTGTTGAACTCGACTCCATCCCGATGGCTTCCTCGAACTAAGCAATCCAAGCTCACGCGGCGCTCATCATAGTGGCCGTAAGTCGTTTGCGGCAATGTCACTTAGGACACGTTGGCCGCTTCGCCGTCGAACCCGACCGGATCGCCTCGAGTCCCTCACCCAAGCCGTTTCGTGGCGTAGACTTAGATATGAAACGCGCCAGTGCTGACGCCGCCGATACCCTTGCCGCCCCGAGCCGCTCGCGCGGTGGGTCACTCGCCTCGGGCGTGTTGCTGATGCTTGTGCTGACCGTCGTGCAGCGCGGGGTCGGGTTTCTGCGCGCGATCGTCTTCTGCCGTTGGCTCGACGTCGACGAGATCGGCCAGTGGGACCTCGCCTTCAACTTCCTTGCGTTCGCCGCCCCGCTCGCCGTGTTGGGATTGCCAGGCAGCTTCGGCCGGTACGTCGATCACTTCCGCGAGCGTGGCCAGTTGCGCACGTTTCTCCGCCGCGTCACGCTGCTCTCGGCCGCTTTGGCAGCCACGGCCGTCACGCTGCTCATCTGGAATCGCGAGGCGTGTGGTCAGCTCGTGTTCGACACGCTTGACCGGCCCGGCTTGGTGCTCGGCGTGCTCGGCACGCTGGCGGCGGTCATCTGCTACAACTTTCTGCTCTCGCTGTTCACGGCTTTGCGCCACTACCGTGGCGTGTCGATGATGCAATTTGCGCAGACACTGTTGTTCGCGGTGCTTGGCGCGGGGGCGGTGTTTGTCTCGCCGCGCAGCGAGAGTGTCGTCGCCGCGTTTGGTCTCGCCTCGTGCGTGGTGAGCGTCGGTGCGGCGTTCCTGTTGCGTTCGCTCTGGCGCGACATGCCGGCCGCGAGGGCTCCGCTGCCGCAGCGCGACATTTGGACGCGGTTGGCCCCTTTCGCGTTTTGGCTGTGGGTGACCAACAATGTCTGCAATGCGTTCGACATCGTCGATCGTTACTTGATCATGCACCACGGCGGCTTCACGCATGAACAGGCCGTCACGCTGGTGGGCCAATACCACAGCGCCCGCATCTTTCCGCTGCTGCTCATCGGCGTGGCCGAGCTGCTGTCGACGATGCTGACACCGCATCTGAGCAGCGATTGGGAGCGGGGCTGCCGCGCAGCGGTCGCCGAGCGATTGAACTCGGCACTCAAGCTGTCGGCGCTCGGGTTCACCGCCGCGAGCATCGCGATTTTGTCACTCAAGCCGCTGCTGTTCGATTGGGCGTTCGGAGGCAAGTACGCGGCCGGCGCGGAGTTGCTCGGCTTTACGCTCGCGGCCGCCTGTTGGACCGCGCTCGCGACGATCGCTTACAACTATCTCTGGTGTGCGGAAAAATCTCGCTGGGTCAGTGGCTCGCTGGCCATCGGCCTCGTCACGAGCATGGCCCTAATCGTGACACTGTTGCCCGGGTGGCAACTCGCGGGGCTGGGTTGGGCGACCTGCGGGGGACGTGGCGTCGTGCTGCTCAGCGTGCTGCTGCTGAACAGCCGCTTCGGCATGGCCATCGATCGCCGGTTGCTCCCCTTGCTGTTGTTGCCCGCGTTGTTGCCCTGGAGCGCCCCCCTCACGGCGGCCGTGATGCTCGCGCTGGTTGTCGGCCTCGGGCCGCTCAAGAGTTGCTTTACGAGCGCCGAGTGGGCGCAGTGGCGCACGGCGCTACAGGCACTCGTTCGCCGCGCGCAACCGTACCTGCCGCGCGGCTGGACTCAGAACTTCGGCAACGCCTTGACGAGCACACCCGAGTAAAACGTCTGTCGTCCGCGCGGGGTGCTCAGGACGAGCGCGCCATCGTCGGCAATCCCCTCACACACGCCCGTCTCCTCGTGCGCGCCGACGCGGATCGTCAAGCTGCGGCCGTGTTGCAAGCAGTGCCGGTCGCTGTGCCGCGCCAGCTCGGCGGGCTCCTGGGCGAGCACGTGCAGGGCGACCCCGAGTTGATCGAACAGCTCGACGAGCAACTCGGTGCGGTCGAACGTGCGCTGCGTCGCATCGCGCAGCGAGGTGACGATCGACGCGAGGTCGTCGGGCGCGGCCGACACGCTGTTGTTCACGTTGCAACCCAGCCCGACGATGTGTCGCCCGTCGGGCAACACCTCGACCAGAATGCCGGCCAGTTTGCGGTCGAGCAAAAACACGTCGTTGGGCCAGTGGATGCCCGCGCGCTGGTGCGGCACGCAGGGCGCGACGGTCTCGACAATCGCGACGGCCGTGGCGAGCGCGATCAGACCGGTGTGCTGCCGCGCGATGCCGCGCGCCGCGGGATCGAAGAGCAAGCTCAAGGCCAGCGCCCCGTCGCCGGTCCACCAGCGGTTGCTACCACGCCCCCGGCCGGCCGTCTGTCGCTCGGCGATCACGAGCAGCGTTTGCTCTCGGGGCATGTCGGCGGCGCGCTGCCGAGCCCGATCGTTGGTCGAACCGATCTCGACGTGCAGCTCGCACTCGTCGATGAGCGGATGCGACGCGAGCCGCGCGGTGTGCAGGTCGCTTGTGCTCATGGTGTTGCCAGCTGCTTGGCGATCTGCTCGCTCGTGGCGGTGCCGGTCGTGCCGAGCTGATGGATGACGAGTGACGCGGCGGTCATGGCGAGTTCGAGCGCCTCGGCGAGCGTGGCGTCGGCCGTGAGCGCGGCGGTCAGGTTGGCTGTGACCGAGTCGCCAGCTCCGACAATGTCGATCGCCCCGCGAACAGGCAACGCGGGAGCGTGTTCGCACGCGCCGTCGGCGGTCGCGCCGACGATGCCGCGCTCGGCCAGGGTGACGAACACGTCCGAGCCGTTTCGTTGAGCCAGTTCGCGTGCCACACGGCGCACATCGTCGAGCGACACGCTGACCGCGCGTTGCGAGAGTTTCGCCAACTCGGCGGCGTTCATCTTGAGCGTGATCGCGGGCCAATCGTGGAGCCCGCGGCGACTGTCTCCCACGATCCGCATGGCTGGGTAGCGTTGGGCGACGCGGCCGATCGCCTCGAGCACGCGTCGCGTGACCACGCCGGTCTCGGCGAGGTCGACCTGGTCCATCACGATCAGGGCGTCGAGCTGCGGGGCGATTTGCTCGAGCGCCTCGATCAGTTGCGACTCGACCGTTGCAGGGGTGGGTGTCCAGTTCTTCGTGTCGAGCCGGTTCAGCTCACGGGGTGGTTGCCCCGCGGCGAGCACGAGCGGCTTGCAATACGTGAAGGTGCGTCGGTCGGCGGCGGTGATAAAGCGCGAACGATCGACGCGAGGCAGTTGATCGAGTGAGCGTCGAAGCTCGTAGCCTTCGCCGTCGTCGCCGCAGCAGCCGAGGGGGTGGAGTTGGCCGATGCCCAAGGCCACGAGGTTGTTGAGGATCGTGCCGGCCGCGCCGGCCTGGGCCCGCACGCGGACCACGTTATGCACGTCGAGGCCGGTCTCGATCGAGGTCTCGGCGCGCGAGGGGTCGATTTCCAGATACCGATCGAGGCAGAAGTCGCCGAGCACCGCGATGCGCAGTGACCGATAGCGCGCAGCCAGGGCGGACCACCGCTTAGCGTTCATCCCTGCACCAGCGCGTGGTACCAATGATGGACGAAGTTCAGGTTGTCGCTCTGCACATAGTGCATCGCGCCACCCATGCGCGAAAAGCTTTTGCAAAAACGGAGATAGTAGGCGGGATTGGTCTTGGGAGGCTCGCCTTGTGTCCAGTCCCAGCCGCCACCGTCTTGCAGGTCGACCACGTAGGTCGTGTGCCCTTGCACGATCGGGCGACCTTGCTGCAACCGCAAATTGTTCACGCAGCTCAAGCTCTTCTCGAACACCTGCGGGCCCATGATCGCCGAGCCAATCGAGAGCACCACGCCACCGTCGAGTTGCTCGACGCTGCCGCCAAACAAGCGGAAGTCGAGATCCGCTCCGCGACCGATCGCCGAGCCGCTGAAGATCGGATGATTGGCGATGATGTCGTAGCCGATGCCAGGATGCACCGTCAGTGGGACGTTGTGTCGCCAGGCTTGGGCCAGGATCGAGGCGTGCTTCCAACGATGCTCGATCGGCGCGCGACCGCTCTGAATGTGTCCGTTGAGCAAGGCTTGGAGCAGATCGGCTCGGGCGGCTGTCAGCGGGTCGGCGGGGCGCGCGCTGATGAGCCGTTCCAACGCTTCGGTCGTCGGCACGTCGACGCCGTCGTTGCAGATCAAGCGACCCAGCGCGCGACCATAGCCGAGCCCGTCGAGGGCACCGGTGAAGAGCGCCAGATGGATATTGGTCGACGTCTCGTGCCAGGTGCCAAAGGTGCCGCTGGCGACGTTCATTTCGACACTTTCAGTCGACGCGCCGTACCAGGCGTATTCCCAGTCGTGGATCGTGCCGGCGCCGTTCGTGGCCAGATGCGTGATCCAGCCTTGCTGCATGAGTTGGCCGAGGATTTTTGCCGCGCCGTTGCGGAGCAGGTGCGCGCCGTAGATCAGCAGCACGGCCGCGCCGCGCGCGCGGGCCGCGCGCACCTGCTGGGCGCATCGCGCCACGTGCTCGGCAACTTGCGGCGAGCAAGGTTTCGGCGTCGAACCGGGTTCGATCAGAATGTCGTCGGCCCGGGTCAAGCTGACCCTTTGCTGCAAGGGGAGCACGCGGAGGCGGCTGAGATCGAGCGGCTCGACACTCATCGCGGGGCTCCTCGCAGCAGGTCGATTAACTCGATCGCGTCGCGAAAGTCGGCGATGGCCGCGTCGGCCCCGGCGGCCATGAGCTGCTGGAGTTTGTGCTCGTCGCAGAGCCCAGAGCCGTTCACCCGCTCGTCACTGCACAGGGCCACGGCCGACGCGCCCAGGTGCTTGGCGTCGGCAATCTCGACCGGGCCATCGCCGATCGCGAGCAGTTGTTCGCCCGTAATCTGTTCGCTGGACAGGATGCGCTCGAACACGGCGCGTTTGGAGAACTGGATCGGGTCGCCCGTGCCGCCGTACACATGCTCTCCGAAGAACGGTCCCAAGCCGAGCCACTCGGTCTCTTGCCGCACGCGATCCTGAACCGTCGAGCTGAGGATCATCGACTTGAGCCCGACGTGGGCGAGGTGTTCGAGAAGTTTACGAGCGCCGTGGACGACATACGCATCGCACTCGCATCGTCCGGCGCGCATGTTCGCAATCCGCTCGTCAATCGCCGCGTCGAGACGACGTTGATATTCGACGCGGAGCGCTTCGGCATCGAGGCCGGGCACGCCGTGTTTCGCGGCCCAGTCGACGAACTGGAGCATCTGAAAGATCGTTGGCTTGCCGTTGAGGCGGATGATGTCGGACATCAGTTGCTCATCGAGCCCGACATACGACGCGATCAGTTCGCGCGGCAATGCCTCGCGGAGCACCTCGACCATCATGTCGGGCCAACCGTGCCGCAGCCACGAGATCGTGCCGTCGAAGTCGAACACGACGTGCGTGATGGGGCGCGGCTGACAGGGTCGAGCCCAATGAATGGCGGGCGCGGGGTGACTCATGAGCCCAGGAAATAGCGCATCAAACGCCATCCCTCGTCGAACGAGTGCGTCGAGGCCGCGGCCGACACCTCGTCGTAGGTCGATTGACCGCCCGGCGGCACGTCGCTGCCGGCGATCGTCCAGGGGACGAAACCATGACTGTGCGTCTTCGTGCGGAGCGGGGTCGGGTGATCGGGCGAGACAAGGATGCGGTAGTCGCCGCGCTTGCGCAGAGTGTCGAGCAGCGGGCCGACAATTTTCTGATCGATCTGCTCGAGCGCTTCGATCTTGGCATCGGCGCGGCCTTCATGCGAGGCTTCGTCGGTGGCCTCGACGTGGACACAGACCACGTCGGTCGTGTCGAGCGCGGCAATGGCGTAGCGCCCCTTGGCCGCGTAGTCGGTATCGAGATAGCCCGTGGCGCCAGGGACTTCGATCCGCTCCCAACCCACCAGGGCCGCGAGTCCGCGGAGCAGGTCGACCGCCGTGATCATCACGCCCCGTTTGCCGTACACATCCATAAAGGAGGGTAATGACGGAGCCCGGCCTTGTCCCCAGAGCCAAATGTTGGTGGCGGGCAACTTGCCGGCCGCGCGGCGAGCCACGTTCACCGGATGATCGGCGAACAACGCCACGCTGTCAGACATTAGTTGAAGCAGCAGATCGCTCCCCGGTCCGCGCGGATAGTCGTCGAGCACCGACTTGTCGGTCAGATCGTGCGGCGGTGTCGCCCGGGTATCGCGCGAGAATGGCGCGGGGCAACCCGACCCGCGGTACACGAGCAGGTTGCGATAACTGACCCCCGGGTAAAATTGCAGCCGGTCGCTGCCGAGCTTTTCCTGGGCGGTCGCGAGCAGGGCGCGGGCCTCGTCGGTCGAGACGTGTCCGGCCGTGAAGTCACGCATCGTTTGATCTTCGACCGTGACGAGATTGCAACGGATGGCCCAATCTTCGCTCCCGAGCGCGATGCCCTGGGCGGCGGCTTCGAGCGGCGCGCGGCCCGTGAAGTTGGCGTTGGGATCGTAGCCCAGCAGGCTCAAGTTGGCGACATCCGAGCCGGCCGGGAGATGGGCCGGCACGTTATTCGAGCGGCCGACGACACCGTGGGCGGCGATCCAATTCATGTTCGGGACCCGCGCCGCCTGCAAGGGCGTCTGGCCGCCGAGCGACGACTGCGGTTCGTCGGCACAGCCGTCGGGAATGACAATCACATATTTCATAAATGATGAATGCGGAATGATGAGTGATGAATGAAACGCTTTAGCTGCGACGTGTTTTGACACGGCGGACCGAGGTGACCAGGATGGCGATGAGTTCGTTGGCTTCTTGTTGCAAAAGCTTGAGCCGGCGCTCGGGCAGGACGTTGGCCTCGACGAGCAATTCGAGCCAATAACCGGTTTCGTCGAGTTCTTGCAGGGCGATTTCGAGTTTGGTGATGAATTCGGCGTTCGAGCGAGCCCGTCGGCCTTCGCGACATTGCGCCCCGACACTCGTGCCGCTGCGCAATAGTTGCTTACCCAACGTCTGAGCCAGCGTATTCTTCGGCAGCGCTGCGTACAACCGGATCACGCGCAGGGCAAAGGCCTTGGTCCGCTCGACGATATCACGCTTCGCGGTCGGTTCCCCATTCATCATTTCGCATTCATCATTCATCATTTGCCCTTTAGTCGCGAATGCTCATGCGCACCGCGCCGGGGCGGACGACTTTGAGCCGAGACAACTCGTCGAGGGCGTTGCGGGTCGCGCCCTCGTTGGTCTGATGCGTCAGAATGATGAGTGGGACGATGCTTTCGCTCGCGCTGGTGGGCTCGTGCTGAATGATCGAGGCAATCGAGATGCCGTGACGCCCCAACACGCCGGTCACCTCGGCCATCACGCCCGGGCGGTCCTCGACGTGCAGGCGAATGTAATACCGGCCGCGCACTTGCGAGTGGTCTTGAGCCGCTGGCCCGTGAACTTGATTGGTCCACAGCGCCAGATTGCTGAACGTGATCGCGGTCCGGCCGACGACCGTGTCGATCAGATCGGCCACGACCGCCGAGGCGGTGGGCATCTGACCGGCTCCCAAGCCATGCAGTAGCAGCGGCCCCACGGCGTCGCCCACGACCCGAATGGCGTTAAAAGCCCCGCGAACTTCGGCGAGCGGCGTGCCGATTTTGACCAGCGTGGGAGAGACGTGAATTTCGAGCGTCGAGCCGTCGAGCCGCGCGACCGCCAGCAACTTGATGCGGTAGCCCAACTCGCGGGCGAACCGCAGGTCGACGATTTCGAGCGTGTCGATGCCGCGGCGCGGGATGTCTTTCCAGTACACGCGCGTGCCAAAGGCCAGGTGTGTGAGCAGCGCGAGCTTTTGGGCCGCGTCGGAGCCGTCGACATCGAGCGTGGGGTCGGCCTCGGCGAACCCAAGCCGCTGCGCCTCGCTGACCGCGTCGGCGTAGCTGGCCCCCAACTCTTCCATCTGCGTGAGGATAAAGTTGCTCGTGCCATTGAGGATGGCCGTGATCGACTCGGTCTGATTGCCAGCCAAGCACTGGCCGAGGTTGGTGATGATCGGAATACCGCCGCCGACGCTGGCATCGAAGGCGATCGAGCGACCCAACTCGCGGGCCTTGTTGAACAGTTCCGGGCCATGTTCGGCGAGCACCGCTTTGTTGGCCGTCACCACGTCCTTGCCCGCCTCGAGCAGTTGCAGCATGATCGAGCGGGCCCCTTCGAGTCCGCCGACCAGATGCACGACCGCCTTAATCTCGGGGTTCTTGAGCACGCGCTCAAGGTCGGTCGAGACGTTGACCGTGGCGGGCAACTTGCAGTCGCGGGGCTTGTCGAGGTCGCGCACGACGACCTCTTCGAGCCACAGGACCCGGCCGGCGTGGCGTGCGGTGCGGTCTCCATGATCGAGCAGCAGTTTAGCGACCCCGGAGCCGACGGTCCCGAGTCCCACGATGGCGACTTTGGTTTTTTGCATAGTCCGACAATCGTAGGGCTCGCAGTCGGACTCCGTCAAGCGAGGGGGCGGTGGGCGAGGTCGTGACATGAGCCCCTGGCGATAGGACCGTAGGGCCGTACGCCGGGGGGAGCGGCGCGGTTGGGTGACGGTTGCGGACTTTAATTGCGCCGCGATACGGCAGAGCCCCCGGCGTGCGCTGCTGCGCAGCGATCGCCGGGGGCTAAAAGGGCGTGCGCGGTCGATTGGTTCGACCACCTGGGGCTTGACTCGCTGCGCTATCATTACAGTGGCTTTGCAACGCAAGAGGCGACGGTCGCGGCGACGCACGCTATCGACCGATTCGCCGCTGGAGCGCGGAGCCTTCATAAGGAGTGGGCCATGTTCGCAAAAATGTCGCACTTGGGTCCGCACACATTCGTCAGCGAAGACCATCATCATCGCGGTCACGAATGGCTCAGCCATTTTGATCGTGCCGAACGGCATCGGCTGATCAACGAGGACCGCGCAGCCCGCCACCAGGTGCTGGCCGTGTTCGTCGCCTGCATGGGTTCTGGGATGGCGATGCTGCTCGCGATCGTGGTGTATTCGCTGCTGGCTCGATAAGCGGGCCAAGACACGTTCGTCAAGCATGGGCCAGGCGGCTGCCGCTCAATGCCCCAGACCGAGCAGCGAGAAGACCGATATCGTTGCCACAAAGATCACAAAGTGACACCAAACAGAGAAACCGTCCGCGATCGCTGTTCGGTACCTTTTTGCGTCGCTTTGTGTTCTTTGTGGCCCGTTCGCTCTTGGGCGTTCTGATGCACTGGACAACACGAGGCCTCCCTGTTGTTCGAGGCCGCAGACCCCCCGGCGTGCGCTGCTGCGCGGCGATCGACCAGGGGCTAAAACACACGGGAACGGCTCGGCAAGCGCCCCTGGGGAGATTGCCAACGGGCGCGCCGCTGGTGTATGTTGCCCATCGGTCCATCTACGTCGAACTCAACTTATCTCCTGGGAGATTACGCCATGGCCTATACCCTGCCGCCGCTACCCTACGCTTACAACGCGCTCGAGCCGCACATTGATGCCCGCACGATGGAAATTCACCACACGAAGCACCATCAGACGTACATCACCAATCTGAACAACGCCATTCAAGGGACCGACCTGGGCAATCAGACGGTCGAGTCGCTCATCGCCAAAATTGATATCGTGCCCGAGAATATCCGCACGGTGGTGCGTAACAACGGCGGCGGTCATGCCAACCACTCGCTGTTCTGGACCATCCTCGGCCCGGGCGCGGGTGGCGAGCCGAGCGGGGCCTTGGCGTCGGCCATGACGGGCGACTTGGGCGGGTTTGCCAAGTTCAAGGAAGATTTTACCAAGGCGGCGCTGGGTCGCTTCGGCAGCGGTTGGGCCTGGATCGCCCTCGACAAGAACGGCAAGTTGGCCATCGAAAGCTCTCCCAACCAAGACAGCCCGCTGATGCAGGGGCACACGCCGCTGCTGGGCCTCGACGTCTGGGAGCACGCCTACTATCTGAACTATCAGAACCGTCGCGCCGACTACATTGCCGCCTTCTTCAACATTGTGAATTGGGGCGAGGTCGCCAAGCGCTACCAGACCGCCAAAGGCTAATGAGGTTCAGGTCATTAAGTTAACAGGACGACAAACAGGAGTCCGTAAATTCTGGCCTCGCGTTGCTCGGCCTACGAAGTTCATGATCTGAGGATCAATCATCGCATCTAACAACTTGGCGGCGGGGCGAAGCGCTGCGAGGATGCTCGAAGAGGGAGATGCCCTCTTGCGATGCTCTCGACTCCGCAGCGCCCCGCTACCCAGGTTGTTTACGTCGGCAGCGTGGCGCGCCAAGCGTTCATGGGGTTTGCTGACGATCCATCGCCAACACATCACGCAGCGCCACGTCGACCAGCGGCCAACTCCATTCGTGCCCCCCCTCGTGTCGGTCGAGCTGCAATTGCTGAGGGGCACCGAGCGCCTGATACACGCGCTCGATCCGCGCGTAGGCGTCTTCGCGCCAGGGAGACGGCAGCAGCGTGTCCTTGACCCCCGCCGACCACACAGCCCGTCGCGGAGCGATGAGCGCGCCGATCTCGGGCGTGTCGCCGTATTGCAGCAAGCCGGGGATCACCTGCGCGCCGCAACTATAATGTCCGCGAATCCGCTCCTGCATCACGTTGAGCGCTCCGGAGACGTTCACCACGCGGATCCGCTCCTCGACGGCGGCGGCGAGCATCGCCATCCGGCCGCCATACGAGAGCCCCACGCAGCCAAGCCGTTTCGGGTCGACATCGCCGCGCCGCGCAAGCCACTCGAGTGTCCAGAGTGCGTCGCGCAAATTCTCGGCTATCAACAGCCGACCAAGCAATTGCAGCCGCAGGTACGTGATTCCGCACGGGTCGCTCTTGCCCCAGGATTCTTTCGGGCCAAGTCGTCGACCAAACGGCATGAAGCAGGGGACGGCGACGACATAGCCTTGCGCGACCAAGTGTCGGCCGCTCTCGCCGTCGGCGATGGCCAGGTAGCCGCGGGGGCCGTGGCCGTGCAAGGCCAACACGCCGGCCCGCTTGCCGCTCGCCGTTTGCTTGGGGATCAGCACCGCGGCCGGGAGCGGCGCGAGGCCGTCGGCCGTGAGGATCCATTCTTCGCGTACATGATCGTCGAGTTCAACGCGCTGTTCGAGCGTTTCGCGCCACACGGCCGGCGGGCGAAAATCGCCCAGCGCCTTGCGCAGCACGAGCGAGAATTCTTGCTGCCACGCGCGGGCCTCGGCCGCCGTGTTGCCCGCGAACCGCAAACGCTGCGGCTGATCGAGTTGTTGCAAAATCCACTCGTCGGCCGTCGGAGCAACGGGCGGTTCCGCCGCGCGGAGCGTTCGCTCTCCCATCACCCCGCCCAGGCCTAGGGCCGCGAGCTGTTCGACGAACCCGCGCCGAGAAAAAGACCGTTGCGATGGATGCATGTTGTCACCTGTTACGAGCGCGGCACGACCGCCCCGACGGGGTCGATCTGCCGCAGTTGCTTGACCTTGAGCGCCGCATAAACGTCGCTCAAGTCGAAGTGCGCGAGGCCACCCGGCACGAACGACGACAGGGGCCAATCGTAGTCGTCGCTCTCGGCCACGGCGCTGTACGAGCTGAGCGATTGCTTGAGCGTCACTTGCACGACCTGCTCGCTGAGCAGCGCCGCGAGCGCGGCCACGATGGCTCCCCAACCCAGGCCGCACAGATGCACGTGCGTGTGACCGTGGTCGCGGAGCCAATCGAGCACGCGCAGCACATCGAACACCTTTTGGCCCAGGTAGGGGCGGTCGAGCATGATCGAATGGACCGCGTAGAAGTAATCGCTGCCATAGGGCTTGCGGAACGTCTCGCCGCCGCCGCATGTGTCGGGCCGCGACTCGCCGATGCCGCGCACGTCGCAGGCGAAGAACGGCGTGAGCGGCTCGGCCTCGACCAGTTCCTTGACCAAAGGCTCGCCGCGCAATTCCGCGTCGGAGCTTTGATGCGCGATGTACAAGGTCGCGCGGCGGTTACCACGCGGCGGGCGCGATAAATGCGGCTCGTCGCTCAGTCGGCTCACGATCGCCTGCACGAGCGGCTCGGTCTCGACTGCGTAGGCCGTGGCGTTGCTCTTGAGATACTGCCGCGCCTTGCCCAAGGGGCGCAAGATCCGGTAGTCGGGCGCGCCCGAGACCTGCGGCACGCGGAGCACGGCGCGCACTTTCTCGATCAGGTCGTTGCCCACGGCCGGCGAGCGTGACTGAGCCAACGCGCGGGACCGCTCCTGCGTGAAGCTCAGCACGGTCCGCGAGTTCATGCCCGCCACTTGCCCTTGCGGCGTGCAGTGCAGGTCCTGGTCGGCTTCCAGCTTCAACTCGGGTTCCTGCTGCTGATCGCTGACGCGCGTGATGCTGTTGAAGAACCGGTACATGGCCTCGCGGTTCTCTTGTGTGTAACCGTGGCCGGTGGGTCCGATGTGCAATTGCACGTTGTCGGCCGCGCCCAGCGCCGAGTACACATGCCGCAGCCGCTCGTAAGCCTCTTGGCTGCCACGCACGTCGAAGAAGTCACGCTCCTTGGCCAAAATAATGACGGGGCGCGGCGCCATCGCCGCCAAAAAGTCGTCGTGATCGAGTCCCAGGCTCAGGCACCGGGGCGGGCATTGCTCGGTGTCGGCCGGTAGTTCGTTCTCCAGGTTGCGACGAAAGGTGGTCACGAAACAGCCCGGCGCGGCCATCGTCCAGCGCCGGTCCAGCCCACATAGCCAAGTTGTCATCGTGCCGCCACCCGAGTTGCCCGTGATCCCCACGTGCTGCGGGTCCACCTCGCTGCGGGTGAGTAAATAGTCGAGCGCGCGAATGCCGTCCCAGGCACGCCACGCGCCGAAAAACTCTCCCACGAGGAATTGCTGGTTGCCGGCGTGCAAGTGCTCGCCCACCCCCACGCCGCGGCGCGGTTTGAGTTGCGCGTCGGTATATTGCAGCCGCTCCCCTTGCCCGATGGGGTCGTAGATCAGCACGACGTACCCCATCCGCGCCAGGCCTTGGGCAAACGATTGATACGCGGGCTCCCCCTTGCCGGTCGTCGAATGACCGCAGGACGCAACGACCGCCGGTCGTCGGCCTGAGCCCCCCTTGGGCAGATACAAATTCGCCGTGACGTAAAAGCCCGGCCGGCTCTCAAAAATCACCTTCTCAATTTTATACGTCGCGCGATCAAGCTCGCCGGTCACTCGAGCGTTGAGCGGCGTCCGCTCGGGCTCGGGACCAAAACACGCGCGAATCAACTGCCGCACCGTGGTCACATAACCTTCGGCGTCGGCTTTCGAGCGAATGGCCTGCTTACGAACGAGGCCGCGCTGCTCGGCCGCGCGCACCTGAGCCACGAAGTGCTCATGCACCATCCGGCCAAAACGATTCAGCGGTACGAGCGGAGCCTCTTGAGCCCACAGAGCCGACGACGATACATGACCCAACAGCTCAGTGGCCAACACAGTCGACGTGGCCTGCTGCAACCAGGTTCGACGCGAAGCACGAATGGAGGTGGAAGACATGGTGCGGGGCTCTCGAATGAATGTGGGAAGGTTACTTGAGTGCGACGGGCTCGACGTGAACGCGGTACTCGCCCGTGTTGTCCGACAGCTCGCACGGCGAGTCGTTGATGCGCAAGTACAGTGTGCCGGTCGCCTCGGCCTGGAACACCGTGCCGAGCCCAACGACGAACGGTCGCACGAAGGGGCTGAACTGCTGGGGGTCATGGGCCTCGCCCCGCACGACCCCCAGCAGCGTGCCCAGCGGGAGGTTGCCATAGTAGCGGATCGACACGCCGCCGGGCTCGCTGACCCAGGGCTTGGGTTTCTCGGCGAGGGTGCATTGTCCGACGGCCGTGAGCCGGTACGACGCTCCCTGCTTAAGCTCGATTCTGGTCGATTGCCAGGAGCGATCGGCCCTTACGCTCACGTCACGACCGGCTGGCGCGAGCGGCTCGCCCGGCGCAAACTCGATGGCCGCGCGAACTCGATCGTAGCGGTGATCCAACTCGGCGGCGAACGCTTGCCAGCCGTCGCTCATGTCTTTCCAGCGCGCGCCGAGGGCGCGACGAAATCGCTCGTTGAAGTCGGGCTGCGGCAACTGTTGGCTCATGCCGCGCCACGCGCCGCGGTACCGCTCGTCGCCGTCGAGATACGCGGCCAGCGCCCAGCACCAACCATACGGCTCGGTGCGCAGATGCGCGCTGGCCGAGTAGTTGAGAATCTCGTCGACCTGCAGCAGCTTGCGCGCGTCGACGTCGTCTTGCACGATCTTGATGCGTCCCAATTGGGGCACATCCTCGCGCCGCTCGGGAAACGAGTTCAGTTCCAGCTTCCCGGCACTCAGGCGATGCGTGGCCAGCAACTCGGCGGTCCCCTCGACGTACCACGGCGGGCCACCTCCGCCGAGCACCGTGTTCATAAAGGCGTGCGTCCCTTCGTGCAGCAACAGGTGGGCGCGATAGTAGGGCGTGGGTTGCTCATACAACCACAGCTCGATGCCCCGCGCGTAGCCATTGAGGAACTTGGGCACATCACCGCCCAACAATCCCGCCGCGCGAAACCGTGCCACGTCGAGCATGAGGCAGCCGCGCATGCGCCACGGCCGATCACGTTCTGCGTTTTGATCGAAGTACGCGCACCACTGCGGATACGCTTGCTCGAAGAGCTGGGGCAAGGCGTCGACCTCGGCGCTCGCCGGGACGTCGGTCACGAGGATCAGCCGCGCGCCGACGATCTGCCGCAGGCCGTGGGCCGCAAGCGTCGCGGGGTCGACGCCCTCGGCGACGAACGATGGCTTGCTGGGTACGGCCGGCTTGGCAGGGGCGATGACTTGTGGCTCTGCCGGAGGCTTGCTCGACGGCGATGCGACCTTCGCCGGAACAGGCGGTTTCGCCACGGTCGGCAACGGAGTGGCCGGCTTCTGCGTCGGCTTCGGAGGCGCTGCGGCCGGCGGAGTCGACGTACCACAGCCGAGACAAAAGAGCGCGCAATACAGCATCGACATCAATGAAAAGCGACTGCGAGATCGGGTGACGCGTACACGTCCGGTCCCAGAGGGACCGGCTATCATTACCGGTGTCACACTCCCATAGCCGGTCCCTCTGGGACTGGTCTTTGTTTCGTCCCGTCGATTCAACGCTTGTACGTCGTTCACAAGACGTTTCACGGTTTGGCTTGCTCCGCGCGACGCAGCTCGGCCCGCTCGAGCGCCTGATGCAACTCGAGCACGCGGTCGGCGTCGACTCCCTCGGGTTTGTTGTCGAGGAGCCAGTGCGTGTCGCGTAGGCCCAACTGCGGTGTGCCGGTCTGATAGTGCAGCACGGCCCGCATGAGTCGCTCCTGCACCGAACTGGGCGCGAGCGCGATGATCGCGTCGAGGTAATGGAGCATGCCGGGCTGATCGTTTTCGCGATTGGCGTTGCCGAGCAAGTTACGCAGCATCCGCTCGACGATCGCCCGCTTGCCGACAGCCCGCAGGTGCTCATCGCGCAGCGTCTCGCCTTGGTTCTCGCGCAATCGCTTGCGCAGCTCGTCTTCGCTGAGCGCGATGCCGTCTTCAAAAGGGTCGATGATTTGCTTGGGGCCTGTGGGCGGTTCGTGGCGGACCAGAAAATGGCCCGGTGTGCCGAGCCCGACAATGTTCATTCCCAGGCGCTGTCCCAGCTCGATGTACAGAATCGAGAGCGTGAGCGGGAGCCCCTCGCGGTCGTCGAGCACTTCGTTGAGATAGCTGTTGGCGCGGTTGTAATAGTCGTTGCGGCTGCCGTGGTAGCCTTGCTCGACAAACAGATAGTTGTTCAGCGCCTTGAGCTTGGCCGCGTCGTCGGAGCGGGCGGGGAGCTGCTGGCGAATCTCTCGCGCCATCCGCTCGACCTCTTCGCGATACGCGGCCACGTCCAACTCGGGGTTGTCGAGCTGCGACACGAGCAGCGACGCGGCAATGAGGTCCACCTTCGAGTCATCTCCCTTGAGCGACTCGACCAATTGCTGCTCGATGCGGCGGCGATGGACGCTCACGGCCAACGCGCGGAGCCGCTTGGACTCGGCGGCCAACTGCTCGGCGCGACGCTGGAGCACGATCACGCCGGCGTCGGCGTCCTTGGCCAGCGTGTCGATCAGTTTGTCGTCGGCCGTGGCCTGCTTGGTGAGTTGCTCAAGCTGCTGCTCGACGCGCGTGATGAGCGCGCCGCTCGGCGCGGTCGAGGGCAACTCGCGGGCCACGCGAAAGTGCTTGAACTCGGCCTTGGTGTTGCGGAACTTGGCCAACCCGACCTTGCCCGCTCGGTATCGATCGTCTTGCGATTCGATCACGAGCTGCTCGTTAACCCAGCAGCGAATGCGGTCGGCCTCGACTCGCACCTTGAGCGTGTTCCAATCGCCGCGGCGATACTGGCTCGCCGTCTCCTCTTTAAGCACGTTCCAGTTGAGCACGTCGGGGCCATCGAAGCGGCTGAGCCGCACGCGGCCGTTGCTCGGGTAGAAGCCGTAGTGACGGTCGCCGCCGTCGGCCGCGAAGACGAGCCCCGCCGCGCCCGCCTCGTCGTCGAGCTTGACGGTCACGGTGAGCTCGAACGGCACGTCGGGCACGGCCAACTCGCTGAGGCACAGGTCTCGACCGCCAAAACCGGCTCCGCTCCCCTCGACCGTGATGCGCCCAGCGCGCTGCCGCCAATTCGCGCCCAAGCGCGTGCTCCATTCCTTGGCGTCGAGCGTGCCGATGGTGAGCCACCGCGCCATGGCGATCCCCTTGGGCTTTTCCAAGAGCGGCTTGAGGGCGTTGATCTTTACGGCAAAACCGAGGTTGGCGGTCACGGCCGACTTCATGGTCAGCACGCCATGCACCCGCCCCTGGTCGTCGAGCAGCGGACCGCCACTGTTGCCCGGCTCGATCGGAATGGCAAGCTGGATCATGGGTCGCCCCTCGATCTCGCGGCTGCCGCTCACCACGCCGGCGACGACACTGTGCTCCAAGCCGAGCGGGTTACCGAGCGCGACCACGCGCTGCCCTTGGCGTAGCGCGTCGCTGTCGCCCAACTCGATCACGGGTAAATCGCGGGCGTCGATTTTAACGACCGCCAGGTCCAGCGCTCGGTTCGTCGCTTCCACGCTCGTGACCGGATACGACTTGCCGTTGGTCAACCGGACGGTGATGGGACGCGCCTCGCCGATGACATGCAAGTTGGTGGCGATGAGGCCGTCGGCCCCGACGACGAACCCGCTGCCGAGCCCTTCCTGCTTGCCATCGCGGCCGGTCACCGTGACCACGACCACGCTTTTCTGGCAGCGCTCGACGAGCTTCTCGACCCAATCGGTGGCGGGATC
>CAZZBK010000057.1:0-3269 GCA_964652155.1 uncultured Planctomycetaceae bacterium | reverse complement strand
GACCGGATGTGAGCGGCTGGCACGATCGTCGACCACGAATCGATTGTATCATGGAACCTGCATCAGGTACGCGATCAGATCGGCCATGCCCTGCACGTCGACTTGTTTTTCGATCCCCTCGGGCATGATCGACAACCCTGTGCTGCGCAGCTCGTCGATGTTGATGCGCAACACTTGGTCCTGCTGGTTTTCGGCCCGGCGGAGGGTGACGCTCGTGGCGGTCTCGGCCGCGAGCACCCCGGTGAGCGCCCGACCGTCGCTGGTCAAGCAGATGTAGTTGAGGAACTGCGGGTTCACTTCGCGGCTGGGGTCAAGCACGTTCAGCAAAATGGCCTCGGCGCCACGATTTTTCATCGCCGAGAGATTCGGCCCGATCTCGGTCCCCACGTTTTCGAGACGGTGACAGACGGAACACACCTTGCCGAACAGTTGTTTGCCCCGCGCGCTCTCGCCGGCCAATTTCAAGGCGCCTCGATACGCCTCGACGACGTCCTGCCGCTTCGAGACCTTGAGGTTGGCCAACAACTTTTTCGCATGAGACTGGATCGCCGGGTCTTTGTGACTGAGCAAGAGCTGCACGCGCGGCGGCTCCAGTTCGGCCAGCGGGAATTCTCCCTTTTCGGCCTCGATCAGCAGCCGCTTCAAACGGTCGACGCGGGCAAAGAGCGCGTCGGCGGCCGGTGACTTGAGCCGTGGGCTGAGCGTCGGCCAGGCGGTCAGCAGCAACTCGCCCACCTTGGGATCGTTGAACTTGTCGAGCGTGACGATCGCCGCGTGCTGCACTTCTTGCGGCTGACGACTACTCAGCAACTTGGCAAACAACTCGTGCGTCTCGGCGAACGTCGACAGGGCGAGTGTCTGGATCGACTCGACCCGATCGGCCGCCTTGGCCTGTTCGTTGCCGGCGGACTGTTGGGCCGACGTGACCAGCCGCTGCAACAGATCACCCGCCCCTCCGCTGCTCGTGCCGAGCACTTCGCGCAGGGGTCGACCCCGGCGCAAGAGCCCTTCGCTCAGGCCGCGAATATGGGCCATCACCAGCGGGCTGTCCTGCTCGACGAGTGTGTTGAGGCGGTCGACCACGCGGCGAATCGTGTCGCTTTGGTTCTCGAGCGCGATTTGAGTTGCGAGCTGCGCGAGGATCGCGCGGCCGTTGGGGTCGCGACGGAAGTCGGCATCGTCGACGAGGCGCTGCCAAGTGTCGTCGGCCCCAGTGGCGAGCGAACTAAAGAACGCGACTCGCATCCAGCGGTCGGAGCGATCGCGCTTGACGAGTTGCAACAAGGCCGCGCGGCTCGCGGCGGTCGGTAGCTCGCCGAGCGTGAACGCCAATTGATAGCGGACCTGCGCGTCGTCGTCACCGGCCAGCGTAATGAGCTTATCGGCCACGCTCGGCGACTGCTTGAGGACCCGCTCGGCGAGTCGCACGGCATGCTCGCGGACCCGCGGGCTCTCGTCGCCCAACGCGCGGATGACCGCGCTGCTCTGGAGTTGACCCAGTCCGTCGAGCGCGTAGAGGGCATGCATCCGGCCCAACGGGTTGACGCTCGTCGCGGCGAGTTTCACGAGCGGCTCGACCGCCGCGGGGTCTTGTCGCTCGTACAGCAATCGCGCGGCGGTCTCACGCTGCCAGGCGTTGCTGTGCGCGAGCAGCTCGACAAGTTGGGCCGTCGTGGCTTGGCCCAACTGCGGTAGCGGGCGCTGCTGGTAATCGCTCGGCACCACGCGATACACGCGGCCTCGATCGCGGCCATGCGTGAGATCGAGATGCTTTTTGATCATCGGCGGGATGCTCGCCGGGTGCTCGATGACCTCGCGATAGACATCGGCGATGTACAGGGCACCGTCGGGGCCGTTGGCAAACTGAGCAGGACGGAACCAAATGTCGGTCGAGGCGACGAACTCGCTCTCTTTGTCCATCCGCGAGGCGCTGAACTGCACGCCGCCGAGCACCAACTGCTTGCGATGCACCAGATTGCTCCCCACGTCGCCGATCACGGCCATGCCCCAGAGATTCTGCGGGAAGGCATCGCCGCGATAGATCGTCACGCCCGTCGCGCCGGTGAAGTAACCGGCGGCCCGGCCTCCGCCTTCGACCATCCCCTTGACCGCGCCACTCACCCGCAGCCGGGTCCGCACGATGCGCCAGGGCTCGACGGGGCTGCTGCGAAACACCTCGGCCTGGGGACCGTCGGTGGCGATGTTCTCCTTGGCGCTGGGCGCGTTGAAGAAGGGATTGCGGGCGACGTAACGGTCCTCGAACATGACTTGCTGGATGTGGTTGCTATTGGAGCAGACGAACTTGTGTCCCCAGACGTCGAAGGACATGCCGTGCTGCGCGCCGCCGCTGGTGGCCACGAACTGCCGCGAGCGGGGTTCGATCTCGAAGTCGCGGCCGCGCACGTTCACGCTCTTGAACTGCGGAGTGTCGGGGCGCGTGATGTCGCCGCCGGTGCTGCTCGCCGAGCCGTGGATGCGATTGTCGAGCGTCCAGGTCAGCGAGTTGAGCAGGCCTTGCACGTTGCTCGTGGAAAAACCGGTGAAGACGATCTGCCGCTCGTCGGCGCGACCGTCGCCGTTGGTGTCTTTCATGTAGTAGATGTGCGGCGCGTCGGCGACGAACACGCCCCCTTGCCAGCAGGCGATCGCCGTGGGCCACAGGAGCTTGTCGGCGTAAATCGTGCTGCGGTCATAACGCCCGTCGCCGTCGCTGTCGACGAGCAGGCTCACGCGACTGATCGCCTCGTCGCGGTTCTCGCTGTAGCCGCGCATCTCGACCACGAACAGTCGGGCGTTCTCGTCCCAGGCGAGCGCGACGGGGCTGTTGACCAACGGCTCGGCGGCGACCTGCTCGACGCGGAAGCCCGACTGCACCTTGATCGTTTTCAGGGCGTCGGCCGGCTCGGTCGCCGGTATCCGCGGCAGTTCGCGAGAGAAATCCTGCTGCTCGACCGGCACGCTCTTGGCGGGGTCGGCCGCCTCGATCAGCGCGCAAGATAAACTCAACACCATGAACCAGGCAGCTCGACGCATGCGTACCTCGATAGAAGCAGAAAATGACCGGCGGGATGCGATCCGGAGGGGGGAAGGTCCAACGGTAGGGAACCGACGCTCGCCGCCTCAGATGATCGTAGTCCGCTGCAGGCGATGACGCAACAAAACCCACCGGCAATCAGCTTGACGACCCGACCGCGACGAGGTCAACTGGATTGTATCTTGATCGACCTCGTTCTCATCTCGTCTCGGAGGTCTGGCCATGCTCGCTCGCT
>CAZZBK010000056.1:8057-34220 GCA_964652155.1 uncultured Planctomycetaceae bacterium | reverse complement strand
TTTGCCGCGGCCCATTTTTCCACGTGAAACAGTCGGATCGAGTTGGCGTCGGTCGCGTATGTGCTGTCCTGAAACCCCAGTCCCGGAGGGCCCATGCCCACGGAAAACACCACACGAAACACGATCCCCGGCGCCCGCGCGCGCCGGGCGGCGAAGCCCGACGCCGACATCCGCGCCTTTCTGCTCTGGATGCGCGACCACGGCTTCGACGGCTATCACACGAGCTCGGATATTCTGGAGTTCTACGACTGGTTCTGCGCCGAGCAGGGCTTCCAGAAGATGCACCCGGATATGATGCGCAATCTGTTCGGGAAGCTGCCCGGTGTCGTGGCCGAGCGCCGTCGCATCGCCAGCCGCCAGTTCGACGCCCTGCGCGCCTATCTCGAGCGCTGTTCGTCAAGCCGCGGCGTGCCGGTCAGGCCCGAGCTTTACCGCATCTCCTCGCACGAGGAAATGGAGCAGGCCGCGAAGGTGCACGCGCGCGAGCGGGCGCGCCCGCCGGCCCGCCGCATCGCGGTCGACGCGATGGAATTGAGCAAGGCCGCCTGAAGGCTGCCGGCTCGTGACGTAGAGAGGCCGTCGACGCTGCCGGAAACGGACGGGCGTGGACGGGCCGGATAGGTGCGCCCGGACGGGCGTCCGGACGACTGCCCGCCGGGCAGCGTGTGTGGTTCTGTGTGTTGAAGATGGTCTGTCAGTCGGCGGGCCAGTGAAGCCGCGCGTGGTCAGTGGCGTGGCCTGTGATGCCGTGGCCTGTGAGGCCGTGTGCGCGGCCAGTGTGGCCAGTGGCGTGGCCTGTGATGTGTGGCCTGTGGCGCGTGTCGGTAGAGGGGCGTTCGAGGCGCGCAGACTGCTGAGATCGTTTGATCCCACGGAACGCTGGCGAAATCAAGGCCACGGCGGTCGCGCTGTGGGTTGCGGGGAAAAGCATGCCGGTCAGTCATTCAGGCACGTCGTGGATAATGGGAGCGCGGCCATGAGCGACCGCCGCTTCGCCGCCGTGCCGGTCCGCGCCTTCTCAGACGACCGCCTGACCATGACGCACCTGCGCGTTCTCGGCCGCCTGGCCAGCCACACCGACCGCAATGGGTGGTGCCGCGTGCGCCAACAGGCGCTGGGCGAGGCCATCGGCACGACGCGCCAGACCGTCAACACCCGGCTCAGCGATCTGGTGGCCTGGGGCTACGTAGACCGGCGCACCAGCGCGTGCGCGGGCCGATCGATCTTCTATCGCGTGCTGCTCGACACCCCGACGCCGGACGAGGCGTTTTCCGACGGCATCGACGAGCTGGACGACGCCGAAGTCGAGGCCTGCGAGCATGCTATTCCGGAAACGCATACCCATGCCCGTGGCGACTTGGGGTGTCGGCTGGAGATGACACCGCCGTTACAACTCGACCTGGGGGTGTCAGCTACAGCCGACACCAGGTGTCAAGTGCAGGAGGCGACACCAGGTGTCGGCTCTGAGGCGACACCTAATAGAACACCTTCTCTAACACCTTCTTCAACACCCTCCCCCCCAACCCCCGCAAGCGGGGGGGCGGGAGTGGGGGAAGAGGCTTCGCCAGTGCAGGGGCAACGCGGCCGCCGCGAGCCGCAACCCGTGGACCTGCTGCTGGCGGCTGTGGCCACGACGCCGGAGCGAGCCGCGGTCGTCGACGCCGTGATCGGCCCCATCGCCCGCCAGCGGCAGGTGTCCGCTCCCGACCCCGCGTTCGCGCTTGGCCAGATCGCCGACTGGCTGATCAAGCTCGCCCTGACCGTCGATGACGCCGCCGCCGTCGTGCGGACCGTCTGCGCCGCGCGCCGTGCGGTCGTGAAGCCGGCCGACATCGAGGACGCCATCCGCGAGCGGATCGCCAGCCGCAAAACGTCAGACGGCCGGGTATCTCTGCTGCCGTCCGACCCGGCCTGCGCGGCGTGGCTCGCTCATGCGGAGGCCCGTCGCGGCGACGCCCGCCTCTCAAAAATCGCTGAAACGATCCGCAAGGGCTACGGGGCGATCGTGCCGACCCGCTGGCCGCCCGGCCACGCCGCGCAGGACCACGGCGCGGCCGCCGTAGGCGAGGTGGCGCCATGAGCCTGCTCGCCCGCCAGCTTCCGCCAGAGCCAGCCGCAGATCCGGTGAACAGCATGCTCGACCTCGCCGAGGCCGCGATCCGCACGTGCTGCGAGCACGGCGGCGAGGATGCCCTGCGCACCCGGCTCGCCCGCCTGCTGCCGCCGCCGGCGGCGCCGGTGATCGAGGTGGTGACGGGAGATCCGATGGAGCTCCAGGCGGTGCTCTCAGCACTGCGCGACGCCGGACGCCTGCGCATGGACGCCCATTCGTCCGATCTCAACCGCCGGGCACGATCGCTCGTCACCGCCTGGCTCGACGCCGCCAACCGCAACCAAGGGAACGCCGCATGAGCACGAACCACGATCCCGTCAACAGCCCGTCGCACTACCGCGGCAAATCCGGTCGCCAGTCGATCGAGATCACCCACGCCTACCGGCTGGGGCCGGACCTCACCCAGGCCGTCGACTACATCCTGCGGGCCGGCAAGAAGACGCTCGACCCGCGCCAGGACCTCGCCAAGGCGGCGTTCTACCTGCGCTATGCCGCCAAGCTGCAGCGCGACCTAGGCTTCGGCGGTTTTTTTTTGCCGCGGCCGACACCGGCCGAGGTGGCCGAGGATTTCGATTTAAACCCGCACCTGACCAGCGCGCTCGGCTACATCCTTCGATCGTACCCCAACGAAAGCGACCTCACAGAGGCCATCTACCACGTCGAGGAGGCCATTGAGGCCTACACGGCGACCTCGCTCCAGGTGCCGGATACACCAGCACCACGGCTCCCCGTTCCCCACAGGGAGAGCGCGTGATGGCGCAGCGCGACAGCGGTTACGCGCGCATCGCGCGCGACGCCTACGAGACGCCGGAATGGGTCACGATGGCGCTCGCCAGATGGCTGAAGGCCCATGACGTTCTCGTCGGGAGCGATATCGTCTGGGAGCCGGCGGCGGGATCCGGAAAAATGGTGCGCGCGCTCGAATCCGAGAATTTCCAAGTCGTGGCTTCCGACATCGACGCGTCGCGGATGGCCGGCGCGGACGAATTCGATTTCGTCACCGGCGATCGTCCGCCGCGAGGCACATTCGGGTGCGACGCCATCATCACCAACCCGCCCTACGCCGAGGCCGACGCGTTCGTCCGCCGCGCGCTGGACGCCATGCAGCCTGACGGCACCGTCGCCATGCTGCTACCCCTGGCCTGGGACAGCGCCAAGACGCGGCGGCCGTTCTTCGCCGATTGCCCGGCCTTCTACGCCAAGCTCGCCTTGACGAGCCGCATCACCTGGTTCGAGCGCGCGCCCGAGCCCGGCAAGAAGGAGCATGGCCCGTCCGAGCAGCACGCCTGGTTCGTGTGGACATGGCGTCGCGCGGCGCAGGCCCCGCGTTACGACTGGCTGCACATGCCGGACGCCGAGGCCAAGGCCCTGCGCGACCGCAAGCGGTCACGGTCCAGAATTTCCGCCGCCAACACCTTGCCCGCCGTTGGAGACCCATCATGACCGACACCAGCCTGCCCTTCGTCCGTGTCGCCGACATCATCTGCGCCACCGCGGCCGTGACGGGCTGCAGCACGCACGACATCCGCTCGTCGCGCCGCGACCGCGAGACCGTCATCGCCCGCCACATGGCGATGTCCATCGCCCGCGAGATCACGGGCCGGAGCCTGACGGACATCGCCCGCCGTTTCGGCGACCGCGATCACACCACCGTCCTCAGTGCCATTGCAACGCACGCCAGGCGCCGCGCAGAGTCCCAGTCGCTGAGGGCGCAGGAGGAGGCGGTCCGGCTCCGGCTGCAACGGATGTCGCATGCGGCGGCCGTGGCGATGAGAGGCGCGCTGGGCGAGGCGATGCCGCCGCCGGAACCAGCGCCGGAGCCGCCGCAGGCGCCGGCCGCGCCACCGGCCGCCGTCGAGGTCGCGTGTGAGCAGCCAGCGCCGCCACCGATCCATGAGCGGCCCTGCCGCAGCGCGGCGCTTGCCTGCTGGGACAAGAGCTTCCGCGACTGGTGCGCAGAAAACGACGCGCGCTTCAAGGCGGCGTTCGTCCACGCCCTGCTGGAAGCGGCGGAGGAACGCCGGCACGCGGCGGCCTGACGCGATGAAAACGGGGAGAGGAACAGACCCATGAGCAACGTCAACGCCGCCGTCGAGGCCGCCGTCTCCGAGTGGAGCGATCTGCTCGACGAGATCGCCGAGCGCCAGGTCAAGCTGAAGGACCTGAAGGCCCGCGCGAAGGAGGACGGCTGGAATCTCAAAGCCCTCGCGCAGTGCGTGAAGGAGCGGCGGAAAGGCGCGGAGTACAGCCAGGCGCAGCTCACGCTCGAGCTCGAGGTGACGACCTACCGCCAGGCGACCGGCCTGCCGGCGACGCTGGAGGAGGCGCAGAAGGCGGTCGCCGCCGAGAAGCGCGGCGGGCTGTCGAGCGACGACGGTGAGACGGCGGAGAGTGCGTTAGGCAAGAAGGGGCGGCTGCAATGATCGCCGGCCCCGCACCCCGCTCGCCCCGCCACCCCGCTTACGCGGCCGACGCGCCACGTGACGCCGTGTTCCACATGCCGGAGCCGGATGGGACACCCCTGTCCGGGCCCACCCGGACGGCCCTGGTCTGGGATGGCCGCACATTTACGGAAATCGACCCGGCCACCGGCCGCGAACTCTCGACCGGCCACGCCGACCCCGAGCTGTCAAGCAACGCTTGACAGTTCGTTCGCCCCGTTTCGTTCCGCGTCGCCTGCACCAGCAACCTCCGAGGAGCACGACCATGCCGACAGACGCCACCACCGCGACGCCCGCGAACGACACAGAGACTGCCAGCCCCATCGCGGCTCACGAATTGACCCCGCACGACGTCATCGCCGCGAACCTCGGGCCCGACGTCGCCCGCATGGCGCTCGACGCCCTCGAGCTCCACATGCGCCGCCACCTGCTCCCGACCGGTACGATGCTCGGCACGATCGCCTTCGACGGCGACGAGTTCGTGTTCCTCGCCATCCCCTTCGACGGCGAGGTGCGCGGCGAGGCCGAGGCGGCGTGAGCGCTGGCGAATGAGACGCGCCGGGGAGCCGATCGGCATCCCCGGCGCCGGTCCATCATGGGGGAACATGGCGCATGCCGCACAATGCATTCCGGCCGCTCGACGAGCTGGCTCACGAGAACACCGTCGAATTCCAGCTATCGTCGGGAGAGATCGTCCAGGGGCTGATGATCGTCGGCATCACGACGCCGGCGTCGCGCAGCTTCTTCCGCTGGGAAAGCAGCAAGCTCACGATGTGCACGCCCGTCGCGTGGCGTGAGCTGTGGGTGCCCACCACGACACGCCGACGCAAGCGCGATTGCGAGGTGGCGTCATGAGGCGCTGGGCAGCAGCCAGGGGGCGCGCGTGATGGATGAGAAATGGTACGCAACAGCCGACATGCTGCCCCCGGTCGGCGTGGTCGTGCCGGTGCGATGGAACGCCCGCCCGCCGTTCGAGGCCGCCCGCGTCATCCATCCGAGGACGCGCCGCCTGATGTGGATGACGCACGCCGCCGGTGAGCCGGTGTTCCTGCCCGCCCGCACGCGCCCGCCCGACCCGGCGCGGCCGTGGGCCGGCTGGCACACGCTGACGGGCGAGCATCCCGAGCTGTGGCGTCCGCTCCATCCCGATCTCTGGTCACTGCAGCTTCCGGAACCGGCGTGGATCGACGACGGCGTCTCGCCGCCGCCCCGCATGTGGTCGTCGACGGTCTCCTATTCCGCCGTGGAAGAGGCCGAGATGGCCGAGCTGGAAGCGCGCGAAATGGAGGAGTGGCGCGAGGCCGCCAAGGGCCGCGCCCGCTCCGGCGACGACGGCGAGGCCGAAACCAGCGAGCGCGCGATCGGTGGCCAATGGTGGCGCAATCCGTTCGACATGACGTATTCGGCCGCCGGCTCGATCAGCCCGATCGAAGCGGAAGGCCGGCTGATGCGGGCCGTCGCCGCCGAGCGGTGGATCCGGCTCGACAGGCCCGGCGTCAAGACGTTCGCCGGCATCCTGGCCGGGCTCGCCCGCATGACGCCGCTGTCGCCGGCCGAATTGGCCGAGCAGGACGCGGACCAGGCGCTGTCCGAGCCGTCCGGCCGCGATTGGGACGACATGCTCACGGCGCTGTCCTGGCTGCGCGCGCTGGGCCTGCCGGGCGGCATCCGGTCGGACGAATACGACGGCGCCGTCGCTTTGCTGCGCTGGCGGGCCGCCGAGCCGCCGTGGACGTGGCGGGCCATCGGCCAGCGGATCGGGCGCAGTCACGAAGGGGCCCGGCAGCTCTACGCCGCCGTGATCGCCGAGGTGGCGCGCGCCGCCAATGGCGAGACGACGGATGGCGGGGCCGAGGTTGCCCTGCGTTTCGAGGCATTGCAGGCGGCGGGCCGCGCCGCGAGATTGAGGGAGAGGGAAGCGCCATGACGGACACACTCGAAAAATCGCGGACGGCGGCCGAGCTTGCCGCCGCGCTCGGCGTCAGGACGGGCGACACGCTGCCTCCGCCGGTCAAGAAGCAGCCGCGCCCGGAGGACGACCACGCCTCGACGCGCGTGCGATGGTCGGAAACCAAGCGGCTGGCCTTCTCCACCCTGTCGCCGGCGGCGCTGGTGATCGTCGGCACCGAGGGGCCGGTATCCGCCGACGTTTGGGGCCCTGGGGGAACGCGGGGCGAGGTGGAGCGAATCGGCAGCAACCGGCCGGTCTGGCCAGCACGGGTCGCGACGACGGGATCGTGGGCCGATACGGTCACGACGACCTACAACCGCTCGCCGCTGTTCTGGTGTGGAACGCTCCTTCGGTTCTGGTTCCCGGCCAAGCGGTTCCGCGACGCGGCGGTCACGGCGGTCGGCGATCTCCTGGCGCGCCGCGCCGCTGACGAGGACAGCAGCGCCCGCTTGCTGAACGGGTTCGTCAACATGGGCCCCGATACGGACCTCGCCTTGCTTGAGATGGAGATCGCCGCCGCCGTGGAACCACTAGGCGCGCCGGCGATGTGGGACGACAGCGGCCTGTCCCGGTTCCTCGACCGCACGGTCGAACGCGCGGTGGCCATGCAGGCTCAGGGGCGGGGCTTCCGCAACATCACCGACGCGATCGACGCCGCTGCCGCCAGCGAGATGGCGATGGCTTAAAAACGTGACTCTTGCGCAACACTTATCGAACTCGACTCGCATTGTCCGGAAGGCCGGTTGACAGATAAGGCCAAATCAGGCGACTCAGTGGCTACTTTCGGAAGAAACCATGACCGGACGGGGAAACCCGCTCCGGTCTTCGTGTTTTCAGGCCCGGTCAACACTCTGAACTGGTTGCAGAATTCCGGTGCGGATGACGCCGCTACCGGTCCGCCATCCGAGGCGAGGTAAGGCCGCTATTGTCAATACGACGCGCGCCGTGCCCTCCGCCCGCGCGATACCCCTCGCAAGGCCCGCCGCCCCGAGCCTCGGAATCTCATCTCACGCCGGAAGGAGCCAACGATGGCCGAAACGTCCTCGCGCGTGCGCCAGGCCGGCGCGTTCGCCGGTGGGTTCGCAATCTCGTCCGGCGCGTCCGCCGCGCTCGCCTACGCGGCAAGCCGCGCCATCGGCATGGGCACGAAGCTCTCGCCGGCGTTCGCGAGGGCCACGGCCTCGGTGCTCTCGGCACCCGTCGTTCTGACGGCGACGGGCGCGGGCGCGGTCTACGGTGGCGTCAAGGCGGTTCGCGAAGGAAAGTCGGGCGCCGAGATCGCTCTCGCCACGCTCGGCGGCGCCGCTTCGCTCGGCACGAATATCGCGGCTGATTTCATTTCAAGCGCCGCCGCCGCGCCGAAGAAGAAGGCCGAGCCGGCGGATGACGAAGAGGCCGCGCTCCGCCGCGCCGACGGAAATCTGAAGCGCGCCGAGCAGTCCCTCAACAAGGCGGAGCGTAACCTCAAGAAGGTTGGCATCGGCGAGACGAAGAACGCCGCCCCCGCGGAGCCAGCAGAGCCGCCACCACCGGCCCTGCCCGCTGGCGCGAACGCGTTCGACAAGCGCCGCCACGAGCTCAATCTCGAGCTGCACGCGCTGCGCCGCGAGCTCGCCAAGGAAACGAGCCGCGGCGGCTTCGGCCCGAATGCCAATCGCATTTCCGCGCGCATGCGGGACATTCAAACGACCGACCTGCCGAAAGTCGACCATGATCAACAGGCCGCCCCCTCGGCCGAGAAGACGGCCTGGGCGCTGGGCATGTCAGCGGGCGCTTTTGTCGGCGGCGCGCTATTCGGCGGCATGCTGGGCTCCAGCGCCGTCAAGTCCGCCAAGGCTGCCGCCAACACCGCCGCGAAGGGCATCGAAAAGGTCGCGAACAACGCCGGCAAGCTCGTCAACACGGCGCAGAATGGCGTCATTGCCGGCACGCCCGCCGGCGACAAAGCGCGCGCCGCCATCGCCGCGGCCCAGGCCAAGCTGGGCGAGAAGGTTGTGACGAACACGGCCGCTTTCGGAATTCCCGCGTTGAACCTGGCGCATGGCACGGCGAGCGTCGTCGGGTCCGGCAACATCGAGGACAAGACGGTCTCCGCCGCCGTTCGCACTGAAGGCATGTTTGCCATCGCCGCCGGCGTCGTGGGTCTCAAGTATGGCCTCGTCGCGCGAGCGGTGAAGCCCGTCGTGTCGCTCGACGCCCAGGCCAAATTGCAGGCCGCCGCTGGCCGCCTCAGCCGTGAGGCGCGCTCAGGGCCCGCCGGCGTCGCCCAGGCCAAAGGTCGCGCCCAGGTCGCCTCCGCGCAGGCCGCCGCCCAGGTCGCCGCCGTCGATGGCAACGCCAAGGTCGCGGCTGCTGCTGGCAAGGCCAAGGTCGCCACCGCTGCTGGCAAGGCAAAGATCGCAGCCGCTGAAGGCAAGGCGAAAGCCGCCGCCGTGAAGGGCCAGTCGGCCGTCGCCGCGCAGAAGACGGCTCAAGACGTCGCCGCGGTGCGGGGCGCCACCCGGGTCAAGATGGCCAAGGCGCAGGCCACGGTCACCGTGGCTGCAGCGCGCACCGCTGCCGCGCAAAACGCCGCCGCGTTGTCTCGCCAGCAGATGGAGATCGCGGCCCGCACGCTCGCGCCGCATCGCACCCCGGCCGCGCCCCGGCCGATGAATGCGTCCGGACCGCGCGGATGGAGCGAGGAGGCCCGCATCGCCTCGGCCCTGAAGCGCGGCGTGGCGCTGCCCGGCACCGGCCCCCGCGCCGGCCGCGCCCGCACGCCAGCCCCACCGCGCACCCGCTGATAGGAGATGCCGATGGCCGTCACCAAAACAGCCAAGGCCGCTCGATCTGCGCCACGCACTATTGCCAAGTCGGTCGCCGCGGACCCGTTCGGCCTGAACGAAATTCTGCAGGGGCGCAGCAAGGCTGAGCTGCAGGCAATAGCCAAGCAGTCCGGCGTTATTCGCATGCCGAAGGCAAATGCCTCCGCGAAATCGCTCATCGAGGCAATCAATAACCACGCGTCATGGCTGCGTTATCAAGGCGAAGCCGATGAGATTGCAAAACATGCCGGTATAGGTCCGGCAGGACCCTCAGGTCCGAAAGCTGATGCATCGCGTGGCGGACGGGAAATTGCCGAGTTCCAAAAGCGGCTAGCTGAAGCTGCGCGTATAACGTCTGCGCCGCCCGCCGCTCCTGCCGCGCGCGCCACTTCAAGGAAGCCGGTTGTGTCAAGGGCGGCTGCTACCGCCAAAACTCAGAAATTTCTGCCGGTGGTTGGCCCAATTGCTGTGTTTGCGGCAGCCGCTCTGGCCTTCGATGCGACGCGCTCTCAGGCGCGCGCGGCCGGCGCTGACAAAATGGCGGCCAACGTTTCGGCGACCAAATCCGCAGTGGTCGCGGGTGGCGCCACGGCAATCGTTGGGGCGGGTCTTTCTGCTGCAGTCTCGACAACGGCCCGGGCCGCCGTTGCCGCCGGCATCAAGGCGTCGTTCCTGACGCCGGTTGGCCTCGCGGTTGCTGGGGCTGTCACCGCCTATGGCGCCGTCCAAGGTTATCGCAAGACCGGAACTGTGGCCGGCGCCGCGCTGGGCGCCGTGACGGGTGGCGAGGTTTTCGAAGGCATGAAGCGGCCGGGCTCGCCGTCCGATGTCCAGGGCGTCCGGACAGCCCTCGCGGTCGACGCGTCGAACCGGGCCGCCCAGACCATGCTTCGCGCCCACGCCGATCTGGCGCCGCACCGCACAGCGGCTGCACCACGGGCGACGCATCACGTCATCAATCGCGGCTGGTCCGATCAGGCGCGCATCGCGTCGGCGATCAAGCGCGGCGTCGCGCCTCCCGGCACCGGCGATAAAGGGAAGGCCCCGCTATGAGCTCGCCCCGTCCACCCGCTTCCACGTCCGTCGACGCAGTGGCCGCGCGCCAGGCCGGGTACGGCGCAGGCCGTCTCTTTGACCAGGTGTCGGCCGCCGCGACGGCGGTCACCGCGAAGACGGCGGTGATCGGCACGGCCGATACGGTGGCCCAGGCCAGCAAGGTCGCGACTTCCGTCGCGACCGCCCAGGGCAAGGGCGTGGTGGGCAAGGTCGGCAAGGCCGCTGTCCGCCGTGTGGGCCAAACGGCGGTAGTGCAGAAGGCGCTCGCGGCCGCCAAGGGATCGCAGACGGCCGCCTCGGTCTCGGGATCGATTTCCGCGGTCGCCAGCAAGACGCTCGGCACACCGGTCGCACAAGCCGCCGGCAAGGCGCTCTCGCTCATCGCGCGGGCCGCGCCTGTCCTGACCGTGGTGTCGGCCGGCGTCGGGGCCGTGAAGGGCGGCATGGACACCTACCAGAAGGGCGGTGACGCCCTCGCTGTCGCCCAGGGCGCGGCATGGGGCGCGGCCGATCAGGTCAGCGCCGGTCTCGCCTCATGGGCCTATGCGAAGCTTGCAGGCACGGGCGCGACGACGCCGCGAGACGCCATCACGGCGGTCCGCACGGAAGCCGCTCAGAAGGCCGCGGCCGCCGCAACGGCGGAGCAGACACGAACCGACACGCCGTCGATCACAAGCGGCGCTGGCGCGCCGGGCGGTAGCGGATCGGCGCCGAAAGGGGCTGGCGGTCCAAACCTCGGCTGGTCGGACGCGGCGCGTAACGCCTCCGCGCTTGCTCGCGGCGTGGCCCCACCGGGGGCGGGCGGCAAGGACAAGCCGCTCTAATCCTCAAGCGGGAGTCCGCATCATGTGTAACTGCGCCGAGATCAGGCGGAACATCATGGACAGCGCCATCGCGCTGGCCGAGGGCCGCACAAGCGACGCACTGGCGATCGCCAGCGCCACCGTGCCACTCGTGCGTGACGACGTGCGCCAGAAAGTGGCCTCTGTCGCGCGACTGGCGCGCGGCAGCCGGTAAGGCATGGCCGAGCTCGCCGATCAGCCCGTCACGAGATCGCGCCGCACTTACGACGCGCGGCTGAACCTCGACGCGGCGCGCATCAACAGCGCGGGCGCTGTTGCCGGCACCGGCACGCCGACGGCCAGCATGGGCCGTGGCGGCACGGTCAACGTGCTGTCAAACGCCGAAGCCGTCTACTCGGCGAAGGGCGCGGGGCGTCCGTCGATGCCGGTCGCCATGTCCATGGCGGACCTGCGCAAGGCCCATGCGGCGGGCCTGCTGGCCGATGGGCGCGGCAAGGTATCGAACCTCAGCCGCCGCAACGAGATGCGCGCGGCGGGCCATACCACGGTCGGCATCGAGATCGATCTGTCTGACCTTCTGCGCCTGTCGCACCGCTTCAACGCGATCGCGCGCGGCTACACCGGGCAGCACGCCGCCATCGCGATGGCGCTGAACGATGGCGGCCGCAAGCTGCAGACGGATCTGAAGCGCAAGCTGCGTCAATGGACAGGCATCAAGCGCGACGACGCCATCAAGAAGCGCATGAAGCTGGTGGCCGCCACAGCGCACAAGCTCGAGGCGAAGGTGATCGTGCGGGGGCGTCATCTCCGCATCACCCGCGAGGACTTCGGTGCGGCATGGTCCCGGGCCAACCCGGGCGGTACCCACCATGCCTGGAGCCGCGCGCAAATGGCGAAGGGCTCGTTCATGGCGTTCGCCGGGCGCGGCGGGAAGTATGGCGGCGGCCTGCTGATGAAGCGCGAGGGCAAGGCCCGCAAGCCCATCGCCCCGCTGTGGGGGCCATCGGCGGCGCGCGAAGTCGAGCGCCATCGCGCCGAGGTGGAGCGCGACCTGGTCGGCGTGGCCCGCGCCAAGGTCCTGGCGACCGCCGCTCGCCTGCTCGAGCGCGAAATCGCCAAGCACGCCCGATAATCGCGGGTCCCTTCCAGCCAAAAACTCTCTCGCGGGCGACGCTGCCCCGAAATCTGGCTAGGGATAGGTTTTTTTTGACGGTTGCACGGCGTTGAATCTGCTTAGAAAAACGCGAGTCGAAAGAGTCACTTAGGCAGGTTGCAACCGAGGTTGCATGGTTGCATGACACGATTTGTCAGCCGGAAAGAGGCGGCGCTCGAGCTTGGCATCAGTCGCCAGGCCGTCGAAAAAAAGATCAAGCGCGGCATCATCCTCGAGGTCGACGGTCAAATCGACATCGAGGACGCGAAGCGGCGCAATGCCGAGATGACCGATCCGACGCGTCGTCCCGTCGGCGCGTCGCCTCAGAAGAAGCTTCAGGCTCCGACCGATCTTCCCACGCGCCGGGCCAGACCGACCGAGACATCGCCGCATTCGTCCGCGCTCAGCTTTGTCGACGCGCGCGCGCAGCGCGAGGCCGCCAACGCCAAGCTGGCCGAGCTGAAATACGCCGAGCAGTCCGGGCGTCTCATCCCTCGCGACGAGGTGGCGCGGCGCGAATTCGCCATCGCGCGCAAGCTGCGTGACCGGATCGTCGGCTTCCCCGTGAAGCTGCAGCAATTCTTGACGCCCGAGGCTGCGCGCATGCTGGTCGAAGAATGCGACCAGCTCGTCCGTGAACTGCAAGAGGACGCGGCCCGCATCGCTGAGCAGAACTGATACGCATGCTCACCGAGCTCTTTTCCGAGGTCCCATCCGCTGAGGAGCCATCGGGGTGGGTACGCGGCCTCGAATTGCCGCCCCGTCAGACAGTCAGCGAGTGGGCCGACGCCAACCGCATCATCGCCGCCGGAACGAGCCCGGAGCCGGGGCGCTGGTCAACCGCCCGCGCGCCGTTCACGCGCGAGCCGATGGATTGCTTCAACGATCCCGACGTCGATACGGTCGTGCTCGAATGGTCAAGCCAGATCGCGAAGACGGAAGTTCTGATCAACGTCGCGGCGTTTTTCATAGCTCAGGACCCATCGCCGCAGCTGTTCGTGCTCCCGGACCTGGGATTGGCGGAAAGCTTCTCGCGCTCGCGCTTCGGCCCGACGATCGAAGCGACACCGGCTCTTCTCGAGCGCATCGGCCGCCACCGCTCTCGCGACAGCGACACGACGATACTCGAGAAGACTTACCCGGGCGGCGACATTGTCTTCGCCGGCGCGAATTCGCCGGCATCCTTGGCCTCGCGCCCTCGTCGCGTCGCCATCTTCGACGAGATCGACAAGTTTAAAGCCGCGATCGGCAACGACGGCGATCCGATCAAGCAGGGCTTTCAGCGCACCCAGAACTTCTGGAACCGCAAAAAGGCTCTGGCCAGCACTCCGACGATCGAGGGCGCCAGCGCCATCGACGCCTGGTTCAAGCGGTCAGATCAGCGCCACTTCGAGGTGCCTTGCCCGCGCTGCGGCCGCTTCCAGGCGCTCGAATGGGAGCAGGTGAAGTGGGACCGTGGCAAGCCGGAAACCGCGCGTTATATCTGCGCGGCCCACGATCCGGTGACCGGTGAGCTCTGCGAGCACGGCCTCGACCAGCGCGAAATCTTTCTGGCCGTGCGCGCGGGTCATTGGAAAGCGCGCGCGCCATTCAACGGGATCGCTGGCTTCCGCGTGTGGGCGATCTATTCGCCCTACGTGACGATGGCGGCCCTGGTTGCTGAGTGGGAGGATTGCGAGGGCAAGCCCACTGAGGAGCAGACGTTCACGAACCTGAAGCTTGGTCGATGCTACAATCCGAGCAAGGCCGCGCAGACGACGCCCGAGATGCTGTTCGAGCGCCGCGAGGACTACGGTCCGCGCGCTGACGGCGGATACGACTTGCCCGAAGAGGTGCTGGCGGTCACCGCTCACGTCGATGTGCAGGCGAACCGCTTCGAGTGTCAGTACCTCGGCTGGGGCGCTGACGATGAGAAGTGGGTGCTCGATCTTGTCAAGCACTACGACGACCCAACCGATCCGCGCGCCTTCACGCGCATGCAGGACGCGCTTCTGACGCGCCGGTTCGCACACAAACTCGGCGGCGATTTGTCGATCGAGGCCGTCGGGATAGACGCCGGCTTTCTGCAACAGTCCGTCATGGACTTCGTGCGCGAGCAGAAGGCAGCGTTCCGGCCCTACTACGCGATCAAGGGCGTGCACGGTGCCGGCCGGCCGCTGATGCGCGAAAGCGAACAGCGGTTCAAGCTCGGCGCGAAACTGCATCTTTCCGGTATCGATGATGGAAAGACGTTGCTTTACGCCGAGCTCGCGATGCTGCCGGACCCGGCCAAGGGACGGCCGACGTATCGCATCCACTTTCCGCGCCATCTCGACATCGAGTATTTCCGCCAGCTCGTGTCCGAGCGCGTGAAAATCGAGATCGTCGCCGGCCGCCCGGTCCGCAAATGGATGCCGCCGGCCGGCGGGCGTCGCAACGAGGCGCTCGATACGTTCGTGGGCAATCTTGCCGTTCGCTCGCAACTTTCACTCGATTACGCGCAGCGCCGCCGCGCGCTTACCGGCGCCGCCGCGCCCGTGACCGGCGCCACAATCGCCAGCCTCTTTAAACGGTGACCACCATGCCAGCTCCGCCGCCCGACTGCGCGACCGAACTGCGCAGGCTTTACGACGCCATCATGGCTCTGTCCTCGGGCGAGCGCGTCGTCGGCATCAACTACGGGGACCGCAGCGTCCAGTACGGACCCGAGCAGTTGCCGAACCTGCAAATGCTCTACCGCATGTTCTACCGCCAGTGCGGCGCCACTTCCGGCCTCGTCGATCTGTCGGCGCCGGCGGCCACCCGGCGCGGTCCGCCCGCCGTCCGGAGTATCAATTAATGACAGGCGATGTGGTTCCGACGCGGCAGATGGATATCGAGGCCGCGTTCACGCGCGTGGCCGAGAGCTATCGCGACGCGAAGATGACCCGCGGCGGTGAGGTCTCGCGCTGGCAGCCAGGCCTCAACTCGGCCGACCTCGCCGTGCTGCGGGACAGCGCCATGATCCGCGCGCGCGCCCGCGATCTGGTGCGTAACAACCCCATCGCGAAGAACGCGGTGCGGATGAATTCCGACGCCGTTGCCGGCGCCGGCGTCAAACTGGCTCTCAAGATCGACTGGCGCAGCCTTGGGATCAAGGACATCGAGACGGCCGCCGAATGGCAGGATTTCGTCATTCGCGCGTGGGAATCTCATGCCGAAGGTTTTGACTTTCAGGCCGATGCGCGCCGCCAGCGGACATTCTCCGAAATATTCTCGCTCGTTTGCGATACGAAGTTCACGGACGGCGAGGCGCTCGCGATCGTCGAGATGAAGCCCGGCCTCGGCCCCTACCAGACCTGTCTCAACTTGGTCGACGTGGACCGCTTGTCGAACCCGGATATGCGGATCGACACGCCGACGCTGCGTGGCGGTATCGAGCGCGACCTCTATGGCGAGCCTCTCGTCTACTACATTCGCGAGAGTCATCCGTCAGACACCAGCACGTTCCAGGCCGCCATGCGCTGGCAGGCCGTTCCGCGCCAGACATCCTGGGGCCGCCCGATCGTTTTGCACACGTTCGATCACACGCGCCCGGAAATGACGCGTGGCGTCAGCGAATTCGCCTCGGCCATCGTGCCGATGAAGATGCTGTCCGACTACAACGACACCGAGCTCCGGTCAGCGATCACAAAGGCCGCCTACGCCGCCGTCATCAAGACCGAGCTCGACTGGACCTCGGCGATGAACGTGATCGGCGCCAGGGCGATCGGGTCGGGCGGCGACAATCCGCTGGTTGGCGCCATGCTCGGCGCGATGCAGATCGCGGCCGAGTATCACAACGACCGCGACATCACGTTCGAGGGCGTGAAGATCCCTCACCTGCTCCCCAACGAGAGCCTCGACATCATGCGGTCCGAGGCCTCCAACGCCAATTTCGACGCGTTTGAAGGGGCATTTCTGCGCAAGCTGGCGGCCGGTCTCGGCCTCGAGGCCCACGAGCTGTCTAAGAACTACCGCGAAGTCAACTATTCGGCCGCGCGGGCCGCGCTGCTGGCCGTGTGGCGCACCTATCGCAAGCGCCGCGCGTCACTGGTGAACCACTTCGCGATGCCGTTTTTCGGCGCTTGGCTCGAGGAGGCCGTCGCGATCGGCGCCGTCCCGCTTCCTCCGGGCGTCACCGACTTCTTCGCCGCCAAGCCGTACCTTGTCCGAGGCACGTTCATGGCCTGGGGCAAGCCAATGATCGACCCGATGAAAGAGCGGCAGGCGCAAAACCTCGGCGTGCAGATGGGCGTCGAGAGCCTTGAGAGCATCCAGGCGGACGAGGGCATGAACTGGCGCGATAGCGCCGACCAGGCCGCCTACGAGCGCGCCTACTATCGTAAGCTGAACCTCGTGCACCCCATCGACCAGCTGATGGTGCCGACGGCGATCGGTTCCGAGGACTCGGACGCGAACGCGTCGGCCCCGGATGACGATCAGGATTCCCCGCAGAAGAAACAGCCGGCCGAGGACTGACACCCATGACGATCCTGCCACTGCTCGCCGACCGCGTGCTCGGCCGCCCCCTGCTGCTCACCGAGGACAAGATCGAGACGATCCTCGCGGTCCTGGGTGGGCGGATCGGCCTGGGAGAGATGGACGCGCCGATCGACGCTGGCAGCCCGTCTGCCTCGCGCTTCGCGGGCCGCAAGTCCGACAGCGGTCCTTATCGGATCACGGATAAGGGACTCGCGCTGATCCCCATCATCGGCACGCTCGTCAATCGCGGCGCCTACATCGGGGCCGAGAGCGGCCTGACGAGCTACGAGGGGCTGTCCGAGCAGATCAAGAAGGCGAGCAAGGACGGCGCGGTGCGCGCCATTGTCCTCGATCTCGACACGCCCGGCGGCGAGGCCGCCGGCTGTTTCGAGCTCGCGCGGCAGATTCGAGAAATCCGGAAGATCAAGCCGGTCTACGCTGTCGTCAATGACATGGCCTGCAGCGCCGGTTACGCGCTCGCCTCCGCCTGCAACAAGGTGTTCGTGTCCCAGACCTCCATCGTCGGATCGGTCGGCGTGGTGATGGTCCACTTCGATCGCTCGAAAGCGATGGAGACGGCTGGCATCCGGCCGACGATCATCCACGCGGGCAAGCGCAAAGCCGATGGCAACCCCTACGGCAAGCTGCCCGACGATGTCCGCGAACGCATGCAGGCCGAGATTGAGCGCATGCGCGAAATGTTCGTCGAGGCGGTCGTCGAAGGGCGTCCGAGCCTGAAGTCGAAGGCGGTTCGAGACACTGAGGCCGCCTGCTTCATGGGCGATGACGCGGTCAAGGCCGGTCTCGCAGACGCGGTGCTGCCCTTCGACAAGGCGCTCGACGACATCGGCCTCGCGCTCTCGGGCGCCCGTTCAGCCCCCGCTGGTTTTACGTCCGCCCCTGCCGGGGCTTCAACCCTGAAGGAACCCACGACCATGTCAGAGCCCACGCCGCAGACGCCTCCCGCGCCCGCCCCCGACGCCGCCGCGCTCGCGGCAGCCCGCCTCGAGGGCGCGACCGCCGAGCGCCAGCGGATTGCCGGAATTCTCGGTCTGCCCGAAGCGGCCGACCGCACGAAGCTCGCCATCGAGCTCGCCGTCACGCCGAACCTGTCGGCCGAAGATGCCAAGCGCCTCCTGGCGGCTCAGCCTGTCACCGGAGCGTCGGCCGCAAAGGAATTCTACGGCGCGGTCAAGGCCAGTGGCGGCCAGCCGCGTGTCGTCGCGGCCGACGTCAGCGAGGGCGTGCTGGCCGCTGCAACCGACAGCAACGCGGCGCGCGCCGAGGCGAATATCGAGCGCCAGCGAAAGGCGCTGACCGGCAATCGCTAACCCGTCCCCGACTGAAATCGACACCCGCCACAACCCCTGACCGGAGCAACGACCATGACGCGCGTATTGAAGACCTACGAGTGGAATGAACCCAAGAACGTTTCGGACGTCATCAAGGACAACGAGGACCACGGCACGTTCAGCCGCGAAGAGGTGACGATCCTCTCCGGCTCTGGCGTGCTGAATATCGGCGCCGTGCTCGGCCAGATTACCGTCGGCGCCGCCGCATCAGCGGCCAAGGCGGGCGGCAATACGGGTGATGGAACGCTGACGCTTGATGCCGTCACGCCTGTTCTGGCGGGTGCAAAATCTGGCGTTTACACGGTCCGATGCATCGCCGCCGCCGCGAACGGTGGCGTGTTCCGCGTCGAAAATCCCGACGGCTTCGTCCTCGGCGACGTGGCCGTCGGCGCGACATTCGCAGATGACGTGAAATTCGCGATCGCCGACGGCGCGGCCGACTTTGTCGTCGGCGACGGTTGGGACATCACCGTTGCTCTCGGCTCGCTGAAATACGCGCCCTTCGACCCGGCCGGCAAGGACGGTCGTCAGACCCCATCCGCGGTGCTCATCCAGAAGGTCGACGCTACCGCCGCCGACGTGACCAACGCCATCGTCGTGGCTCGCGAATGCGAAGTCAGCGCGGCCGGGCTCGAGTGGCTCAACACCGTGACGGACGATCAGAAGGCCGCCGCAATCCGTCATCTGAAGACCCTCGGCATCGTACCGCGTAGCGGCGCCTAACCTCCCGCCTTCCACCCACGTCCACCCTCGACCTACCTGCCACGCAGGCCGGATTGCCGGCCCGCGTTTGCACGCTCGCGCGTTCAACCGCCGGGCCGAACCCCTTGAAAGGAGCCGACCAAATGTCCGACCTGGTTATCGATGGCATCACCAATCGCGAGTTCAGCGTTCGCGAGCTCACGTCGATCATGAACATCGTGCCGAACATGTACGATTTCATCACGGCGCTGAATATCTTCGGCGCCTCGCGCCCGCTGTCCACAACGTATCTCGAGATCGAGATGATGAACTGGACGCTGAACCTGCTGCCGATCACCGAGCGCGGCGCGGCGGGCAGCAAGGGCAGCGTCGGCAAGCGTAAGAAGAAGCTGATCGAGATCCCGCAGATCACGCATGAGGATACCGTCAAGGTGTCCGACGTGCAGAACCTGCTGGCGTACGGCTCCATGGCGCCCATGATGCTCGAGGACCTGATCCGCCAGAAGCTGGTGACGATGGCCCACAAGCATCAGCTCACGCACGAGTGGTTCCGGATCAACGCCCTGCAGGGCAAGATTCTCGACTCCGACGGCTCGGTCGCGCTCGACTTTTTCACCGAGTTCGGCGTGACCCAGAAAGTCGCCGCGTTTGGCGGTGTGACGGGCGAAGCGCTGACGGCCAAGCTGCGCGCGATCAAGCGCTCGATCGAGGATGACCTGCTGGGCGACGTGATGACGGACGTCATCGCGATTGCGAGCCCTGAGTTCATGGAGATGCTGTTCGCCGACGCCGGCGTCGTGGCGCAGTACAAGGCGCAAGAGGCCAACTGGGCGGCGCTGAAGATCGCCAATCCGCAGCTTCACGACCGCCGGTTCGGCTTCGAGCTGCAAGGGATCACGTTCTACGAGTATCGCGGCAAGGCCTCGGTCCTCGACCCCGTGACCGGTCTGGCGACGACGCGGCGGTTCATCCCGGCCGGCGACGCGATCTTCTTCCCGATGGGTACGCGCGAGACGTTCGAGTTCGTGGTCGCGCCGGGCGACTTCGAGGAGGCCCATAACCTGCCGGGCATGCTCTACTATGCCAAGGAATCCCGCGACAAATGGGGCCGCGCGCGCGATCTGCTCACGCAGTCGAACCCGCTCCCGATCTGCAAGCGCCCGAAGCTTCTGATCCGCGGAACGACGAGCAACCAGGGCAACAACATCAACTGACCGGCGTTGACTTGAGCCGCTGAAACAGGGGCTCGGGACAGCGTCTCGAGCCCCCCCATTCCCTCCAGTTTACGGACCCCGCCGATGACCACCGCTACGACGCGCGTCGTGATGAAGCGCGATTGGGACGAGCCCGCCGACGTGCGCGGCGACGTCCGCCATCTCCCCGCGAACCGGGCCGTCACGCTGCCCGTCGGGATCGCCGGGTTCCTGATCGCCGTCGGCTACGCCGAGCCGGTTTCCGCGTTGACGACGGACGAGGAAAACCTCGTACTGGTCATGCGCACGCTGTCCGACCAGCTTCGCGCGCGCCGCATCGAGCCGACCATCGACGTCATGTTCGACGAGCTCGCCAAGGCCGCAGAGGCCGAGCTGCTCGCCGCTCAGCAGCCACCGCAAGCGAGTGGCGCGAGCCAACCGCCAGCGCCGGTCGTCGAGGCTGAGCCGAAGCCCGATGGCGATGCCGCCATCGATGCGCCGCCACCGGTCAAGCCCGCCAAGAAGCCGAAGCCGGCCGCCTGATGCCGTCGAAATTCGCAGCCCTCGAGAACCGCCTCTCGGACAAAGTCGACGACGTCTTCGGCGAGCTGTTCGAGTTTCGCCCGATGATCGCCGGCGCCGGAGGCGGGCGCGGCGCCGTTGCCGACACGGCGCGTCATATCCTGACGGTGACCGGCGTATTTGACGACGGCACCTACGACTCGCAGGCTCTCGGCAATGTCGAGCGCACCGCGAGCCAGGTCACCCTGCGTCACGTGACCATTGCGATCGACAAGCGGCGGTTCGTGGCCGGCCAGATACCGCGCCAGGGCGATCGCTTCGTGAGGATCGATACGCGCGTCGTCTACACCATCGCGGCGTCGCCGCAGGACACCGAGGGCCGGTACAAGTTCCGGCTGCTCGAACACGGGAGGGAGCCGGTATGAGCCTCGAGCGCGCCGCGTTGCGGCTGGCGGCCACGATGGCGCTGTCTAACGGCTTCGCTGCCCCCTATCCGACGATCGCGCAGGGGCGCGTGTTCGATAGCCGCCAGGACCCGATCGAGGGTCTGACAGTGGGGTCGATCGTGCCGACGATCATCCTCTACACCGACGACGATTCCGGGATGTCGCTGTCGGCCAATAACGGCGGGCCGCCGTTTTTGCACCAGGTCAGCCTGGTGATGGAGCTGACGCTCGGCATCGCGGAGGCCGACGAGACCGGCGCGATCGGCATCACGCTCCCCTATTCCGAGCCGGAGCTGGACGCGACTCTGGATGCGTTCGAGGCGCAGGTGTCGCGTGTGTTCCAGATGCAGGCCGGTCCGTGGGGCGAGCTGCTGGGCAAGTGCCTGCTGAAGATCGACAGCTGGAGCAGCACCCGCTTCGTCGATCGCGAGGCGAATATTCGGCTCGCGTCGCGGCAGATCACGGCGAGCGTCAAGCTGCCGCTGCCGCGAGACCAGATCGTCATCGATCCGACCGCTCCGGCGACGCCCTACATTCCCGAGCCCTACGGCAGCGCGTTGTCTGCGGTGGCCGGCAGCAACAGCCCGTATGCGCCGACCGCGCAGGCCATCATCGATCTCATTCTTTCCGGCGCGCCTGACGTGCCGATACGCCTGCCGCGTCTCGAGCGCGTCCGGTTCATCGAGACGAACCAGTCGCGCGTCAATGGCGCTGGCGTTCCTGCCGGGCCGCGCCCCGCCGGCGTCGCCGAAGCCGATCTCACCTGACACCTCAAACCATCGGAGTGACACACATGCTCGTGCGCATCGCGCCCGCGGCCGGCCGCCGCGTGCTCAACCACCAGCGCGGCTTCCTGCCCATCGGGCCAGAAGGCGTGGACATGCAGATGGACGCGACTGTCCGGAAGCGCCTGGCCGACGGCGACGCCGTGATCGTCGAGCCGCCGGCGTCCGACGCGCCTCCGCCCGCGAAGACACCGAAGAAGTAACGCCCCACCGCAGACCGCCTGTCGCCGAGCCATAGGAGCCGCGCCCCATGTCGATCCCGTTTGAGAATATTCCCGGAAACCTTCGTGTCGGCCTGTTCACGGCCGAGTTCCGTTCTGGCGGCACGCCGCCCGTGCGTAACTCCCGCGTGCTGCTCGTCGGCCAGATGACGGCGGCGGGCGTCGCGCCTGCCAACCGGCCGCTGATGGTCCGGGATGGACAGGAAAGCGCCCTGTCTGGCCACGCCGGATCGATGCTCGCGGCCATGCATCGCAAGGCGCGCCGGAATGCGCCGCTGGTCGAAATCTGGTGGCTGCCGCTGGCCGACTTCGCCGGCGGCACGGCCGCGACCGGCACGATCACGGTCGCCGGAGCCCCGGTCTCGTCGGCTGGCGTCGCCAGCGTCTATATCGCCAAGCAGCGCGTTCGGATCGGCGTGTCGCCGGCCGACACCAATAACTCGATCGCCGCGGCGCTGGCGGCTGCGATCAACGCGGTCGCCGAACTGCCCGTCACCGCCACCGTTGTCAATGCGGTCGTCACGCTCACCGCGCGTCACAAGGGGACGCTGGGCAACGCCATCATGGTCGATCTCGGCCGGGTGGAGGAGGAGGGCCTGTTCGGATCAACGCTGTTCACGATCGCGGCGATGTCCGGCGGCGCCGGCGACCCGGATCTGACGACGGCATTCGACAGCCTCGCGATCGACGAGTTCGATTGGATCGCGATGCCATACAGCGCCAACGACGCGTTGGATGACGGCGCGACGCTGATGGGGGATGTTTCGGGCCGGTGGAGCTGGATCAAGCAGCTCTACGGCCACGTTACGACCGTGTCAGCGCTGGAGACCGTGGGGACCATCACCGCGCGGGCCGTTTTGCGCAACAACCAGCACGAGTCGATCTTCTTTGCGCGCAAGTTCAGGTCGACGCCGTGGGAAGTGGCGGGCGCGCTCGGCGCGAAGATCGCTCTCCACAAATCGACCGCTCCGGAATTGTCGCGTCCGATGCAGACGATCAAGCTCGAGGGCATCTACGGTCCGCTCGATCAGGCTGATGTGCCGACGAAAGTCGATTTGCAGACGTTCTACTTCTCCGGGGTCTCCGGCTACACCGTCGCGATCGATGGCTCCGTCCGCATCGATCGGATCGTGACGACGTACAAGCGCAACGCCTGGGGTGATCCCGACTGGACGTATCTCGACCTCGAGACGATGGCGCAGTCGATGTACGGCGTCCGGTTCATGCGCGCGGAAGTGACGAGCCAGCACGCGCGCAAGGCCTACGCCAAGACCAACCCCGGCAAGCTGCCGCAGATCGTGACGAACGAGGATATCGAGCTGACGCTCGACCACGCTTATCAGAAGCTCATCGTCACTTATGGCGTGTTCGAGGACCTCGAGGCCTTTCAGCGCAATCGCGTCGTCGAGACCAACCCGGACGACCCCAACCGCGCCGACGCCTTCATGAAAGTGGACCACGTCAATCAGCTTCGCATCGTGGCCTGCATGATCGAGAACAACCTGCAGCTCTGACGCGCGACGTCGGCCGCACACCAACACCTGAACCGGATAGGAGAGTGAACCATGGCGAGCACCGTAGGCGGACGCGTCGACATCACACTTAACGGCGTACCTTATTCCATGGTCGCCGACGTCGAGATCGACGAGGCGAACATCGAGGCCGAGGTCGTCGACAACCAGGACGGCACCATCGGCCGCAGTGTCAAGAGCAGCCACTACGAAGTGGACCTGAAGTTTAGGCACAAACCGGGCTTCTCGCTCGAGCAGATCATGAACGCGACCATCGACTTTTCGATGGTCGAGCGCGACACCGGCCAGACCGTGATCATGACGGGGGCGTTCCTTGTCGGCAAGCCGAAGCGCAACACCGTGACCGGCGAGATCAGCGGGTTGAAGCTCGCGGCGGACAACCAGCGCCGGACGTCGCGTCCGTAAAATCCAGCCCGCAATTCGGGCCACTGACGGCAACATAGGGGAACAGGAACCATGAACACGATGCAACGCTCTCGCCCGGACCTCGGCGCTCCCGGACCCGGCTACGTACCGCCGAAGTTTGACCCGCCGGCAGGGCATACAGTCAAGCTGTCGCGCCCGATCGAGGGCCATGGCGGCCTGATCAGCGAGCTCCATTTCAGGCCGCCGACGTTTGGCGATTGGGTAGAAATCGGCGACTTCGAGACGACCGAGTTCATCCTGGACGAGGCTACTGGAAACCGTCGCGGATGCGTTCGTGTGACGCCAGAAGCGGTGGCGCGCTGGTTCCAGCGTCTGACGGCGCTCCCGTCGTCTGTTCTTGCGCAGATGGCCTTTTCCGACGGCCAGGCCTGCTACCGCAAGCTTCAGGAACTCATGACGGTGGTGGGTACATTGGGAAACCCGCCAACGTCGCCGGGGAGCTCTGGCGGATCGGCGGCGTAAGTCCGGACGTCATCAGCCGCATGACGTTCCGGGAAATCGCGTTCTGGTATCGCCTCGGCGTGGACACTGAAGAGCGCCGCGTGGCCAAGCTGAAGGGAGACGACACATGACGATGCTCGAAGCAACCGCCGTCATTCGCGCGGTCGACAACGCATCGGGCGTGTTCCACAAAGTTGCCGCTGCGGCTGCTGCGGCGTCTGGCAAGTATCAGTCGTTGGCTGGCGGCATCGCCGGGTTTCAGAGCAAGCTGGCGTCGCTGCCAATGGTCGGCGGAACGATTGCCGGCTCCTTTGGAATTTCGGCGGTGACCAGTCAGCTGTCTGAATACGATCGGAAGCTGCGCCAAGTGCAGGCGCTCAACATGACGAGCGGCACACAGATGGCCGCGCATCAGGCCCGCTTCGCGACGCTTTCCGACGAGTTCGGCATCGGCTCCATGAAAGTGCTCGAAGCCGCCGAGGCCTATCAGCAGCTCACCGGATCCATGAAAGGGTTCGACGAAATCAGCCGCATCGCCGCCAAGACCAGCCGCATCACCGGCACGGACATGGCAAACCAGGTCCGCGAAGTTAACGCCCTGGCGCGCGCGTTCAAGCTGGACCCTACGGACAAGGGCGCCATCGTCGAGATGGAGCGGACCTATCTTGTGGCCGCTAAGGGCATGTCCGGCGGCGCTCACGGTTTCGGCGAGGCTATGAAGTCGTTTGCTCCTGTCGCATCGATGCTTGGTATGGACTTCGCCGAGGCATCTGCTCTGGTCCAGATGCTGGGCGGACAATTCCAGGCGGGCGAGATCGGTACGGCGCACAAGACGATTTTCACCCGCTTGGCCGCGCCCAGAAACCCAGCCGTGCAGGCGATGAGCGCACGTGGCATCGACCCGCTCGACTATATGAAGCTGTCTAAGGAGAAGATCGACCGCAAAGGCGCTGCGATGGTCGATTTTCTACGAGCCGGAGGTTTTACGGTCCCTAAAGGGGTCAATCTGGACGGCATGTTCAACGGTCTCGATCTGACCAAGCACGCCGATCGCGAAGCTCTCGAGCGACGATATATGGAGTCAATGGCTCAGATTTTCGGCCGCAAAAGCAAGAAGGGCGGCCACGTCTTCGAAGGCAAGGATCGCGGCAAGGTGCAGGAGGTGTTCAGGGCGTACCTCGGTTGGCTCGGGGACGGTAAAATGAACGTTCCCGCCATGCTCAAACTTTTGAGCGATCCGAAGTTTATTAACGACACGGATCTGATGACGAGGATTGCCGGTCGTGAACACCTCCCCAAGTTCTTGGATATACTGGCGCAGGCACGCCATTACGAAGAGCGGCTGCATCACATTCGCCAAGCCGCCCACGGCGTCCGGTATGTGCACAAGCGCGGGTCCGGCACAATAACGCGCGCCGATGCGATCGACCAGCGTGCCAGCGTTGTCGGTGAGATGCGCAGCCTTTCCTATCAGTTCGATCGCCTCAAAGCCAACGTTGAGCAGTTCTGGAACAGCGTCGGCGCTAAAGGCATCAACTCCACGATGGCGGGCGCGTTCAAGTCGGTTGCCGACCTGTTCCGCGAGCTGCAGCGGGCCGACCCTGGGAAAGTGCAGATTCTGGCGGGCAGCATCGCAGGGCTTGCCGCGCTGGCGCCGATTGGGTTCGCATTAATGGGCGTCAACGCCGCCGTTACGTCCATTGCCGCGCTTGCCACGAGCCCGCTCCTCATGTCGGC
>CAZZBK010000056.1:0-7957 GCA_964652155.1 uncultured Planctomycetaceae bacterium | reverse complement strand
ATGGACCTCTCGGCGCTGCGCGTCGAGGCGGAGCTCAAGGGCTCGGCGGAGGTCGCCGGAAAAGTCGACGTCGACGTCAAGATCGCGCTGCCGGACGGCATGCATATCACCAACCAGTCCGTCAGCGGCGGCGAGGTGCGCGGCACGCTCGACACCGGTCGGTCGATGTCGGACACGAAGCGACCCATGTCCGCCGCGCCCGTTGGCGCGCCACGCCCAGGAGGCGCGCCGTGACCTTCCGCGACTGGCGCTCGACGCTGCGGCCCGCGAGCTATCGCGGCGTGCCGTTTTTCGTCGAGAGCGATAGCCTCGACGGCGGCCGTCGCCTGGTCGTGCACGAATTTGTGCTGGCCGAACGCTGGTATACCGAGGACATCGGCAGCGAGACGCAGAAGGCTCACGTCACGGCCTACGTCGTCGGCGACGCTTCCGACGGACAGGCCGCCGCGCTCGTCGCGGCGTGCAACCGGAAGGGTGCGGGCTCGCTGTCTCTGCCGCTCGGCCGCCGCTCGGCGCAGTGCGACAAGTGCAAGCGCGACTTCAAGAAGGACAAGCTCGGCTATATCGCGTTCGACATCTCGTTCGTTCTCGAGCCTGCGACGTCGATTTCCGCATTTCCTGCAGCCTATCTGGGCGAGCTCGTCCGCCTGGCGGTCGGCGCCTTGCCCGCCGCCATCACCGGGCGCCTGTCCGCGCTCGTCACGACGATCGGTCAGGCGAGCTTCGTCCAGGACGCCGCCGTCGCCATCGTGCGGGATGTCGCCGCGACGATCGACGGCACGCTGCGGACGATCGCGCTCGACCCCGGTCTGGCGCCCGGGCTGTTCCGGCAGGTGCAGGCGCTCTATGACGACGCGCCGGCGCTCGCGATCATCGGTAGCCGTGGGCACGACCTGTCTTTGACGACGTTCGCCGCAGCCGCCACGGGCGCCACGCCCACGCCGCTGATCGAGCGTTTGTCGTCTCTCGTGTCGGCGATCGGCGAGGCGGCGGCGCCGGTGGATGTCGAGATCGCCATCGCGCCGTTACTCGCCTACGCGGCCGAGGCCGCTCCCGCGGCGCTGACGGCCTCGGCGCGGCAGGATGCGCAGAACAGCGCGGCGCTCGCCGAAGCGGTGCGTGCTCTGGCCGTCGGGGCGCTGGCCGCGTCAGCGGTGTCTCGCGCCTATCCCGACCGGCGCAGCGCGATCGCCATGCGGGCCGTCGTCTCCGAGGCGATCGGCGGCGAGCTGGCCACGCTGGCCGGACCATCCGCCCATGGGCTTTACACGGCGCTGGCGGATTTGCAGGGCCGCACCGTCGCCTATCTGTCTCGCAAGTCCGTCGATCTGGCGCCCATCGTCACCGTCACGGCTGACAGGCAGATGCCGTCGCTGTGGTGGTCTCAGCGCCTGTACGGAGACGCGGGCCATGCCGCCGACCTTCGCGTGCGCAACGGTGTGATTCATCCGGGCTTCATGCCCCTCGAATTCGAAGCCCTCACCCGGTAATCCATGCTCAACGTCGAAAACGTCATCGTGCGCGCCGCCGGCGCGCCGACAGACTTCGAGCGCTTGACCGTGCGCGCCGCGATGAACGACGCCGTGCGATCTTTTATGATCGAGCTTGCGGAGGAGATCCCGGGGGAGTGGAAATACAAGCCTGGCACGCACATCGAGATCACGGCGAATGGCGACCTTCTGGTCGAGGGCTACGTCAACGCCTACCAGGCTGCGGGCGATCCAAAGTCCCATCGCATCGTCGTGCAGGGCCGCTCGAAGGGGCAGGATTTCGTCGATAGCTCCGCGGAGCACGACACGGGATTTTTCGAGAACATGTCGGTCGCCGACATGGCCAAGGCGATCAACAGGCACGGCATCAAGATCGATGCCGACATCCCGCTCGACAAGATCCCCTACGCGCAGCTGAAGCCGGGCGAGAAGTGCTTCCAATTCTGCGAGCGCTACTTGCGCGGCGAGGGCGCCACGATCATGGGGCTGCCGAACGGCGACATGCGGATCACGAACGCGAGCAAGGCTCAGCACCATTTCGGCATCCTCTGGGAGGGGCCGCTGGGCAACATCAAGAACTTCGACGTCGATCACAACGACGGCAGCCGTCACAGTCACTACAACATCAAAGGGCAGTCGCGTCGCGGCACGGGCGCCGCCAGCCTGCGTGTGAAAGAGACCGCGCGGGATGGCGGGGTCAAGCGTCATCGCCCACGGACGATCGCATCCGAGACCGACACCGACCCGAGCCGGGCCCGCAAGCGCGCGCATCATGAAAAGGAGCGCGCCGCCGGCCAGGCGCTGCGCGGCGCGGTGGCGACGCAGGGGTTCCGAGACTTCGCCGGCCTTCTGTTCGAGCCGGGCCGCCTGATCTACGTGCACAGTCCGCGCATGATGAAGCTCTCGATGACGATGTTGATCGAGAGTGTCCAGTTCAGCATCGACCGCTCCGGCTCGCAAACGCGCCTGGGGCTCGTCGATCCGCGTGCGTACAAGGGTAAGGGTCCGGCGAAGTCCGGAGCGGGCGCCGCCGGCGCGGCGCGCGGGATCGATCCCGAGGCGCAGCTCGACGACGCCGAAACCGACGAGGCGTGGACACTGGGCTACGAGGAGAGCGGCGGACAATGACATTCGAGGCCGACGAGCACGTCGCGCGCCTGGCGCTGCGCCGCAGCGAGCTCACGCGCGTGAAGGACGACGGCGAGTTTCAGACGGTCGAGGCGATGGGCTACGCCGACGAGGCCTTCCGCAACGTGCATCGCGTGCAGCCGTTCGGGCTGTCGGCCAATCCACCAGCCGGGTCTCACGCCCTGATCGCCGCCGTGAACGGGCGTCCGGACCAAGCCGTCATGCTGGGCGCAGAGGCGCCGACGCACCGTCCGCGCAACCTGCCGTCCGGAGCCACCAAGCTTTACGATTCAGCAGACGGATTTGTCTATCTCGACGCCGCAGGCAATCTATTCGCCGAAGTGACGAAAGGCGCGCGCGTCAAGGCGGGCGAGGCCGTGACGATCGAGGCCCCGACCATCACGATCAAGGGCAACGTCGTCGTCGAGGGCAACATCACGCAGACCGGCGGCATCACGTCGACCGGCGTGCACAAAGCCGCGGGGCACACCTGATGGTCGCGGTCACGCTCCGCGCGGCGGAGGCCTGCGAGCGTCAGCCGCAACTCGCCTGGGACACGATCTGGATCGAGCGTCTCGACGCCTCCGGCGGGTATGGCGACTGGATTCTTGCGGGGCCCGCCGATCAGCCCGAGAGCCGTGGCGGCCTGCGCGCGGAACAGGCGCTCCACACCGCGTCCCTGATCCTGCTGTTTACCGACGCACGCGCCGCCGAGGACGACAAGCTGCCCGACGACGATGGCGACCGGCGAGGCTGGTGGGGCGATAGCGTGCGCCTGGACGGCGAGCCGGAAGCCCCGATGGGGTCGAAGATTTGGCTCTACGCCCGCTCGCCCCTGACCGAACCGGTCCGCGCGGGCATCGAGGACGCCGCCCGCGACGCGCTCGCCGTGCTCGTCACGCAGGGCGCCGTCGCCCGTACCGACGTATCGGCCGAGATCGACCGGGTTCGCTCGGCGGTCCTGCTGACGGTCCGACATTATTCGCACGACGGCACGCTCGCCTACGACCAGCGCTTCGGCGTTCTGTGGGCGCAGGTGCCGCGAAATGCCCCCATGAACTTTGGCGAGAGGTCGTTCGCCTGATGGCATTCCAGATCCCGACACTCGACGCGTTGGCGCGGCGCACGTCGCAAGCGTTCCGCGCCAATCTCAAAGGCTCCGACGCCGAGCTCTGGCCCAACAACGTCGCCGTCACGTCGAAGGTCGTGGCGGGCGCCGTTTGGGAGGCCTTCGCCTACCTCGATTACATCGCCCGCCAGATCTTCGTCGCCACGGCCGACACCTACTTCCTCGAGCGTCATGCCGCCGAATACGGGATGGCCCGCCTGCCCGCCACCTACGCGGAAGGCGCCGTCGTGCTCACCGGCGACAGCGGCGTCGCCGTCCCGGCTGGGCTCATCCTGCAGCGCGCGGACGGCGTGAGATACGAAACCCTCGAGAGCCGGGTGCTGGCCGGCGGCGCCGCCACGATCGCCGTGCGGTGCCTCACGGCCGGCAAGATCGGCAATGCGCGCCCTGGCGCTGGCCTGATGCTGGCCGCATCCCTCGGCCAGATCAATGATGCGGCCGAGGTGGCGCCGGTGGGCATCGGCCTGGGCGCCGATCCGGAGAGCGACGCCGCGCTGCGGTCGCGCGTGCTGTTCCGAAAACGGTTCGTGCCCCACGGCGGCGCCGCTCACGACTACGTCACATGGGCCCGCGAGGTGAATGGCGTGTCGAATGTGTTCGTCGATCCGGTGACGGCGTCGAACGGCCGCGTCAGCGTCGGGGTCTGGTTCCTGATGCGCGATCTCTACGCCAACGGCATCCCGCAGGCCGCCGACGTCGCGAAGGTGGCGGCCGCGATCGACGCCGTGCGTCCCGCCGGCGCGCTGGTCGATGTCGCGGCGCCGGTCGCGGTGCCGGTGCCGGTCACGGTCCATTTATACCCCGACACAACCGCGACGCGGGAGGCGGTCACGGCCGAGCTCGCCGACCTCTTCAGCCGGGCCCCGCGCGTCTCGACGCTGTCGTCACCCGTGACGGTCTGGCGCTCCAAGATTTCGGAATCGGTATCCATCGCGGCCGGCGAGGATCATCACACGCTGGTCGCCCCGGCGGGCGACGTCATCCTGTCGGCCGGTGAGATCGCCGTCCTCGGCACCGTGACGTTCACCGCATGACCCAGATGACATGCGGACCGCTGGCGGCCGACACGCATCGCTGCCGCACCAAGTGGGAATTGTTCCGGCAGATCGTCGGACTGCTGCCGCGTGGCCGCGCATGGCAGACCCACGAGGACCTCGCCGAGGCTGTGATCGCCGCCGCGACCGCCGAGGCTGGCGCCGGCGCATTCGGGGTCATGAGCGTGGGCACCGCGCATCGCACGCCCGTCCTGACGCGGCAACAGCAGGTGTGGGCGGCGTTCGCCGAGGTGCTCGAGGTGCTGCACCAGCGCGCCTGCGCGTTGCTCGATGAGATGTTCTGCGCCACGCAGACCGAGACGCGCGGTGAGTGGGGCTACGACTTCGGATTTCCCGATGCCTGTGAACCGTGGGACACGCTCTGCGCCAAAGTCGTAGCGACCGGCGGCGCGAACTGCGCCTATCTCACCGGCCTTGCCGCCAGGATCGGCTACGCGATCGAGTGCCGGGATACGCCATGCCGCGCGGTCGCTGATTGCGCCGTGGCCGACTGCACGCCGGTCGGTGAGCCGGAAACGGCGCCGCGCCGCCTCTACATCCGCATTCTGGCGGCTCAGTCGCCCGCGTACATGGTCCAGACACCATTCTCGGCGGATGCCGCCGTGGCGGATTGCACGCCGCCCTGCGCCGTCCCGCCGGACGCGGTCGTCTGCCTGATCGAGCGCTTCAAACCGGCCGACGTGGCCGCAATCTATGAGGTCGTCCAATGACGAATATTTTCGGGCCGGATGGTCCGGGCATCAACCCGTCTGTGGCGCGGCCTGTCGCGCCGCAGCCGACGACGAACGCGGACACATGGTTTGTGCCGTGCGTCAACGGCGACCCGAACACGGGGACGAAGATTCCGTCAGGATGGCTGAACTTCATCACCGCCAACCTGCGCCGCGCCATCCGCGGACGCGGCGTGGCCGAGTCCGTGACGGACGACGATCTGCTGTTGAAGGCCATCGAGTCCGCCGACCGCGCCATCGTCAGCGTTGGCGGCGGCACGCCACTCTACAACGGCTTGTCCGCGGCCGGCCAGCATCGGTTGCGATCACTGCTCGCCGGCGCCGGCATCACGATCGAAGAGGTGGAGACCGCGCCCGCGAGCGGGCTGTTCGCGCTCCGCATCACAAGCGGCGCGGCGCCTGCCCTCACCGGATGGCAAGCGCTCCCGATATTCCCCGAGGCGGAGACCGCGAACAATCTCCTCTCGATCGTGAACAACGGCAACGGAACCGTGACGCTCGCGGCGGGACAGTCGATCCTGTTCCGAGGGTGGGAACATGTCTCGACCGACAGCTATACCCTCGCGGCGCGGACCTTCGCGACGGTAGCCAACAAAGTCTATCATCTCCGTCTGCGACGGCAGACCGGTCCGGCGCTGCTCGACATCGCGGATGTCGGTTACAATCCGACAGGTCTGGCCGAGTACGACACCGCTTTCGATTCAACATTCGACGATCTCCTGGCGGCTCGGATCGTCACCAGCGTCACGAATGTGCCGACGATTGTCCCGCTGGCGAATATCGCGAGGATGACAGGGCGGATCGAGGCGGCCCCCAGGTCGATCGTCTACCCGTCCGGCGCGGAGACCAACCATTATTTCGACTTCACGATGGCCCTGGCGCGCACGCCACGCCTCGCGCTGCATTCGATGGACCCTCCGTCCGGCGCGAACGACACCGACTACTCCATTCACCCGATGATCGTCAGGCGCGAGCATATCCAGGTCTACTCGTGGTCCTGGCACTACGCGGCCGGAACGTCGGTAGCCAACCAATCGCCAGGATTTGCATTCGAACTGATGGAGCGCTGAGCCATGACGGTAGCGGTAATTGACGGCGACATCGTGGTGGCGACGATCGATGTCGCGGGCGCCGACGGGGTACCAGTTCCACCCGAGTTGAGCGCACTGCCGATCTCGGCGCTTCGCTTCGACGGTGCGCGGGTCTTGGATGCTCGCCGGCTCAATCTCTTTTTCGTCGACGCCGCCGGCGTGAAGCACGTCGTGGATGGCGCCGGACGTCAGCCCGTCTCATGCCAGCTGCATGACGAGCTGATCGTGGACGGCGGCGGCTGGCGCGTGCGCACGGCGTCCGAAGTCGTGGCGCCGCGGATCGGCGCGGAATGCGATCGCCGCATTGCTGCCGCGCTCGCGGGAAAGAGCGACAGCATGCAGCGCGAGGCCACGCATTTGCTGCGCCTGCATGCGACCGGCGCGCCGCTCACAGCCGAGCAACAGGCCGACGCCGCCCTGCTGTCGGACATCAACGCGTGGGAGACGGAGATGATCGCCGTGCGCGAGGCTCTGATCCTCGCCGCCGATCCCACATACCGCGACGATACGCACTGGCCGCCACCCCCGTCCGGCCTCACGGCAGAATGGCTGTCCGGCTACTGATCGCGCTCGAAGGATAGGGGACCATCAGCATGGCATTCGAATTTGACGGCGCCCGCGCCGTCGCGCTGCGCCCGGCCGCGAAGCCTGCCGCCGTTCCCGGCGCGTGGGCGCGCGACGAAACGGTGCCGGGCGCCGGAGACGGCACCGTCATCACGGCCACATTGCTGAACGAAATCGTCGGCAATCTGCGCCGCCTGCTGGCGGATGCGGGCACGGCCGGCCCGGCCGGCGATGATACGGTGGTCCGCCGGGCGATTGAAGCCCTGGCGGCGGCCGCGACTCTTGACTTCGCCCCCCTTGCGTCGCCAGCGTTGACCGGAACGCCGACCGCCCCGACGGCGCCGGTCGGCACGGTGACGACGCAGATCGCCACCATGGCCGCCGTGAAGGCCGTCGTCGACGCGGCGATCGCGCAGCTGACGACCGGCGCGCCTGGCGTGCTCGACACGATCGACGAGCTTGCCGCCGCGCTGGGCGACGACGCCAACTTCGCAACGACCGTCAGCAACGCCTTGGCCGGCAAGCTCGCCAAGGCGTCGAACCTCGCCGACCTCGTTGACGCCGCGGCGGCGCGGACAAATCTCGGCCTCGGGACGATCGCCCTGCTCGGCGCGTCGGCCGCGGTCCCCGCCGGGGGCACGAGCGGGCAGGTGCTGCGCAAGGCGACGAACGCCGACTACGCGCTCGAATGGGCCGCCATCGCCGCGACCGTCGATCTCGCGGCCAACTACGCCTGGACGGGCCTCCATACGTGGACGCAGCAGAACAA
>CAZZBK010000055.1:0-34254 GCA_964652155.1 uncultured Planctomycetaceae bacterium | reverse complement strand
CTTCTCCCCTTGCTATACACTTGGTGCTTGAACCGACTGTGCTCGATGACGAGCGGTTCGCGGGTCAGGCCGAGCTTGATGGCCACGCGGAGCGAGGCGACGTTCTCGCTGCGGATCAGGGCAAAGACACGCGCACGCTGCAAGACATGGAAGGCGAAATCGCGACAGGCTTGGGCGGCTTCGGTGGCGTAGCCGTGGCCCCAATGGTCGCGATGGATGAAATAGCCGAGTTCCTTCTCGTCGATGTTGCGAATGCGTTGGATCGTCAGGCCGACTTGCCCGATGGGAGTTCCGGTGTCCTTGTTGACCGCAAGCCACAGGCCATGTCCGTGCCGGGCGTAACGTTTGCGTTGCCGTTGGATCCACGTGGCCGCTTCGTCGCGCGAGTAGCAGCGCGGATAGTAGCGCATCACCTCGGGATCGGCGAGCATGCTGGCGACAAAATCCAAATCGTCCGCGGTCATCTCGCGCAAGATCGCGGTGTTTCGAGGATCGGGGGCATTGGCGTGATCGGGCTGTCGGGGACAAAGGGACCATTACGATCAACCGCCAGTATAAGAGCATCTAACAAAATGGCAGCAGAGAGGGAGGCAGTCCAGTCCCCAGCCATAATGTTAGACGCTTGAACATGGAGCCCGTGACGCAGACTCGCAGCTTTGGCGATCCATTGATCGCGGCGACTAGATCAGCACGGCGTCGGATGGATGCGGATCGAGCGTTTTCTGCAACGCCAGATACGGTGTCACGTCGATGTCGTCGACGCTTGCGATCGAGAGCTCGGGGTAGAGCGCCAAGTCGATCTCTTCTTGCGAGGGATCTGCGTAACGCCGGCCATACGGATCGCGTAGTCCCTGCACCTTGGGCGAGACCGGATAGCGCGAGTTGAAGTCGACCACCACCGCCTCGACCCCGTTGTTGAGTCGGACCGTCTTGCCGATCGGGAAGGGCGGGATGATTTCGTAGAAGGCCCGCTCGACAATCGGATCGAAGCAGCCTTGGCACCAGGTGCGCAGTTCGTGCAGCACTTGCACGCTGGGCTTGGCTTCGCTGTAGCAACGCTTGGTCGTGGCCGCGTCGTAAATGTCGGCGATGGTCGCAATCCGCGAGAAGATCGGAATCTGCTTGCCAATTAGAGGCACCGTGGTATTGCCGGTTACGGCATCGATACGGGCCGGGTAGCCCTTGCCGTCGTAACGCTGATGGTGATTGAGCACCACCGACGAGGCTGCCGCCGGCGCGCGCCCTTTGACCATCTCGTAGCCGATCGTCGGATGACGCTTGATGATCTCGTACTCTTCGCCGGTCAGCTTACCGGGCTTGTTGAGAATCTCGTTGGGGATTTGCATCTTGCCCACGTCGTGTAGCAAGCAGCCCAACCCAAGTTGCCGCAGGTCCTTGGCGTCCTTGGCCGACTTCGACGAGCGCTCGTTGATCAGGTACCGTTCGAGCCGCATGCCCAGCAGCAAGGCCAGGTAGCAGACGTTGGTCGAATGCGACATCAGATAATTGTCGAATGCGTCGAGCTTGTGCAGCAGTAGGTTGCCGCAACTGTTCTCCTTGAGAAAGTCGAACAGCCCGCCGATCGCGCCTTGGAACCGTTCGATGTCGAGTTCCAACGTCGCGCCGTGCATGATCGTTTCAAAGTTGCGGCGGACCGTCGAATACACCTCGCGCTGCTGATCGCCCAACTCCTCGTCGATCAGGTCCTCGAGAAACTCCAGATCGCGGCAGCGCACCCAGACCTCGGTCACCCCGAGTTGCTTGAGACGACCCACGAATTCCATCGGAATCTCATGGTCGCGCTGCAACAAAAAACGACGACAATCATTCGGCATCGGCACGGGACGCGCCAACACCATTCCAGGCTGAATATGATTGACGGCTACGCGAAGCATAAAGTTACATCCACACTGTGCACGGCCGACCGAGTTATTACGGTAGCCTTACGGTGTCTTATCAACATTAGCTTGCGGTTTACGTCGTCCAACTTGGTCGCCTGCCAGGAACGTAAAACGGCACGAAATTTCCACGCACTGGCCGACGCGCCCCAGAAAAAATCTCGGCTCTACCGCCGGTCGTGACGATGGTATCGGTAGTAGGACCGCCGATAATCGTCGGGCGTGTCGAGATCCTCGTCCCACTCGGCGACCGCCACGCTCACGGTTTCAACCGGATGACACTCGAACAGGGCGTTCAGACCCTGGTTCTCGGCGAGTAGCGCAACCGCGTCGGCGAGTGGCCAGGGAAATCGCACCGGGTGGCCACGTCGGCCCCGTTGGTCGACCGGGATCACGATGGCTTGAGCATCGCGCGGGGCGTAGCGGACGACCTCGGCAATCACGCGCGGGTCGAGTTGCGGCAGATCGGCTGGCGCAACGGCCCAATGGTCGTCGGAGGTTGGGCATCGCTGCTCACGCAGCCAATCGAGGGCACAGCGGACCGAGGCTTTCATGTCGGGCGGTGGTGTGGCGGGAGTCACCACCGTCGCGCCGCTGCTTCGAGCCAGGTTGGCTAACGTCTGATCGTCGCCATGAACCGTCATGACGATCGTTTCGACGCCGCCTTGCCGCCATGCCGCGATGACCGCTTCGATTACGGTCGTTGGGCCCCAGGGGAGCAACAGCTTGGGCTGCCCCATTCGCACGCTGCGTCCGGCAGCCGGTACGATCGCAAAGCAACGCCCGGGCATGGTCGTCACTCCGGCCTAGCGAGGTTCGCTCGTGTACACGCTCGCCGGTCGGCCAGGGATCTCGCCGTGCCGGTTGCGATGGGCAATCAACTCGGCCAAGATACTGATCGTGATCTCCATCACGCTCTGCGAGCCAATCTCGATACCCAAGGGCGCGTACACTTTGGCGAGCACCTCGGGCGAGATGCCCTGCGACTCCAGGTCGTCGAAAATCAACTTGATCTTGCGGCGACTGCCGATCATCCCCACGTAGCAGGCACCACGATCGCAGAGATGATACAGCGCTTCCTCGTCGTGGTTATGTCCGCGCGTCACGATCAGACAGTACGTCTCGGGCGTGATGGCGAGTTCGCGGAGCGTGGCGCCGATCGGGCCGCACAGCCGCTCGACCGCCTTGGGAAACCGCTCGGCCGTGATATACTCCCGCCGGTCGTCGAGCACCCAGATATCGAAGTCGACCTCGGCGGCAAGTTGAGCCACCGACTGGCCAATGTGACCGCCGCCGACAATCAGCAGCCGACAGCGGGGAAGTTGCGGCAGATACGTGATGCCGTGCTGTGCCGTGGGGCGCGGACGCTCGCTGAGCACGGGCAAATGTTCGAGCAAGGTCGAGGGGACGGCGGCGGCGCGGTCGACATGGCGCGACTCGAGCACGTGTCCCGACTCATCGAGCAGCCAGCACGCCGGTATCGCGATCGAAACCTTGTCGGCGTCGTAGGCCACCGCTTCCATGCTCCCCTGAGCGGCTTCGATCCGCTCAAGCAGAAGGCGAAAATAGCCGACGTCGTCTTGGGGGCTTAGCGGGTCGATCAGCACCTGCATGCGACCGCCGCAGATCAGGCCGTCGTCCCAACCGTAGTCGCTATCGAGTTGAAAGCTGGCGATCTCGGCGAGCCCCTGTGCGAAGCTAGCCAAGGCGCGGCGTTTAACTTCAGCCTCGACGCAACCACCGCCGAGCGTGCCGGCCTGCGAACCGTCAGGAAACACGAGCATCGTCGCGCCCGACTTCTGCGGCGTGCTGCCGCGGGTCTCGACGAGCCGACAGTAGACGACGCTTTGTCCCGACCCGAGTCGCGCGAGCAATTCAACCAGCAGATCACGAAACGATGACATGCGGAACCAACCCCAAGACGCGAGTTGTGCAAACTCCTCTCCCTTTGGGAGAGGAAGGCCGAAGGCCAGGTGAGGAGACACGGAGGCGCAACAACAACCAGCCTATAGTCTATCCGATGCGATGCCGCGAACCACCCTCATCCGCCCTTCGGGCACCTTCTCCCAGAGGGAGAAGGGAGACCACAATCACTCCGTGTTACGCGGCTTCGAGCACTTGCAGTTCGACGCTCTGCACCAGCGGCTTGACGTGTACGCGGTAGTCAGTCATGTGCGGAGCCACGAGGTGCGCTTGCAGCGCGGCGAGGCTCGCCCATTTCTCGACCACCACGACCACATCGCCGCGCGGCCCAAGCTGGTTGGGTAATCCGGCGGCGACGTCGACCGTCGGTCCGTACTCGATGCACCCCGCCTCGGCATGCACCTTGGGCATCAGGGCGTGAAAGTGCTTGAGGAACTCGCCGCGCGTCCCCGCGGCGAGTTGGATCGTGGCAATGACGTGGATCATGCTTATTGACCCGCGATGCTGAGCAGCTCGATCTCAAACGTGAGCACCGAGTGGGGCGGAATTGTGCCGTCGGGAGTTCCCTGGGCACCGTAGCCGAGCTCCGACGGAATGAAGAGTTGCCACTTGTCGCCGACCTTCATCAACTGCAACGCCTCGACCCAACCCTTGATCACGCCCGTCACCGGGAACGAAGCGGGTTGGCCGCGATCGACCGAGCTGTCGAACACCGTGCCGTCGAGCAACTGGCCCTTATAGTGGGTCGTCACCGTGTCGCTGGCCTTGGGGGTCTTGCCCGTGCCTTGCTTGAGGATCTTGTATTGCAGGCCGCTCGGCAGTGCGACAATGCCCGGGGCGGTCTTGTTCTTGGTGAGGAACGCTTCCCCCTCTTGCTTGCCGCGGTTGGCCATGATCGTGCGGAACTCAGTAAACGCCTGGCGAACTTGCTCGTCGGTGTACGGTGACTTGGCACCGCCGACCGCGTCGCGGATGCCTTTGAGCAGCGTTTCGGTATCGACGTCGATCTTGTCGCGGCTGAGCTGCTGGCCCATGTTGAAGCCAATCATATAGCCGACTTTCTGGCGCAAATCGTTCGCGGCGTTGGGCACAGGGGTACCACCTTGCTGTTGGGCTTGGAGCAGGGTTCCGACAAGCAAGACCGCGCCCAAGCAGAGAATGACACGATGCATGACCAATTCCTTGTAACTGGCAGGAGGGAGTTCGAGGCGCGCGCAAATGCGATGCACCGTACCGAGGGTAGGATGTAAGCGATCAATTGTACAGGCTGGCGCACCCCTTCGGATAGGGCAGAATAACGCGATCCACTATTTCAGCCGCGGTTTGCCGCTCGACATTAGGCCAGCGTCCATGACAAAATAGCCAGCGTTTTCAGCCTGTAACGATCTGGATGGAGCAAGCGTCATGGGGCTCTTTTCACGCAGCGAGATACTCGATCGCCTCCGCGCCAAGGTCGCGGCGGGGCAACCCATCGTCGGCGGCGGAGCCGGCACCGGTCTGAGCGCCAAGATGTCCGAGGCGGGCGGGATCGACCTGCTCGTCATTTACAACTCAGGTCGTTTCCGCATGGCCGGCCGCGGCTCGCTCGCCGGCATGCTCCCCTATGGCGACGCCAACGCCATCGTAATGGACATGGCCCGCGAGGTGTTGCCCGTCGTGAGTCACACTCCGGTGTTGGCCGGTGTCTGCGGCACCGATCCGTTTCGCCTCATGAAGCTGTTCTTGCGCGAGGTCGACGCGGCCGGGTTCTCGGGCGTGCAAAATTTTCCCACCGTGGGACTCTTCGACGGTCTCATCCGCACGAATCTGGAAGAGACCGGCATGGGCTACGGACTCGAAGTCGACATGATCCGCACGGCCCACGAGATGAACCTGCTCACGACCCCCTACTGCTTCAACCCGGACGAGGCCCGCGCGATGGCCGAGGCCGGCGCGGATGTTCTGATACCGCACCTGGGATTGACCACCAAGGGGACGATCGGCGCGAGCACCGCGGTCCCATTGCTCGACGCTCCGCGTCTGGTGCAGGCCATGTGCGACGCGGCCAAGCGCGTGACCCGCGAGATTCTGGTGCTCTGTCATGGTGGCCCGATCGCCGAGCCGGCCGACGCGCAGTACGTGCTCGATCGCACCGAAGGGGTCGTCGGCTTCTACGGGGCCAGCAGCATGGAACGCTTGCCCGTCGAGCCCGCCATTCGCGATCGGGTCGCCGAGTTCGTGCGACTGCGCTTCCGCGGCGGGTCAGCGGCGCGTGGAGAGTGATTGCTGCGCGAACTCGACATTCGCGCCAGGAGAGAATGCGTGCCAGCTCTGCACACGCACCAGCGCCAAGCCAATCACGGCGCAGCCGACCGCCACATACCAGGTTCGTCGCAGCCGCAGCCAGGCGTTCAAGTGGCTCTCCGCGAGCGCGCTTGGGCCATCACCCCAAGCGAAGAACGGAATCTGCGTGGCCGCGCTGATCGCTTGCAGGGCAAACACGCCGCCGATGACGAGCCAGGCCCATTCCATCCGCAGCGCGACGGCGACAAATCCCAACAACGCCCCCAGCGGCAGCGTGCCGCTCATCCCCAGATGCACTCGCGCCGGCGGGCCGTTAAACCGCAGAAAGCCCACGCTCAGCCCCGTCACGGCCAGCAGCAGCACGGCCAGCTCGCGGGCATCGGCGATGTGAATCAGGTTGAGCCGCTCGGACCAGTCAACGTCGCCGACCCAGTAGGCGAGCACCGAGAGGCCCAGCGAAGCGAGCGCCGCGCAACCCGCAGCCAAGCCGTCGCTTTGATCGGTCGCGTTGCACGCGCTGGCGGATATAATCAATACAAACATGGCGATCGGGACGAACCAACCGCCCCAGTTCCACGTATCAAGCAGCGGCAGTTGAAAGTCCTGCGCCGCGGGCCAAGCATCGTAGTGCAAGTAGAGCAGCCAGGTGATTGGCAGCACGACGAGCGACTGTGCCAGCACGCGACTGAAGCCTCCGATGCGCAGGCGTGGCGCTCGCAACTTGGTGAGGTCCTCGCCCGTGGCGAGCATGCCGAGCATGGCCAGCAGCGCGGTGGCAAGCCAGATGACTCGATTGCGCCAATCGCAGCACAGGACGATGACGATGATGAGTGCCGAGACGAGGAACATGCCCCCCATCGTCGGCGCGACGCGCTCATGGGGTTGGAAAGGGCGTTGGCGATCGGCGGCGGCGAGCGACTGTCGTTGCAACCACTCGATGCACCGCTGCCCCGAGTTGAGCGTCATCAGCAAACCAACGAGTGCCGCGATGGCCATGCGAAACCAGAGTGCCTCGGCGCAGTCAGGCTCGATCGGCACGCCCCAGCTTGCGAGCAGTCGCAATGCGTATTCGATCATGACGGCGCGGCCTTTGGTCTATCGAGAAAGTCAAATCGACGGTGGCGCGATCCAGGCGAATCGCAACCACCGTCGATTCGGTGATCCCTGAGACGTCGGAGCGATGTGACCATCGCTCCGACGCTCAGTCAAAGAGACTCCACCGAGAAGCACTTGACAGCGTGATTGACCCAGAAACCACGACCATCAAGCTCGATGCTCCGACCCAGGAGGGGGGCGGCACACGCGGGTCCCGCAACCCTGCATGCCATCGGTGAAGCTCTCACATTAGTTTGGAAAATTGCTTGTCAGGACAGACTCTCCGCTGGGGTGTGGCTTATGCCGCCAGGCGTGGGACATGATCGGTCGTCAGGCACAGCGCCCGCAGCTCGTCGACACAGCGTTGCATGGCGAGCCCGCGGATGCCGAGGATCAGCACGCTGTCGCCACTCCGCAGGATGCCGCCGAGTTGCCGCGCCGCGGCCTCGGGGGTCTCGACCGCCATTGCGCACTCGCAACTCATGCCGGCCGCGCAAGCCGCGTCGGCCACGCGCTGCGCTTGCGGTCCGCAAGCCAGCAGCAAGTCTGCGCCAGCGACATGGACCACGTGTCGACCCAGCTCGTCGGCCGCGTCGATCGCCAACTGACCGTGGCAGGTCAAGCCGCCACAGACCACCACGCGCCGAGAGGCCGAGGGGAGGTCGTGCATCAACTCGAGCGCCACCGCAGCCGCCGTTGCGTCGGCATTGTACGTGTCGTCAATCAGCGTGATGCCGCCGAGATCCTCGACGTGGCAACAACCTTCCGGCGTGCGGAACCGTGCCAGGCCCGCCGCGACGACGTCCCAGTCGAGGCCAAAGTGACGGCCGACCACCACGGCACTGAGCGCCGCGGGCAATAGGTGCCGGCCGCAGTCGCTCACGCTCAGTGTGTGGCCGTCGATCGTGAATTGCAGCGTCCGATGCTCGCATCGAATGTTTGTTACTTCCCAACTGCTGTCCATGGAGCGGCCGACCCAAACGATCCGGGCACGGCAGTGTTGCGCGGCGCGGCGGACTTGCGGGTCGTCGACGTTGAGGATGGCCACTCCGGTCTCTGGCAGCGAGTGCAGCAGCGCGGTGAGTGTGGCGAGTTGCTGCGTCGAACCCGCGGCGTCGTCGCAGCGGGTGACGCACACGAGTTGTGGCCGACATTCACGCGCCCAGCCCGCGATCTCGTCGGGCTCGGCTCCGGTGAACTCGATAACCGTCGTGGCGTAGCTGCTCGACGCGGCCAGTTGACGCGCGGCGGCTCCCCACGGCGACGCTGCCGTATCGACCGTGGTGGGGCGAGCCCGCTGAGGGCCCAACACGGCGCGAATCATGTCGCAGGTGGTCGACTTGCCGTGGCTGCCAGCGACGATAATGACACGCTCGCTGGGGGAGCAGATCTCGCTGAGCGCGGTCAGGCGATCGAGGGACTGTGGCTCGTCGCCGCGGTGAATGCTGAGGGTGGTGATCATGGTGGTGTTGCTCAAGCGGCTCGTCGGAGCGATCGTTGCCGCGCGGCCATTTCGTACAGGCACGCCTCGGCCACGCCGCGATCTGTCATGTCATCAGGTGTTGAATGTTGCCCGGTGTACACACACGCGCGTTGGCCGGCGATCAGCACGCAGTCGCCTGGCTCGGCCAAGTCCAACGCCCAGCGAATGGCCCCTGGACGCTGAGGAATGATGTGGCAGCGGTTCGGGTCGTCGAAGCCGCTTTGCACGTCGAGCGCCATCGCTTCGTGGCTCGTGTTTGTCGAGTTGGCGGTCGTGAGCACCGCGACATCGGCGGCGCTCTCGACGATGTGTCCCAGTTGTTGCCACTCGTGCGAGGAACGTGATTGTCCGGCAAAGACGCAAATCAATCGCCCCGAGGTGAGCGGCCGTAGCGTGTCCAGGCACGACTCGAGTGCCGTCGGCGTCGACGCTTCGTCGACGAACACACCGAACGTTTGGCCGCACTCGATCCGATCGAGTCGACCGGCGACCCGTTGTACTCGTTCCAGGCCGCGCACGATCGTCGGCAACTCGATGCCGTAGACCAGTCCGACCGCCGCCGCCGTGATGAGGTGATACAGGTTAGCGCGGCCGACCAGGCTGGTTCGCACCGGCACGTTGTATCGCCCGTTGCAGAGCAGAAACAACTGCTCGCTGGCGTGCTGTTCGAGCGGCACGGCCTGCACTTCGGCCGGTTGCTCAATGCCCACGGTCAACACCGGCCCGTCCAACTCGTGTAGCAACGGACGAGACGCGGGGTCGTCGGCGTTGACGACCGCAAACCCTTCGGGACGCAAATGCTCGAGCACCGTGGTGGTCCAATCGCCATGCCGCGAGCGTCCCTCGTGCCGCATGGCATTCAGGCACAGCACGTCGAGCTCGATGCCGGAGAAGTGCGATTGAGCCAGCGCCGCGGCGGTCATTTCGAGCACGGCATGCGAGCAGCCCTGCGCGAGCGAGCGTCGCAGCCATTGGGCGACGGGCAGCGGATGCAGCGAGGGGCTCGACCAGCTCGCGCCGTCAAAACAGCCACCCGAGCCGAGCGCGGCCGTGTCGTAGCCGGCCTCGTTGAGGATATCGGCAATGAGTCGGGCGGTCACGGTCTTGCCGCTGGAGCCGGTGACGCCGACGACGCGCAGGTCGCGGCAAGGGTATTGAACGAGTGCCTGGCAGATTCGCCCGAACGCGGCGCGGAGATTGGTCACCTTGGCGACCGGCACCCGCAGCCCGCGCACGTTCTGCTCGCTGAGCACCGCAACCGCGCCGTGGGCAATCGCCTCGGCGACGTCGAGCGGGTCGTTATCGAAGCTCACGAACAAATCGCCGCCGCGACAATGGCCCGGTTCGGTGCAGCAACCGCGCACGCGCACATCGCCGCCGCTGATGAGCGCGCTCGGCAATGCCTGACGCAGGCTGACTCCCGGTGCGACAATGGTCCCATCCGCCATGGCAACAGGCCTCCATGCCTGTCTGGTGGTTCGTATGTGAGTAGCCGTGATTGGGGCCTGTGAGCCACGAAGGGGATTGCCGTGCTGGGCAGCCGAGCGGCTCAAGGCAGGTGATCGGTCCTTGATCGTTGAAAGGCGGGGGGATGTTCGCCACTTCCGCCGTTTGTGTCAAGGCGTGTTCAACGCGACGCGAACAACTCGCCTGACAGCAGCTTGCGAAGGACGCGCCAGCATGCTCAATGGACCCGCGTATGACGCTAAAAACTCAATACGCTCCGCGCCGGCTCAATACGCTCAGCGGGGTGCGGATCATCAGCCAGGCATCGGTCCGCAGGCTCTGGTGCTCGACGTACCAAATGTCCATGCGGACCCAGTCGACGAAGCCGATCTCGCAGCGCCCGCTCACTTGCCACAGGCACGTCAAGCCCGGCTTGACCGCGAGCCGCCGTCGCTGCCAGGCCTCGTACTTCGCGACCTCCTGCGGAATCGGTGGTCGCGGGCCCACGAGCGCCATGTCTCCCAACAGGATGTTAAACAACTGCGGCAGTTCGTCGATGCTCGTCGAACGGAGCATCCGCCCCAGCCGCGTGATGCGCGGGTCGCGGCGATTTTTGAACACCGGGCCATCCTTCTCGTTCGGCACCAAATGCCGCACGCGCTCGGCGTCCAACCGCATCGTGCGAAACTTGTACATCGTGAATCGTCGGCCGCACAACCCGACCCGCTGTTGAGCAAAGATCGGCCGTCCGCGCGTGGTCACCATCAGCACCAGCCAGGTCGTGAACAAAATCGGCGCGAAGGCCACGATCAGCGCCAGCGAGAGCGCGATATCCAGGCTCCGTTTCAGCACGCGATACGCCAGTTGCAAGTTCCCTTCACGCTCGATCGGTGCGTTGCTCGACACGGGCTCGATGAACCGCGGCCGCTGACGACGTTCGACAAACGGATAGCCGGCCGGCGGAGGCGAGCCCCCGTGGGCTCGATCCACGTCGTTCGTCACGCTCGATGCGACGTCCAGCGTCGCGGTGTCGGGGGCCACTGCGGTGGTGAGTGTGGCAGTCATGGGGGGGCCTCCACGCGGTGTGTCCAATAGCCAAGTCAGAAACGCTCGCCAGCGCGAGTGCTGGGCTGCCAATAAGGCAACCGACATGCCAGGAAAACAAAGACCGCGATGGATCGCCGGACTTCGCCCACTCAAAGCACGATTTCTCAACGACTTAATCGCCAAATTGCGGCGCGAAGGGGGCGCGGGGCACTCTCCACACGGTTGCCCTAAAGCATCATTGTTGCGTCGGTCGTGTTGCCAAAATACCTCGTTGTTGCCGAGAAGACTCGTCAGCCGTGAGGTACAGTTGACGAACAGTGCCTGATGTGTGGAGTAGTTCGATGAGTGCGTTGGTCTGCGAAGTTTGGCGGTCAAGCGAGCAGTTGCGTGCCTGGGCCGGTGCCTGGGACGACCTGTGGCAACGCAGCGCGAGCTGCATGCCTCTGTCGCGGGCCGAGAGTGTCGCGCAGTGGTGCGAGCACTTCGCGCCACGCGCCGCGCTGCATGTCCTGGCGGTTCGGCAGGGACGCGAGTTGGTGGCCGCGTTGCCGCTCGTCGAGCGGCGTGTCGCCCCCGGCGTGACGATCGCCGAATTGCCCAACAATCCGTGGTCGATCTGCGGCGATCTGCTCGTCGATCCCACCCTACACGAGGCGGCCCTGGATGGCCTGCTGACGCAATTGCGTCGCTTGCCTTGCGGACTGCTGCGGCTCACGCCGGTCGAACTCGAAGCGGCGCGGTGGAGCGCGTTTCGCGCCGCCGTCGATCGTGCCGGACTGGGGCATGCTGAACAAGACCATTACGGCGTGGGGCGATTGTCGCTGCCAGGGGATTGGAACGCGTTCATGGCGCAGGCCAGCGGCAATCATCGTCGCTATTTGCGCAAGGCGCAGCGCCGCGCCGATGCGGCCGGCAAGGTCACGCTGCACGTTGTCGACAACCCGCCGCGCGAGCAAGTTGCGCCGCTGCTTGAACGAGGGTTCGCCGTGGAAGACCGGAGTTGGAAAGGGCGCGAGGGGACAAGTGTCATCCGCACGCCAGGCATGCTCGCCTATTTCATCCAACAGGCCGAGCAACTCGCGCGTTGGGGGCAACTGCGGCTCGTGTTCCTCGAACTGAACGGAGAGCCGATCGCGTTCGAGTACGGCTACCTGGCCAAGGGGGCGTATTTCACGCCCAAGGTCGGCTACGACGAATCATTCGCGTCGTTGAGCCCGAGCCAGTTGTTACGCGCGCAGCTATTTGAACGCTGTTGCAACGAAGGTGACGTCCAGCAGATTGACTTCTGGGGGCCCGAGTCGGACGCGACGCAGCGCTGGAGCAACGGCCGTTACACGATGGGGCGCATCGCGCTGTCCACCGCGCGGCCGATGAGTCGGCTCATGTTCCTGGCCTATCGGGCCTCGCAACACGCGCGGCAAGCGATCCTGCGATGGAAGGCCGAGCGGACCGACTCGCCCAGCACGAACCGCGTGAGTGCTGCCGAGGACGCTGACGTCATCGCCTCGTCGAACGGATGACTGCGTGTGCGAGTCTCTGTCGAGGGTGGCTGGTGTTTTGCTCAGCAAACCCCGGCGAATCACCTGTGACACCGCCTCAGAGTGCCGGGTGTTGCTGCGCAAAAAGCCAGCCACCCTGTCGAACGAAGATCACTGGCGAATGACCGCCGGCGGACTGCCAGGCGCGTTGGGCAAGCTGGCTCCTTGCGCGGCCATCGGATCGTCAATGACATGCTGCCAGCCGAAGGGCACGTCGGGCCGCACAAACACCGTCAGGAAGTTCCCCAACTGGCCGAGGATCGCATTGCGGCGAATGTCGGCAAATATGTACACATTGCTGACCTTCTTGTACGGCTGGTTGTTCGGCAAGAACACTTGCACCGCCTGCGGCATCAGGTCCTGCGTGTTCAAAATGATCTCGATCCGCTGGTAGTTCGCCGCGTCACTACGCTGCTTCGGGTACGCTTCGAGCCAGACACTCTTCGCCGCGTGCTCCGGAGGCGTGATGATCCGCAGCCAGTAGCGGGCCTTGAGCTTCGCCATCTCGACGCCGAACACGAAAGGCAACGGCCCATCGCTGATCGCCTTGCCGCGCAACTCCGGTGGCAAGCGATGTTCGATCATCTGCTTCTTCGTCGGGTTGTATTCGAAGACCGCGTTGCCGTCGCAGATCCACTTCTCGCCCGGGTCCTTCGACGGCGTGAACTCACCGTTCGGTCCGGCGTTCTGGATGTCGCTCACCTGATAGAAGCCCTTGTCAGGCTTGGCGTAGCGAATCTCGCCCAGGCATTTACGCTTGGGAACGTTCGTGGGTCCCCAGTTGGCATCGTACTCGAACAAGGTAAAGCGCGCGCTGAACGTGTTGACGTTGCCGCTATGCTGCTCCCATTGCCGCAGCAGTCCATCGAGGATTTGCTCCTCGGCCATCGTTAAAATGAACGGTTGGCGGATGGCCTGCTCGACGGGCGTGGCAATGGGTGGTTGAGCAGCGCCGGGGACCGGAGCGACCGTGCTTGGCTGCTGCGCGTAAGGTCCCACGCCCACCGGTGGTTGAGCTGCGGGGGGCGCGTACTGAACGGGAGGCGGCCCTGCGGGGGGCGCGTAATTGGGTGCGACGGGCTTGCTCGGCGGCGGCGCTGGATTCGCCCTTGGAGCAAATTGTCCCCAGGCCGTCGAGGCCAGCAGGCCAAAACCGCCGCACGTCACAAGCATCGCCCGCCATTGGAACATCCGAACCTCCCTGTCCGGTCAGCGCTGGAAAAGTCACACAAGGGGCGGGATTGTAACGAGACACGCGAGGTGCCCCTAGAGCACTCGGCGGGCAAATTTCATCTCTCCGCCAGCAAGGCTAGCAGCGGCTCGCTCCGCGTGAAGCATTCCAGCCACACGTCGGCCTCGGCGGTCCACGGCAGATGCCGTAGTTCGCGACCGGCGGTGTACAGCACCGTGCGACTGCCTGCCCGGCGACCCGCCTGCAGATCGAATTTGTAGTCCCCCACGATCGCCACCTCGCGCGGCTCAAGTTGCCACGCTCGACAGATCATCCAGATGGCGGCCGGGTCGGGCTTGGCTGGCGCGTCCTCGCGTGCCAGCACCAACTCAAAGCTCAAGTTCAGTCGCGCGAGCGTCGCCAGGGCTGACTGTCGGCTGTTGCGGGTCAGAATCGCCGTGGGGATCTGCCGCGCGTACAAGGCCGCGAGTAACTCGGTCACGCCGTGCATCAGTCGCGCGCGTTCGACGCCGAGTTGCTCGTGCTCGGCGAGAATCGCTCGACAGCGCGACGCTCGTGGCTCGCTCATCGTATCGAGGGCTTCGAGGATGCTCGAGCCAGCGGGCAATTCCATCTCGACCCGCATGGCGTCGAAATCCAAGCCCGAGTCGACGAGCGTGCCGTCGAGATCAAAAATCACGCCGCGTATCGTCATCCGCCGAGGGTCCTCATTGCGGCTGCGGTGTCGTCGCTGGGGTGGGACCCTTGCTCACCGCCGACGAGTCGAACAGACGACTCTTGCTCTCCGGGGCTCTGACACGCACGAGTTCGGCCGAGTCGAGCAAGCCCCCTTTGCGCGGCGATGCGAGTGGCACCGGTGGAGTGGCGGCCGCGACCGGGGTGGGTGTCGGCGGCGGCGTGGGATTCGCAACCGATGGCACCATCGCCACGGGCCGAGTCACCGCGACCGGCACCACGGGCGGAGCTTGCACCAACGCCGCGGGAGGCACAGGAACCGGCGCGGCTTTTGTAATCGCCGGCGCGGGGATCCCCTGCGGGCTCGTCGATCGTTTGGTGAGCAACGGTTGCGAGGGGACAAAATTCCGTGTGGCCGACCAATAGCCGGCCGTGATGCTTAGCAATCCCAGCGTGCAAGCCATCCGCCAGGCCAATGGCGTTGGGCCCGGCACGAGGGGATCGAGGAACCCGAGCGGCGCGGGCCAGCGGAGCCCCAGGCGGAATAAGTTCCTCACGCGTCGCGCCACGACCCACGCCCCTTGCGAGCCGCGCCGCACATGGTGCTCGGGACGCAAACAACCCGAACGCGCCAACTCGCGCAGCGCCGCCGCGCTGAGCGGGCCCAACTCATGAGCATCGAGTCGGCAATACCATTCGTGTGACATGAATGTGCGGCGAACGCCTCGGTGCGAAAGGTGGCCTCTCTCTTGCTTCCATTTTAGACGAACGGGCTCAATCTGCCAGCTAGGAAAACCGCCTGGCGTAGGGGCCTTGTCCCAGCTCAGTCGAGCCCGACGTCGGGTGTGAGCGTGCCGTCCGCGGCGCGTGCGACCGGGGTCACTCGCAGCACCGCGTCGGCGTTCAACGGCCCATAAATATGCGGGTACAGGCCACCCTTCGCCGGCTCAGAGCGTATTTCGCTGAGCACGCGAGTGGGGTCGATGTGCAGCAGCCGCAACTCGGCAACGTCGCGATAGAATTTGTTGGCCACGCGACCAAGCTGACCGCGCGGCGAGGCGTGAATGAAACCTTCCGCGGCCAGGCTCGCGGGGCGGTACTCGCCTTGCTGCTGGACACGTTCCCAATCCGCGGCCGAGATCAATACGTAAATCGGTTCCATGTCGTTCATCGCTCACCTGAGCCGGTTCGGTTCGCTGGTTGCTGACACCACTGTCGCCAGACCTGTCGCAATGCCGCGAGCCAGTCACGGGCGACCCGCGCGCCGTCGGTCAGTGGCGACTCGAGGAACCGCTCGCGCAACGAGCCCCGAAGCTCGGCGAGCCGCGGCAGATCGTTGGCCAGCGCCACGGCGCGCCTCACGTAATCGTCGAGGTCGGTCGCGGCGAGTTCCGGCAACTCCAAGGCACGCAGCACCGCCCACGACTGCCGCGCGGCCACGGTCTCGCCCGGGCACGTGACCACCGGCACTCCCATCCACAGCGCGAGCATTGTGGTCGTGCCGCCATTGTACGGAAACGGGTCGAGCGCGATGTCGATGTGTGACTGATATTGGTCGAGCATCTCGCGAAACGGCGACGCCCCTTGCAACATGATCCGCGACGGCTCGATCCCCTCGTCGAAGAACAGCGACTGGTAACGCACATGCGCTTCGGGATCGCCAAGTCCGCGAAATTTCATGATCAGCCGTGACGACGGTACTTGCGCGAGAATCTTGGCCCAGGTCTTGACCACCTGCGGCGTCACCTTTGCGGGGTTGTTAAAGCTGCCAAAGGTGATCGGTCTCTTAGCCAGGGCGGGCAACGGTCCCACCGCGGGTGCGTCAAGCGGCAACTCGTAACAGCACGACACGCCCGAGAGCCGGATCGGACGTTGCTCATAGCGGTCGACGAGTTCGTCGCTCACGAGCGCCGAGTCGGCGATAAAATACTCGATCGCCTCGACTCCCGTCGGGCCGACATAGCCCATCCACGAGGCCTGAATCGGGGCGGGCTTGCGGGCTAGCGCGAGCAGGCGATTGCCGGCCGTGTGTCCGGCCAGATCGAGCACAATATCCACGCGGTCAGCCTGGATGCGGTGAGCCAATTCCTCGTCGCTCCACGCGGCCACGTCGTGCCACACCGCGCAATGGCTGCCGAGCCGCGCGGTCAGTTCGTCCTTCCGCACTCGATTCGAGTAGGCGTAAATCTCGCACGCCTCTCGATCAAGGGCCGAGAGGATCCGCGCCAACAGGTAGCCGATCGGATGGTGCCCCAAGTCGGGCGAGAGCAAGCCAATCCGCAGGCGTCGCTCGGGATCTCTCACGTTGTCGTGCGTGGGCCATTGAACGCGGTACCGCGCCGAGTGCGCCGCGTTCCAGTCGGCGTGGACTTGGTTCAGCCGCTCGATCGTGGCGTCGGCGCGGTATTGGTGACAGAACACAAGGTTGCTGTGCGCGGCCACGAACTGCGGATCGAGTCGCAACGCGCGGTGGTAACAGGCGATTGCCTCGTCCAGCCGCCCCGTGTCCTTGTACACATTGCCGAGATTGCTGTGCGTTTCAATAAAGTCGGGTTTGATCTGCAAGGCTCGCAGGTACGCGGCGGCCGCTTCGCTCATGCGTCCCAGGTCGGCCAGCGCCGCGCCGAGATTATTCTCGGCCTGCGGATTGTGCGGATCGGAGGTTAACACGCGGCGGTAGTTTTCGATCGCTTCGGTGCTGCGTCCCAGGGCGTGCAGAGCCGTTCCCAGATTGCGAATCGTTTCAGCATGCTGCGGATCGCTGGCCAGCGCTCTGTGATAGGCGTCGATGGCCTCGTTCAACTTGCCCGCGGCTTGCAACGTCGTGGCGAGATTGTACTCGGCGTTGGCATAGTGGGGCTCGATCCGGAGCGCCTGGCGATAAGCGGCCAGCGCCTCGTCGAGCCGGCCAAGCGACTTGAGCACGTTTCCCAAATTGTTGGCGCACTTGGCGTAGTTCGGCCGTAACTCGAGCGCGCGACGAAACGCATTGACGGCTGCCTCAAGTTGACCGAGCGATTGCAGCGTGTTCGCCCGGTTGAACTCGGCCGTGGCGAACTGCGGTTGCAATTCAATCGCGCGCTCGAATGCCGCCAGCGCCTCGTCGAGCCGGCCGAGCGATTTGAGCGTGTTGCCCCGGTTGTTCTCGGCCTCGGCGAACTCCGGCCGCTCGCGCAGCGCGCTCTCGAAGGCCACGAGCGCCTCGTCGAACCGTTGCAGGCTTTGCAGCGCGGTGCCCAGGTTCACGCAGGCCTCGGGCCAGTGCGGCTCGATGGTGAGCGCCTGGCGATACAACTCGACCGCGTCCGCGTGGCGATTCGCGCTTTGTGCGCGCGACGCGGCCGTGGCCAGGGCCAAGGCTTGCGCGTCGCGTTCGTGAGGGGTGGTCATTGTGGGCGTTATCGTCGGGTGGAGGGTAGCCCGGACAACTTGTTGTCCGGGTGGCGAAGCCACAAGAGGTTGCAGTTCTTCTCGAAACAACTCCTCTTGTCGCTCACACGACCCCGACAACAAGTTGTCAGGGCCACCCAAATGACTTTGCATTCTCCTCCGGACACTGCAACAACGATAGCTGGCAAATCGGTTAGAGCTGTTGCTGGAGCAACGCGCTGAGTTGTCCCAACACGCGGCCGATGCGAGTCGGGTCATCGCCGCTCTTGAGTTCCAACAGGTTCACGAACAGGGCGAAGGCAATCGGTCGGCCGCTGGCCGTGTCGGCGTAACCGGCCAACGACTTGCTCAGGAGCAAGGTATTGCCGTTCAAGGCATTGTGCCAGGAGAAGGTGCCGGTCTTGGCACGCACCTTGCCCCGCGCCGGACTGTCGGCCCCGACCACCTGACTCAAGGTGCCATCGACGCCCAAGATCGGGAGCGCGTCGTTGTAGAACTTAAAATCGTCACGCTCGGACATGTAGCGAAGCAATTGAACGGTGGCCCGCGGCGTCACATAGTCGGCCCGATCGCCACCGGCCCCGCCGCCAAACGAGATTGTCGAGACATCTAAGCCCGCGCGGGCCAGGAACGCTTGTTCGCGGCGCATGCCTTGCGCAAGGGTGCGCTCGCCGTGCTTGACGGCCAGCAGCAAGGGCAATGTGCTGGCGTGGAGATTGTGGCTGACTTTGAGAATCACGCGGGCCGACTCGGAGAATGGCAACGAGACATGCGTCGCCAGTTTGTGGAGTTGTGCGTAGTCTTGCGCCGTGGGGAGGGTGGCGCTCGGGGATACCTGAGCCGCCGCGGCATGGGTGGCCACGCCGTGACGACGCAGGGCGTCGATCCACAGGGCTCGGGCGTGCTGGGCGGGGTTGTCGACCTCGTGCACCGCGAGGCGTGAACGACCGATGGGGATCGTGCCGCGGACCACGAGCGTGCGCGCCACGGCTCGCGTCTGAATCGAGACGTTCGCCGACGCTGCGACCGTGTCGACCTGCGCGTCGAGCGTGTACAGGCTACCCTCGGGGCGCAGCTCGACGCGCGCGGGCTGCCCTGCTTGCCCGGCCGGCGTGAGCACAACGTCGAGCAGGTTGTCGTTGACCAGGATCGGCACGACTTGCACCGGGCCACTGCCGGTGCTGTTAGCCGGGTCGAAGAGCCGAGAGTCGATGAGCACTTCGCCCCGGACGCACTTGACACCGGCCGCGGCGATTTGTGCGGCCAGATCGTTGAGCCCTTGGAGCGGGTCGGTCGTGACAATCTCTCCCTGGTTGGTCGGCGCGGCGTAGGTGTGGTCGACGTCGCGGAAGGCCATGCGGCCGCTGGAGTCGTTACGCCCGCCCAGGGTGAGGTCGCCGCTGGCGCGGAGGATGAGATCGCCGTGCAGTTCTCCCTGCTCGTCGAGCTTGCCGCGGGCGTAGACGGGTGTTTGAAAACGGTGGTCGGCACCGAGACCGTCGAGCGCCGCGGCCACCGAGAACAATTTGGTCACCGAGGCCGGCGCGAACATCTTGTCGGCGTCTCGCTCGACGAGCACGCGGTCATCCTGCAGGTCGACGACGAGCAAGCCCCAGTGCGATTGCCGGAACTCGCGCTCTGCGAACACCTGTTCAATCTGCTTCAGAAGCGGTTCATTGGCGTGTGACACCGGTGCGACGAGCCACACGAGTGCCGCAAGCGGCCCAACAACACGAGCGAACATGACGACTCCGCGGACACACAAGAGGACGGGGATGAGGTGACCTATTCTGTTCGATTTTCGACTGAAACGCCAGCCAGCGGCGCTGCTCTGTTCGCTGCAAGACGATCGCGGTATGATCCCCCCCGCGGCGTATCCCCTTCACTCGTGCACGAGCCGAGTGTCTACTGCGAATGGTTGGCTGATGTCGACGACCGTGACGTATCGAACACGCACCCTGCGGCAGGACATTCGGCGTGGGATCATCGACAGCGCGTGCTTTAGCGCGATGGTCGGGGCGGGGGAGACGTACTTCGGCGCGTTCGTGCTCGCGCTCGGCTTGGGTGAGGTCGCGGCCGGCTTGATCGCCACGCTGCCGATGCTCGTGGGGGCGACACTGCAAATGATCGCGCCGTGGGGTGTGCGCCGGCTGGGCACGCCTCGCCGTTGGGTCGTGCTGTGCGCATCATTGCAAGCCTTGTGCTTTGCGCCGCTGGCGCTGTTGGCCGTCTCGAACGCGATCCCGCGCATGATCGTGTTTCTGATCGTGGGATGCTACTTTGGCGCGGGCATGGCCACCACCGCGGCATGGAGCACCTGGATGGGTGCCCTGTTGCCCTCACGCATTCGACCCCGGCTCTTCGGCTGGCGCTCGCTCATCGGGCAGTTGGCCCTGTTGCTCGGCGGCGCCGTGGGGGGCAACTTGCTGGAGTGGGGCGAGACCCGCGAGCAGCCGTTGGTGGCCTTCGCGCTGCTGTTCCTGTTTGCGGGACTGTGTCGCGGCGCGTCGGCCACGCTGCTGTACTCGCAGCACGACGTGGCACCGCGGCCTGAACACCAACGCACGGTGTCGATGAGCGCGTGGCTGCGGCGGCTCGCTTCGGCGCCCGACGGCCGGTTGCTGCTGTATCTATTGACCATGCAAGGCGCGATGCAACTGTCGGCCTCGTTCTTCCCGCCCTATATGCTCAAACAGCTCGAATTTTCCTATCGGGAGTTTATGACCTGCGTGCTGAGCGTGGTGCTCGCCAAGTCGCTGGCCTATCCGGTCTGGGGTCACGTCGCGCATCGCGTGGGGACCCGCACGCTGTTGTTCATCGGCAGCCTGGGGATCGTGCCGGTCTCGGGTCTGTGGGTTGTGTCGACGTCGTTCGGCTACATCGTGGCGTTGCAAATCCTGACGGGCGTGATGTTCGCCGCGTACGAGTTGGCAACGACGATGGTCATGATCGAAGGGGTCATCGAGGAAGAACGGACCAGCGTGCTGACGACGTATAACCTCGTGTCGGCATTGGTGTCGGTGGCGGGCTCGCTATTGGGGGCCGCCATGCTGCGTTGGGCAGGCGCCTCGGTGACGGTCTACATGACGGTGTTCGTCGCGTCGAGCGTGGCGCGTGGCTTGGCGGTGCTGCTGTTGCGACGCGTGCCGCCGTTTCATCGCGAGTTCAAGCTCTCCGTGCCAGGCTGACGGACCCGATCGCTAGGACACGCGGTCGACGGTCGTGATGGGCAAATCGAGTTCGATGCGCGTGCCGTGGCCCGGGGAACTGAGGATTTCGAGTTTGCCTCCCATCAGGCTGGCTCGTTTGAGCATGCCCTGCACTCCAAATCGATCCGAGGCAACTTGCAGCGGATCGAAGCCCCGGCCGTTGTCGCGAATTTCGACGCGCAATTGGTCGTCGAGCTGCACGAGGGTGACGTCGGCCTCGGTGGCATCGCTGTGCTTCTTGATGTTGGTGAGCGACTCTTGCACGATGCGGAAGATGGTCCCTTCCAGCAGTGGTTCGAGTCGAGTGAATTTGACATGGTGATGAAAGCGGATTTCGAGCTTGCCCGCCTCGGCTTGCTCGGCGACCAGGTATTGCAGCGCGACGATGATGCCGGCCTCGTCGAGAATGGGTGGGCGCAGGCCACTGAGCACGCGACGGGCTTCGTTGATTGCCTGCCGCAGCAGCTCGATGGTCGACTCGTAGAGTTTGTGCTCCTTGGGAGGCAACGAGCGGATGGCCGGGGCCAGGCTTTCGAGTTGCAACACGCCGGCCGTGATGTACTGCACGAGGCCATCGTGGATCTCATAGGCGGTGAGCTGGCGGTCGCGTTCGTGGGCCCGGATGAGCCGGAGCAGGAAGTCTTGCTCCTGCCGCAGGCGTTCCTCGGCCTGTTTGCGTGGGGTGATGTCGGTCGAGATGCCGCAAATACCGTTGACGTTGCCGGCATTGTCGTGCAATGGAAACTTGACCGAGACATAGGTTCTTAGTTCGCCGTCGCTGGGCACGACCTCCTCGAACTGCATGGCTTGATTGGCCTGCAAGACCTGTTGATCGTTGTCTTGCAAGAGCGAGGTGACATGGGCCTCGAACAAATCGGCGTCGCTGCGCCGCTGGATCTGTTCGAGGGAGACGTGAAACAGCTTTTCGTAGGTCTTGTTGATGAACTTGTAGCGCCCCTCGATGTCCTTGAGATAAACGACCGCCGGAGTGCTGTCGAGGATGGACAGCAAGAGTTCCTCCTGCTCGCGGAGCTGCTGTTCCATGCGTTTGCGTTCGGAGATGTCGATGAACGATCCGCTCATGCGGATGGGTCGGCCTCGGGCGTCCCATTGAGCCTGGCCGCGCGCGGCGAACCAGCGCACTTCGCCTTGCTTGGTCAGGCAGCGGTACTCGATGTCGTAAGGAGTTCTGAGGAACAGATGATCGCTGAGTGCCTGAAACACCCGCGCGCTATCGTCCGCGTGCAGGCATTGGGCCCAGGCGCCGATGACGCCAGGCAATTCGTCATCGGCGTAGCCGAGGAGTTGCTTGAGGTGCCGCGAGAAATAGATGGGATTGGTCAGGGCGAGGGGGTCGTCGTTTTCGACTTCGCTGTCCCAGAGTCCGATCTGTGCGCCATTGACCATTTGGTCGAAGCGTTCGAGGCTGCGTTGCAAGGCGTGCAGGGTGTTGCGGCGTTCGGTGTCGTCGCGGAACACCAGGATCGCGCCGCGAGGTTGGCCGTCGCTCGAGAGCAGCGGCGACGCATTGGCTTCCAACCAGACGAAGCGATTGTCGGGCGTGGTGCGCAAGCAAAGCACCGCCCGCTCGACATGCTGGCCCTGCAAGGCGCGAAACAACGGTTGGTCTGAGAGAGGAAATGGGTGGTCGGGAGCGCTGAGCAGGCAGCGTTCGATTTCGAGCCAGCTATTGGGCCGGAGCATCTCGTCGGAGGCGGCCAGGATGCGCGCCGCCGCGCGGTTGCTGAGGATCACGCGATGATCGACATCCGCGACAATGACGCCATCGCTCATGCTGTTGAGCACCAATTCGAGCAGCGCTTTCTGTTCGCGCAGTTGCAGATTGGCCGTGGAGTACTCGCGGGTCCGCTCTTCGACCCGCGCCATGAGTTCGACTTGCGTGGCCTGGAGTCCGCGTTCGTGCAGTTTATGATCGGTGATGTCGGTGATTGTGCCGACGAAGTTGGCCACGAGCCCTTGCTCGTCCAAGGTCGGCACGACGTCTCCCAATACCCAACGGACCGAGCCATCGGGGCGGATAAATCGATACTCGGCATGGAACGGCTGCTTGGTCTCGACCGCGTTGCGCCACAGCGTGGTGACCCGATCGCGGTCGTCGGGATGCAGCGCGTCGACCCAGCGCAATCCCACGGCGGGAGGACCGTCGAGACCGGTGATTTCCATCGCCCGGGCATTGGCGAACGTGCAGGTTCCTTGGGTGTCGGTGCGAAATAGTCCGGTGGGAGACAAGCTGGCCAGCGATTGAAAAAACTGCATCTGTTCCTGCAGGCGATGCTCGGCTTCGATTTGCGGGGTGATGTCGGTGGCCACGCCATGCACGCCAGCGATGTTTCCTTGGGCGTCGCGCGTGGGGGTGTACCAAGTGTGATACACCGCGTCGCGGACGCGGAGCGTCGTGGTCGATGTTTCACCCAGCAGCGCTTGACGAAACCGTTCAAGCACGTGCGGTTGGTCGGCGTAAATGTCAAAGATGGAGACGCCGATCAGGTCGGCGGCCTGAAAGCCGGCGCTGGTCATGCCACGCCCTTGCGAGAACAGATACCGACCCTCGCGGTCAAAGCCAAAGACAACGACCGGCGCGTGTTGCACAACCTCGCGCAACGAAATCGTTTCGGAGCCCTGTCGTGAATCGGCGGCGCGTTCGTAGTCGGCTACGCGCTGCCGCAGGTGTTCAATTTCGGCCTGCATCTCGGCGAGGATGTCGGAGCTCATGTCAGGGTGTACGTTCAAGGTGGCAGACGGATCGGTTCGGAAGAGCCACCAGTTTAGCCCAAGCCGCGATGGGCCACTATCTCGATCTACCGCGCACGGCACTGGCCGAGCGCCGCCGAGGCGATTAGGATGAGCCCTCGTTCGTTGCCCGTCTCCGCTCGCATAAAATCCCATATGATGACCCAGGAACTTCGCCGACCGAGTCTCGATCCGACGCCGCTCTTCGAGTTATTTCGGGGCAGCTACGCCACCGAACTCTTGACCGCCGCCGTGGCCGAGTTTGACGTTTTTAACCGGCTGAGCGGTCGGCCGCTGCCGTTGGCCGAGTTGGCGACGGCGTTGGGGTTGCAGCCCCGCGCGGCGGTCGTGTTGCTCACGGCGCTGCGCGCGATGGGGTTGATCGTCACGAACGCCGCGGGCTTGTTGCAGTTGAGCGAGTTGGCCGAGCAGCACCTGACGCGCGGCAGTGCGTTTGATGTCAGCGGCTACATTGGCTTGGCCGCCGCGAGTGACGGCGTGCGGCAAATGGTCGAGCGGTTGCGGAGCAATCGCCCGGCGGGCGCTCAAAAAGGGGACGAGGGGACGGCGTTCATCTATCGCGAAGGGACCGCTTCGGCGATGGATCGTGAGGCATCGGCGCGGGCGTTGACTTTGGCGCTCGCAGGCCGGGCGAAAAACGTTGCGCCGGTGTTGGCCGAGCGCGTGCCGCTCGACGCGCATCGCTGTCTACTCGACGTGGGTGGCGGTACGGGGATCTACAGCTTCGCTTATTTGCAACGGCAGCCGAAGTTGCAGGCGATTATCTGGGATCGGCCCGAGGTGCTCAAGGTTGCCCAGGAATTGGCGGTTGAGTACGGCGTGGCGGACCGTTGCCGGTTTGAGTCGGGCGATATGTTCGTCGACCCCGTGCCCGCGGATGCCGATGTGTGTTTGTTGTCAAATATCCTGCATGACTGGGACGTGAGCGAGTGCGCGCAGCTCGTTGAGCGTTGCGCGGCGGCTTTGCCGCGCGGTGGTCGGCTGATCATTCACGACGTGCTGCTCAACGACGAGATGGATGGCCCGTTGCCCATCGCATTGTACTCGGCGGCGCTGTTCACGCTGACCGAGGGGCGCGCGTACAGTGCGGCTGAGTTTCGGGGCTGGCAGCGTGCCGCCGCGCTGGAGTGTGAACCGGCGATCTCCACGCTGGTGCATGCCGCGGCGTTGCCGGCCATCAAGCGGTGAATGGTTCACTCGCATGGATCAACAAAAACAGCCCACGGGTCTGAGAGAGACCCGTGGGCTGTTGTAGAACAGCGTTCACCCATGCCTACTTGAAGCAGGCGGCGGCGAGCTTTTTGGCGTCGGCACCGTAGGTCTGCTGCAAGGCGGCGTTGAAGTTCGTCCCCTTGCGGAGCGATTCCATCAAGGCGGTGAAACGGGCCGCGTTGGGTCCGGTGGCCATGTACTTGGCCATACCGTAGGCCAATGCCGAGCCGGTGGCATCGAGTTCCGCGGCGTCCGTAAAGGCGTCGAGCTTCGAGGTGCTCGCCATCGCCTTGGGAACGGCCTCCTCCCAGAGTTTGACCTGCGGGCTCTTGGGGTCGAGTCGACCGGCCATCATGCGACCCGTGCCAATGGCAAACCACTTGGGCGGACCGTTGAGCGATGAGCCGAGTGACATGACGTAGGACGCCATCATCTGCTCGGTCAGCAGCGCCGGAAAGGTCCCGGTGTCGCCGTCCTTGGGGCCTTGCAGGCAGCAGTAGTTGTCGATCACGTCGTACTCGAAGAACCCGTTAACGTCGCGGGCCATGTCGGTCCCGTCGACCATGCGGGCGTGTTCCGTGACCTCGAACCGCTGATCGAACAGGAAGATCGTCAGCTTGCCCTTGAACAACGGCTTGTCCGTAGGCAACCGCAAACTGGAGGCAATCTTGGCCTTGATCGAGTCGGCTTGCTTTGAGGCTTCCTGCAGTTTGAAGGTGCTCAGGCGGCCAACGACGATGTGATCGTCGGTGGTGATGATCTCGGGCTTGTTGTTGGGGCTGGCCTTGGACCAGTTCTTCTGTGCCAAATCGGACCGCCACTCGGCGAGCGCTTCGTGCGTGCTCGCCCGGGCCTTGGCCACGTCGAGCAAGTACCGGAAGCTATTGAACGTGGTCTCGCCGTCGAACTTGGCGCCTTCGGCAATCCAGGTCTCGAATTTCTTGATCGTGTCTTCGGGCAGCGGGTCGCTGCGTTGCGGCATGCGTCCCCCTTGCTTGGCCATGCCACGCAGCTTTTGAATCATCAGGCTGCCTGACGGATTGCCGGTCACGATGAGCGCGGGCTTGTCGGGCGCGTTTCGGCCACCGCGAATCACCTGATTGAAATTGCTGAGCAGCAAATTGCCCGCGCCCTGTTGCCCACTGTGACAACGCACGCACTCGGCAACCAGCACGGGAGCAATATCGCGCATGAACGAGACTTTTTCACGGCCCGTGGCCATGACAATCGCGGGAGTCATCGGATTGCCGCCGCCGGGGGTACCAGGGACGAGCGACGTGAGCGCGGCTTCGGGATCGGTTCCGGCGTCGAGCTTGCCCCCTTGCTCGATCCACTTGGCGATCTTGTTCAAGTCGTCGTTGCCGAGCTTGTTGTTCGGCGGCATCTGGCCCCCTTCGAGCACGTCCATGAGTGCGCTGCCGACGGGCCGACCCGGCGTGAACAAGCGACCGGCATCGGAGCCTTTCATGACGAGCGAGTAAGTGCGGAGGCTTAAGCCCGCGCTCATGCGGTTGATGTGGCAGCCTTGGCAGCGCGCGACAAAGATCGGCGCGATGTCTTTGACAAAGCTGATCTCGCCCGGCGCGCCCGCCTTGGGCGGTGCCTTGGGATTGACCGGCGCGGTTTTCGTGGGCGCGGTCTTGGCGGGGGCGGGCACGTCGAGCGCGTTCTTGAGCAGCCGCTGCGCGGCGGCCAGCTTCGACTCGAGTGGGCTCAGTTCGTCCTTGGCGGAGCTGCTCTTGAGTTCGCCGAGTTTTCCCTCGACGTCCTGAATGAGTTGACCGAGTTCTTCAAAATTCTTCTTCTTGTACAGTTCGACGATTTTTTCAAGCGATTGCTTGACTTCGTCGACCCGCTTCTGGTCCGCTGGCGTCACTTCTCCCCACGCGTTGGTCACACACCAACTAATGGCAATCAGCGCCGCCAGGAACGGCAACCCTCGCGAACGTGACATGGTTGGCTCCTCGATTGATTTCTCTGTTCCGATGCTGTTCCGTGTGGCTGAGCGCAATGGATCACGCCAACCAACGCTGGAGTATAGCGAAAACACCGTTGTAAAGTCTAGAAAACAATGACCCCGCCGCGGCATTTGTGTGGGCATCACGAAAGTCGCTGGAAACCCCCTGCTCCCTCCTGAGGAAGCTGGCCGAAGGCCGGTTGAGGATCTTGGGAAGCTTCATCGGCCTCCCCCCTACGCCCCACGCCGCGGCGCTCCGGTTCGCCCCCGGCTTTGCAAATAACCCCAGTGAATGGCGAACCATTCGGCATAACGCTCGCGATCGACCGTTCGGTCATTCCGCTGGTCGAGCAGGTGCCCAAGCTCGTGGATCAGGATATTGTTCAGAAAGAAGTCCCGAACCGCCTCCTCGGTCCAGATCAGCAACCACTCGTTTCGAGACGCTTGCTCCCAGCGGCCACCAAACATCCGCGCCTCGTTGAGCTGGGCCGGCTTCGGGGGGTAGTTGTAGCGCTCGATCAGGTTCTCCTCGATCGGATACAGGTAGATCGCCGTTCCCCATTGCATGCCATAGCAGGGGGCGTAGGCCTTTTTCCGCGTCATTTGGCTGAATTGCACAACCTGCAACGGACTGACAAACGCGCTCGGCAGCTGAGCGAGCCGGGCCCGCACATCGTCGGGGGTGATGAAGAACCGGTAGCCCTTGCCCGGCTGCTGGATAACGAACCGGTAGTGGCTGTGCGCGGCGCGCGGTTCGTACCAGTTTTCAGGGGGCGCGTAGGGCAACCGCTCGTTGATGTCTCCGCGCGTGCGACTGCCGCGAAACGGTGTCGCCGCGCGATGATGGGAGCGGTTGGTGCGGCTGAGTTGATTAGGTGTGGACTGCCGAACCTTGTGTCCGGTTTGCTGCGGAAGCTGAGGGCGACGCACGATCAAGGCCTCGACAAGCGGCGTGTTCTGCGCTGTCCATTGCCTGGAAATCATGACCCCGATGAGTCCATCGCCGAGGTCGACAGGCGTGGCCGAGAGCCGCTAGGCTGCCGACGACGCATGACTCCATCGTAGAAAGCGATGAAAAGCGCATTCAAGGCCGAATTTAAGTCCTGAAATGGCCGGTGCTTAGAGAATCCGGCCGGGGGGTGTTGACAGCCGGACATGTGGACCGGGAGTCGCCTTTAATTCGCGCGCGAACTATTGGTTGGCCGCGTTAAATTGCGAAGGCCAGTAAAGCAATGGCGACCATAATCAGCGCACACGTCGCGATCGAGACGAGCACAATCGAGCGGGGAGGAGCCATGCGGAGCGTCGATTTTTTCCCTTTACCCGATCGCTTCGCCGACGCGGAACCTGAATTCGATGGCGATGAGCGCGGTCGAGGTGACGACGGGCTCGAGCCAACCGCCTCGGGCGTGGTCGGCGCGATGGAGGCGAAGTCGTGCACGTCGCTGCTGCTCACGCGCGGTGCGGAGCCCCCCTTTTTCGCCGTTGTCTTGATGACAATTTGCGGAACCGCCTCGGTTGCGTCTCCGGCACTCGCCTGAGCGGGGCTCATCACCTTGACCGTCGGCATGCCGTTGGGAGCCGTGTCTTGGAAAGGCGAGGTGGGACCGCCGGCCATGGGAGGCAACTCAGCCAGCCCGGCACCGGAGCCGCTTCCCCCACCGCTCAGCGCTGGGGTACTGTCGCCACTGGCGGCTCGCTCGGTGGTGCCGCCGTTGAGCGAGCCCGCCGTGTTCAGCGAGCCCGCCGCGTTCATTGAGTTTGCTGCGTTCATCGAGGCGAACTGGTTGCTTTCGCCCCGCCGCATGGCCAGCCATTGACCCAGCGTCTTGGTCAAGTCCTGGGCCGATTGAAACCGTTCTTCCGGTTTCTTGGCCATCATGTGGCTGCAAATGTCGATCAGTTCTTGCGGCGTATCGGCATCCGGCTCTTTGAGCAGCTTGGCGCGTTCAGCGGCGATCGGGGCCGGCGTCGCATTTTGATGCTTCATCAATCGCTGGGTCAGCGTCCCCTCGGGGAACGGTGGGTGGCCGGTGAGCAGGTAATACAATGTGCCGCCGAGGCTATAAATGTCCGCCCGGCTGTCGACCGTGTGGCTGTTAATTGCCTGCTCGGGGGCTAAGTAGTCGGCGGTCCCCAGCACATTCTCCTCATGGGCCACGGTCAGCGACGCGTCTTTGTCGTCGTCGGCAAAGCGGGCGAGCCCCATGTCCAGCACCTTGACCGTGCCGCGCAGGTCGACCAGCAGGTTGGCTGGCTTGATGTCGCGGTGGATCAAACCCCGTTGGTGGGCATGGGCCAAGCCGTCGGCCGCCTGGCGGACGTACTCGGCAGCCTCTTCGTAAGGCAGCGGCCCCTTGTTCTTCACGAGCGATTGCAGGTCGCTCCCCTCGACGTACTCCATGACCAAGTAGTGGACATTGGCCGTGCTGTCGAAGTCGACGTCGAACGCCCTCACAATGTTCGAGTGGTCGAGCGCGGCGGCGGCGCGGGCTTCGAGGTAGAATCGCTGCAAATAGGACGAGTCGTCGACCTTGTTCTTCGGCAGCACCTTGATCGCCACGCGACGGTGCATGAACTTGTGTTCGGCCAGATACACGCTGGCCATGCCGCCAGAGCCGAGTTGCCCCAGCAACTTGTACTTGCCAAGGAAAAAGCCTTTGTGGCGACCGTCCATCAGCTTGTCGCGCTGCCACTTGCTGATCAGCGAGGCGTTGATGAGATAGTTACAAAGCACGTCGGCATCGGCCGTGTTGGGATCGCCCGACGCCGACGCAAAATCAGCCAACGACTTATCGAGCGCTTTCGCCTCGACCAGTTCGCTCCGGCGGAGCAGTTCCAGAAATTTGTCCGACGGAAGTTTCGCCATGCCAACGAAGGGATCGAACGATGCCCTCGATAGAGTTCTATTTCAGAGAAGTGTTTGCCGCTCGTCGCGACGGTCGATCAACACTCAAGTGTAACACCGGCCTCGAAAAGATATCAATTATCTTCCAAGCCGTAAAGAAAAATTGCCGGACACCTGAGGCCAAGCAGCACGACAAGCGGCAGCCGAAACGGTACACTCGACACCACGCTCTCGCCGCTCGCTCGCCCCTCGACGGAGTCTTGCCGCTCGTGCCCCCTACGGTCGTCCTCTATACTCGCACAGGCTGCCACCTCTGCGACGACGCCAAAGCGACCTTGCTGCGCTACGGGCTTAACCCAAAAGAGGTAGACATCGACGCCGACGAGGACCTACGCGCCCAATTCGACGTCTGGGTGCCGGTCGTCGAGATCGATGGGCAAGTCCGCTTCAAAGGGCGTGTTGACGAGTTTCTACTCCGCCGCCTGCTGCTGGCGCGCGAGTCGCTCCCTTAACCCAATTCTCATCATTCGTTCTATTCATCGCTTGGTTCTCCCATGAAACTACTTAGCCGCACGATCGAAGGTACAGCGCCGGGGCCCCATCTGCTGGTGACCGGCGGGGTTCATGGCGACGAATTCGAGCCGATGCTCACCTGCCGAGCGTTGCTCGCGGAGATCGTCCCCAGTCAACTGCGTGGGCGGATCACGGTCGCGCCGGTCGTCAACGAGGCGGCGTTCGCCCGCTGCCACCGCACGGCCGACGATCTGAAAGATCTCGCCCGGACCTGTCCGGGCCGCGCCGACGGCACGCTCACCGAGCAAACGGCGTTTGCCCTCAGCGAGCTCATCCGCACGGCCGACTATTATATCGATCTGCACACGGCCGGCTCGCGCTATCGCATGCTCTCGCTCGCCGGTTACGCGCTGCATAGCGACCCCGCCGTGCTCGAACGTCAGCGGCTGATGGCCCTGGCATTCAATTTGCCGATCGTTTGGGGGACCAATCCCCGCTTCAACGGCACGTCCCTGTCGGTGGCCCGTGACGCAAACATCCCGGCGATCTACGTCGAGAACGGTGGCGAAGCGACCTACGAGCGCGGCCGGGTCGAACAAAACGTGCTCGGCGTGCATCAGGTGGCTCGTGCCTTGGGCATGCTCGACGAAAAGCCACAACCCAATCATGTGCGGTTCACGGTCGAAGACGATCGCGACCACAGCGGACATTTGCAGCGGCAGCATCCTTCGCCCGGGGCCGGCTTCTTCGAACGGGCCGTCGAGTTGGGCGAGGTCATCACCCCCGGTCAGGTCATCGGCCGTGTGGTCGACCCACTGGGGGACGACCCGGTTGAGGTGCTGGCGAACGACGCGGGACTCGCCTTGTTCCTGCGCGCCTATCCGCGGGTCGAAGAGGGGGACGCGCTGCTCGCGTTGTTGCCGATCACCGCCCCCGGTCGGGTCAGCTACGCACGGTAATCGTCACGTCCGCCGCGCCCACGCTATTCATCGTGGTGAGATTTACTCCCCCGCTGGCTCTTGAGGTGGTTGGCTCATCAGCCGCAAGATATGTCGCGCGAGATGCTCTTTGATCTCACGGTGACGTGGTACAGGCTGGCATGCATTCGTGCTTGAATTGCGATACCAGTCGTGCCTCGCTCCGTGACGAATGAGCACGCAACCGAGTCGTTCGAGTTCGCGAATGAGATCGACCCGTTTCATGGCACGACCAATTCGCCGACCTTGCGGACTCCGGGAATCTGCCCGCTGGTTAGGTCGGCATACAGATCCTTGAGTTGTTCGCAGAGGTCGTCGAACGATTCTCCTTGCGTCCAGTAGTCGGGATACTCTTCAAAGTACCCTAGCCACAGGTCGTCGTCTTGCCAGTACACGTACTTGACCGTTTGCATCGTGTCTCGCCTGATCGCGATTGGATTCAATTCACTACGTCAATCTTAACCCTGGTAAGCAGTCAAAATCCAGAAACTTACTCCGGCAACGCTGCGAGCGGATCGATCACCTTTCCCTCCCAGACCGCGACGCCATCGCGGTACTCAAGCAGTCGGGCTTTGCTGCCCGGGGCAGGCGGAGCACTCGTGCGCGGCATCCAGCGCGCCAGCTCTCGCTTCACCCCCTCATGCTCGCTCAGCTTGGCGAGATTCGTCCACTCGTTGGGGTCGGCTTGCAGGTCATACAACTCCTCCGAGCCGTCGGCGTAGCGGATGTATCGCCACCGCTCGCTTCGCACGCCGTGGTTGTCGTGATTGTGTGTCGTAATCGCAGGCCACTCACGCGGCGCGGTCGGGTCTTTAAGCTGCGCCGCAAGGCTGTGCCCTTCTAGCCCTGCAACTGCCGGCAAGTTGCAGAGCTCGCTCAGGGTTGGATACATGTCGAGCAACTCGGCCGGGCGACTGCATTTGCCGCCACGCACGACACTCGGCCCGGCAAAAATCAGCGGCACGCGCGTCGAGCAATCCCAGAGCGTGTTCTTGCCCGTGATCCCCTTCTCGCCCAAGTGCCAACCATGATCGCTCCACACAACCACGATCGTGTTGTCGGCGAGTTTGGCTTTGTCGAGCGCGTCAAGCACGCGCCCCAACTGATGATCCATATAGCTGATGCTGGCCAAGTAGGCCCGCACGAGCGGTCGCCACTGCTGGGCACGTTGCAGCCAGTCGAGCCGCGGCTCGGGCAGCTTCCAATGCAGGTACGAAGCGAACCGCGGCAGGTCGTCACGGTCGTCCGCCTTGACGCTTGGCATGATGAGCGACGCGTCGGGGTAGAGATCGAACCACTTTTGCGGCGCGTAGCACGGCACGTGCGGATGACGGAAACCGACTCCCAAGAAGAACGGCTGCTTGTGCTCCCCTTGCAGTTGCTCGATCGCCCAATCGGCGACCTTGGTGTCGTCCATGACCTCGTCGCGGTCGGGATGCACGCCCCAGTCCATCAGTGTGATGTTGTCCGGTGTCTTGACGAACTTTTGAGGCGGAAACGGTTTGTGCCCGCCATGAAAGCCCCACACGTCGACCTCGTTGTCCCGTTCCTTCATGGGCGGATACGCGTCGTGAAAGATCTTGCCCGTGGTGAGCGTGCGGTAGCCGTTTCGCTGGAAATGCTGCAAGAGCGTCGCCCGAGAGGCAAACGCCCCCAGCGTGCGAAACCACGGCGAGAGTGAGTAGACGCCGGTGGTCGACGGTCGCAAACCGGTTAGTACGCTGGTGCGCGACGGGTTGCACAGCGGCGATTGACAGTGCGCGTTGGTAAACAGCACGCCCCGACTAGCGAGTCGGTCGATGTTTGGTGTCTTGACCTGTGGGTGTCCCCCCAGGCAGCCGATCCAGTCGTTTTGATCATCGATCGCGATGAACAACACATTCGGCGCCGCGTCGAGTTGCGCGGCCAGAAGCAGGACCACGAATAAACATCGTAGCGCACAATGTCCTAAATTCATCATTCATCACTCCGCATTCATCATTTCTACGCCAGCGTAAACTCCGGCAGTCGCACAATCTCGCCCCCCTTGAGCGCCGACTGATGGGCACAAATGCCCACGCAGGTCCAGTTGGCGCTGGTCGTGGCGTTCGGTCTCGGATCGCGGTTCTCCACCAACGCACTCACCATCTCGTGGACCATGTGCGGATGTGAGCCGCCGTGACCGCCACCCTGAATGAACGACAGGTGATCGGCGTCTTGAATCGTTTGGGTGAACATCCGAATCGGTTCGGGGAGCAGATGCGCGAAGTCGGGCACCTCGACCCTGCTGGCAATTTCGTGCTCGGGCTTCTTGGCCGTGTGCAACACATGGGGCTCCCCTTCGACCAGCGTCCACTCGAAACTCTTTTTTGTGCCGTACACATCGAAGCTCTCGCGATACTGCCGCGCGACGTCGTACAAGAACCGCCAGATATGCGCCGTCACATCCGAGTTTTGTACCTTGATATGGCAACTCTCGACGGCAAACTTGTTGCCTGACTTGTGTGCGATATCGTCGCGCACCGTCCCCGAGCCAAAGCAGCTCACGTACTCGGCCCGTCCGTCGAGCAACCCCAAGCACGGACTCACGACGTGCGTGGCATAGTGCATCGGGATCATTTTCTCCCAGTAGGCGGGCCAGCCGTCCATGTCTTGCGGATGCGACGCGGCCAAGTGCTGGATTTTGCCCAACTCGCCGTTCTTGGTGAGTTGTTTGATGAACAAGAACTCCAAGCTGTACATGAGCATGCCGGCCATCAACAAACTGAAGCCGGCCGACTTGACCAACACGCAAATCTGTGTGCACTCGTCGATCGG
>CAZZBK010000054.1:0-34939 GCA_964652155.1 uncultured Planctomycetaceae bacterium | reverse complement strand
AGGGCGGCGTGCTGCGGATCGGTACCGATGACGCCGAAGCGTTGGCGAGATTCCTATCTGCGTCGTGAATATCCAAGGAAGCATGTCAACAAATGACTGGGAGGATAGCCCGTGAATAGTCGCCTGATCATCGCCAGCCTGATGTCGCTCGTCACGATCTCAAATGCCATTTCGGCAGAGCCACTCTCGCCGACCACCTTTCCAGGTAAGCAGAGCGAATGGAATGGGTTTCGACGATTTGACTTTGAGGTCGCTGGCAAGCCGGCACTCGTTGTCGTCCCGGATCAACCCGCCGCTGGGCGACCCTGGGTGTGGCATGGAGAGTTTTTTGGTCATAAACCGGCCCCCGACATTGCCCTATTGAAACGGGGCTTCCATATCGCTTACTTGAGAGTGCCGGACTTACTTGGAGCCCCGCTGGCGGTCGAGCACTGGAATCTGTTCTATCAGCAAATGACGGACAAATACGACTTGGCCAAAAAAGTGGCACTCGTGGGACTCAGTCGTGGTGGTCTGTACTGTTACAACTGGGCCATTGCTAATCCCGAGAAAGTTGCTTGCATCTATGGGGACGCCCCAGTCTGCGATTTTAAGAGTTGGCCAGGTGGCAAAGGGAAGGGCAAGGGAAGTTCACGCGATTGGAGGCTGGTCTTGGAACGTTACGGTTTTCCTGACGAAGCCGCCGCTCTCGCCTACGATAAGAACCCTGTGGACAAGTTAGCCCCGTTGGCGACGGCCAAGGTTCCCTTGTTACACGTTTATGGTGATGCCGACGATGTGGTTCCTTGGACCGAAAACACTGGGCTGTTAGCAGAGCGTTATCGAAAGTTGGGCGGGTCAATTGAATTGATCTGTAAGCCAGGGGTTGGACATCATCCACATGGCCTGGAGGATTCCACTCCCATTGTGGAATTCATTGCCAAGCATTCCCGGGTTTCCAACTAGCCGAGCACCGTGCTTGCTCAATCGTATTCCTCATGACGGGTATCGGCCATGTAGATGATGCGGGCCGCATTGAGCGATCAAATGCCAAAAGATCTGGCTACGACGGCCACAACTTCACCCGAGAATATCGGTGTGGTGGTGGGAAAGGCATGAAGCCAACCTAGATCGAACTGCTGCCAGCCCTCTAGTCCACTCTTGGCTCGTCGAAAAACCTGCTCGCCGGTTCCAAGGCGTACTCGGGTGTGATCGACGACGTAATCTGACGGGGGAGTTGTCGCCGTTGCTCCCGTATCGTAATCGGTGAAGTCGAGACGAGCCTGGGATTGCAAGAACGCTTGGATGACCGCATCCGTTGGCTGGCGAAGGAGAAACACGGCATCCTCAAGTTAACGAAATCGGCCTGACGGCATTCTAGGTTCGAGAGTGGATTGTACAATGCACAACCGTACTCTCCTTCGCCTGATAACATCCATAATGGCTGAACAACCACTCATACTGCTGACCGGGGCGACCGGCTACGTCGGCGGCTTGTTGCTTCCGCTTCTTGAACAGCAGTCGGTGCCTGTTCGTTGTCTCGCCCGCCATCCCGACAAAACTCGGCGTAGCAAAGACACCACGCAGGTTGTCCGAGGCGACGTTCTTGACGCCGCTTCACTCGACGAGGCGTTGGAGGGGGTCGGCACGGCGTACTACCTCGTTCACCTGATGTCCGGGTCGAAGGATTTTGAACGAGAAGATCGGCAGGCGGCTTTGAATTTTTCCGCTGCTGCCAAGCATGCTGGGGTGAACCGTATTATTTACCTCGGTGGCTTGGGCGATGACGCCGATCCCAAACTTTCGCCGCACCTTCGTAGCCGCCACGAAGTCGGTGAGATTCTGCGACAGTCCGGAATCGAGACCATCGAGCTTCGAGCGGGCATGGTCGTCGGAGCGGGCAGCCTATCTTATGAACTGCTGAAATCGCTGACCGACAGACTGCCGGTGATGATTTGCCCCAAGTGGCTCTCGACGCCAACGCAACCCATCGCCGTGGACGACGTGCTGGCCTACCTGTTGGCTGCCAAAGACTTGCCTGCCGGTGAAAGTCGCATCTTCGAGATCGGCGGCACCGATGTCGTCACGTACAGCGATCTCATTCGAGTGTATTCGCGGCTCAAGCACCTGCGGCGTTGGCTGATCGTCGTGCCGGTGTTGACGCCATATCTCTCTGGCCTGTGGCTGGCTCTCGTGACTCCCGCCAGCTTTGAGGTCGGGCGTCATTTGATCGAGGGTTTGAAGAACCCGACCATCGTTCGAGACGATACGGCACTCAAAGTTTTCAATGTGCGACCGATGGGCGTTCGTGAAGCGATTGAAAAGGCCATGCGTTCCGACAGCCCATGAGGGAGGCACCATGAATTATTTACCGCTACTGCTGGCCCTGCTCACTGCCGATTCACTCGGCCCCGGCGATCACACTCGCACGCTCAAGGTCGGCGATCTCGACCGCAAATACATGATTCATATTTCGAAGCAGTACGACTCAAAGACACCGATGCCGCTGGTCCTGTCCTTTCACGGCGGCGGTGGCAACGCCGAAAGTATGGTCAGATTCTGCGGATTAAACGACAAAGCCGACGAAGCTGGTTTCATCGTCGTTTACCCGAGCGGCACGGGGCGGCTTGAGAAGCTGCTGACGTTCAACGGTGGCAACTGCTGCGGCTACGCCATGCAGAACAACGTGGACGACGTGGCCTTTGTGCGGGCGTTACTCGATGATCTGGCGACCGTCGCCAACATCGACTCCAAACGAGTCTTCGCCACGGGAATGTCGAACGGCGGGATTATCTCGTACCGACTGGCCTCTGAACTTTCAGATCGCATAGCCGCCATTGCCCCGGTCGGTGGCCCGATGGGCACCGAAACGTGCAGCCCCAAGCGTCCAGTCTCTGTGATCCATTTTCATGGCACGGCGGACGAGCACGCGCCATTCAAAGGCGGCAAAGGAAAGGGCGTTTCTGGAACGAACTTTTTCTCCGTCGATCATTCGATCAGTGCGTGGATCAAAGCCAACGGTTGTCCCGGGGCGCCGGTCGTCACGAAGCTGCCGGACAAGGCCGACGACGGCATGACGGTGACGAAGAAGACCTACGGGCCTGGCAAGGATGGTGCCGAGGTCGTGCTGATCGAAATTAAAGAGGGTGGTCACACCTGGCCGGGACAAGAACCAAGGGTCAAGTTCCTGGGCAAGTCCACCAAGGACATTTCAGCCAACGACCTGATGTGGGAATTCTTTCAGAAGCATCCGATGAAGTGATCGACCATGACCGCACTCTATACCGCCGTTAGACGCTTCGACCCGGCCTGCGGCGATGCCTGGACCAAGTACGTCACCTGGTCTGGGCTAACGCATCTCAAAGAAGTCGTCTCGCTGGACGGCATCCTCTGCCCCGCCGTCATCAAGGAGTTGATCGACGAAGATTGGAAGCACAACGTCCAGGAGGATTACAAAGTCTTCCTGTTTCGTGACCTGGACTACTTGTTGAGTCGTGTGACCGACCACGACCAGGTGAACTTCCTGGCAATCATGCAGAACCCGACCGCCGAAGACGTTCGCTCATTCACCAAACCACGATTTGAGTTTCGTGGCTTTGATCTGGTCGATGTGCATGGCGACATCAGTGCCTTGGTCAATTGCGGTGGCTTTGCCAAAGCCTTCTCGAAGGCCGACCTCTCAGAATGCGGCTTGGTGACGGACTACGCCAGGGCGACGGAAATTCATCGCCTATTGCAATCCGAGTATCCGCAGGAACCACATGCCGAATGCGACATGTGGGCCATCTGGCAGTTGAGATCGAACGCCCGTGATCCAGCCTCCAAATCGAAAGAACAGCTATGAGTAAATTGATGACCGGCCTCATTGCAGTCTTCTTTCTCATCTCGCCAACGGTGGCCGACGAGTGGCAGACGATCTTCGACGGCAAGACGCTCGACGGCTGGAAAGCTGCCGACCACGATGAGTGCTTTAAGGTCGAAGACAGTGCCATCGTAGCAGGCGGTGGCCCGATGACGCATCTGTTCTACGTCGGGCCGGTCGGCAACCACGACTTCAAAAACTTTGAGTTGAAAATCGAGGTCAAGACGAAGCTCGGCTCGAACGGCGGCATCTTCTTCCACACCGAACCACAGAGTGGGTTCTTGAAAAAGGGCTACGAGGCACAGGTTGACAACACGCATACCGACAAACGGCGAACCGGCAGCCTGCTCGTTATCAAAGACATAATGGACACTTCGCCGGTGAAGGACGACGAGTGGTTCGAGTACCACATCCTCGTGTCAGGCAAACGGATCGTCTTGAAAGTCAACGGCCAGACGACCGTGGATTACACAGAGCCCGAGAATCCTGAACGACCCAAAGGCCGAGAGGGGCGAGTTCTCTCGCACGGCCAGATCGCTCTCCAGGCCCATGACCCGAATAGCACGGTGTTCTATCGGAACATTCGGGTGAAGCTGTTGCCAGAGTGAGCGGCAGAAGTTTCAACGATCCAAATAATTCCGATGGTCATTCGAGAGGCTTGCGATGATCGGTGAGGAGACTGAGTCAACGGGCGATTCACTACGGTTGGATCATTTTCTGAAAATGAATGCGTTATCGGAATCTGGCGGACAAGCCAAGTTGATGATCCAGGGTGGCGATGTCAAAGTGAATGGCGAGATCGAGACTCGGCGACGAAGAAAACTCAACTTGGGGGATGTCGTCGAGGTTGGTGGCAAGCGATTCACTGTGAACCAAAATGGGACTTGAGGCTGGGCTGTGTTTTGGTTCAGCAGCGAGGGTTTTGCTGTCGAGGTTTAGTTAGCCCAGGGCTTGACTCAGGCCGTAGCACAGCGATAGGTCGCTCAAATCGGGCGTGAATCTGCTCTCGGTCACCATGGCTCAATCCCGCGGGGCCGAACGGGAAGCTGAAGTCCTCGCCCAACTGCCGGTCAACGAGGCGACTCAGACATGACGCTGTCGGGCGGCTTGATCTTGCCGGCAATGGGCACTCAGGAAGCTGGGACGGCACGTGTTCACTTGACCGGCGGCGATTAGCGATAATCGCGAAGCAGTACGACCGGTCGATCTGGCTAGGATCAATCTGTCATAAGTCGACTACGGAAAACTACGGAGGAAGTTTTGAAACTACCGCTTTTCCTTGCATTTTGATGCACTCGAATGCAATGGCTTGCAAAAATGTTTAGTTGATGTAAGCTCCGAGCAATCAACGCATTTGAGTTTTTCTCGGCAAGCGAATTGAGGCGTCTTCGGAACCGAGGGTTGGGGGTTCGAGTCCCTCCGGGCGTACTTCATAAAAACCCTTGTTTTCAGGCGTTTTCATACAAATCGGCCGCTTGGTGCCGTTGGTCAAAACTAGGGCTTGTTACCTCGGGCTCGTTTTGCCGTTCCCAAGCGGCAAAGGCTACATCGGCGATAGCTTCGGCGCTCCTGCGTGACGTAAATGCTCATCGTCGTTTGTACGCTCGCGTGGCGAGCCAGCCGGGCCAGAACTTGGGGCCTGGGTGGTTCTTCGCCCGTAAGGTCATGACCAGGATTGTGTTCCAGAAAATGGATTTCCTGGTCGGCGGCCGTTAGATCGATTACCCTCACGTTATCGAGCACGACGGCCAGCGTGCCATCGCTATTGTCGGCAGCAAGCAGGCGTGCGAACGGCTCGATACACGACTCGCCGAGTTGGATCCGATCAAAATGACGTTCGAGAGAAACCGATCACGATGAAGCCGTTTCGCGAATTGCTGCTCGCCCTGGGCATCCTCCTGTGGTTCAACGGCGGTTATTTGCTTGCCGTGGAAAAGCGGTTCGACGTCGTTGTGTACGGCGGCACGCCTGGAGGGATTGCGTCGGCTGTCTCCGCGGCTCGGCTGGGGCGCAGCGTGGCGCTCGTCGAGTATCACGAGCACATCGGCGGCATGGCAGCCAGCGGTCTCGGCAAGTGCGATATCGAAAATCGAGCCATGATCGGCGGGTTGTTCAAGGATTTTGTGGCCCGCGTGCTGGCCTATTATGTGAAGCGGTATGGGGCCGAGAGCGAGCAGGTTCGACGCTGCCAGGACGGTTACTATGCCGAGCCGTCGGTGATCGAGGCGATCTTCCTGGCCATGGTCGGCGAGCAGCCAACGCTCACGGTCATCAAAGGACACCGCCTGCAGTCCGCGACCGTTGAGGAGAACCGCCTGCGTTCCATTGAAGTGGTCGATCGCCGCAACGGCGCGGCTCAAACGTTGTCGGCCACGGTCTTCATCGATGGCACCTATGAAGGGGATCTCTACGCCCAGGCCGGGGCTGAGTTCCGCGTCGGTCGCGAATCGCGCGCCGAGTTCAACGAGCCGCACGCCGGCGTCGTTTACTTCGATTACCAGACGCACGAGTTTCTGCCTGGCAGCACGGGCGAGGCCGACGATCGCCTGCCTGCGTACACGTATCGCCTGTGCCTGACGACCGATCCGGCGAACTCTTATCGACTCAGGTCTGCGCCCCCTGGCTACGACCGCAACGTCTACGTTGGCTACTTCGATGATTTGAAATCGGGCCGGTTCAGCGGGCCCAAAGTGTTCAAGCCGGGGCGCGGCTACAACCCGGCCCATTTCGACACGATGGTCCGGGTCTTCTCGGTCACCGACCTTCCCAACCGCAAGACCGACGTGAACATCAACCCGCGAGCCCTGAACTTTCCCTTCCCCGAAGAGAACCGCGGCTACTTGGAAGCGGACGATGCCGCGCGGCAGCGCATCTGCGAGCGGCATCGGAACCTGACGCTCGGCCTGCTCTGGTTCATTCAGAACGATCGCGAGGTGTCGGAAAAAGATCGCCAGTTGGCGAACGGCTTGAATCTGCCGTTGGACGAGTTCACCGACACGGGGCACTTTCCTTTTCAGCTTTACGTCCGCGAAGGGCGGCGGCTCGTCGGCGAGTACACGCTCACCGAGCACGACATCACGCAGAACGGCACCGACCGCAGTGTGTACGATCGGCCCGACTCGATTGCCATTGGCGAGTTTCCGATCGATAGCTTTCCGGCGCGCAAGCGTCAGCCGGGGGACGTGCGGACGTTGGAAGGCTATCTGGGGATGCTGGACTACATCACGCGCCCCTACGAGATACCGTACCGAATTATGCTTCCCAAACGGCTCGAAGGCGTGATCGTCCCGGTCGCCGCATCGACCACGCACGTCGGCTTCTCGTCGATTAGAATGGAGCCGACCTGGATGGCGCTCGGCCAAGCGGCTGGGGTTGCGGCCCATTTGGCGATCGAGCAGCAGGTCGTGCCACGAAAAGTCGCCGTTGCCAAACTCCAACGCATCCTGCTCTCGCAAGGGCAGGTTTTGAAACACCCGCTGAAGTAATTCGCATGCACAAGGATCTACTCGTGATGAAATCGCTTTGTTTCATGGTATTGTCGGTACTGTCGTTCGTTGCGGTCGCAAGGACCGAGGAACCGGTCGAGCCGGCGATTGTGCTCAAGTTGAACGGCACGCTCACCGATCCAGCGGCGATCGACTTCGAGGCGCTGCCGAAGCTCACGGGCGAACATGCCGTCGTCTGTCCGGTGACGGACGAGCTCAAGTTCCAACTCCACGATTACTTGATCCATCACGACGGCAAGTATTGGTGCATGTTCAGTCATGGGCCGGTCGTCGAAGATGTGCCGACGCAGTTCGTCAGTTACGCGACGAGCGACGACGGACTGAAGTGGAGCGCGGCCAAGCCGGTGATGCCGTCCCCAGCGGCTCCGTATGCGTACATTGCCCGTGGGTTTTGGTTGCGCGACGGCGAGCTACTGGCGCTGGTCGCCCACTTTCGCGACAAGGGAGCATTCGGCGTCAACAAGGAGTTGAAGCTCGAGGCCTACGTCTGGGACAAGGCCGCCGACGCCTGGAAGTTCAAGCAGGTGCTGTTCGAGGACGCCATCAACAACTACGCGCCGCAGAAGCTAGCGAGCGGTGAGTGGATGACGACCCGCCGCGACGCGCGCTTCAACGTCTATATGCTCGCCGGGGGCGTGAAGTCGCTCGACGATTGGCAATCGTTCCCGGTGGTAAAACGCTTGGATATCCCCAAGTTCTCGCCCGACGAGCCATTTTGGTGGCAGTTGCCCAACGGTCGCCTGCATGCGTTGTTCCGAGACAATGGCGGATCGAGCCGGTTGTATCAGTCCTTTTCCAGCGACGATGGCCGGACCTGGACCCGGCCGCAGATTACGAACTTTCCCAACGCCTCGAGCAAATGCTACCCGATGCGGTTGGCGAGCGGCGCGTGGATCTTAATCTCGAATGCCAATCCCAAGTGGGCCCGGCGCGAGATGTATCTCTCGCTATCCGAAGATGGGCTAACGTTCACCAAGATGGCGCGACTGATGATCCCATCGGCCAAGGCGACGACGTTTCAGTATCCGCACGCCATCGAGCGTGACGGGCATTTGCTCATCGTCTTCTCGCAGAAGAAAATGCAAAGCGAAGTGCTCAGGGTCCCGCTGGCGTCGATTGAGGCGTTGCGAAAGTAACAGCACCTAACGAAGATAAAGGTGTTGTTCGAACCAAGCGAAAGCGTCGGCCTGCATCGAGCGGTCGAACTTGTGGCCGCCGGGGTAGAAGTTGCCTCGATACTTTTCGACGGCCCCAGTGCCTGTAAAGGTCTGCTTCAATATCTGATCGGCCCTTTTCATCTCGTCGAGCGTGAAGAGCGGGTCTTCATTGCAGTTGAGCACCATCGTGGCCGCCGGAGCGCGTAAGGCGAGAATATCAGGAAAGTCGAGATCCCTGGGCAGCAACGGGGCATAGGTCATCCAGGTATGCGTAAAACACTTGTCGAGCAGAAAATCCCGCCAAGTTGTCATAAAGCCGACAGCGATCGCACACCGGATGCGATCGTCTAAACCACCAAGATACACGGTGCGCATGCCGCCACCCGACAACCCCGCGCAACCCACTCGTTTTGCATCGACATCCGCACGCGCACACAGAACGTCGAGTGCCCGTTGATCTTCACCGACATACACGCCGGGCCACGTCGTCCCCGCACAGATTAGGCTCTTCTCCAGGATGTGTTCATGGGCTTCGGCAAACCGATTGTACCTTTGAATCCCGTCCAAGTCGTCCGGTTCTGGATCGATTCCTTGTCCCCGTACCGACGGCGAGACCTCGGCAACGCGCACTCGCCGACTGCCAAACGGAAACGTATCGTGTACCAGCACGACGTAGCCACGCTTGGCAATCTCGTTGGCCCACGCCACTCCTTCGTAGCTTCGTTGCTGGTGGTTGAGTTGCACCTCCCAAGGTGTGTTGTCGGCACGAACAATTTTGCGCCAACCCAGAAACTTGTTGCCGCCGTGATCGTGTAAGCCCAGGATCGCCGGCAGCCGTCCTTTTGCCCCAGCAGGCTTAAGTATCACAGCCTCGGTACGCGGGCCATAGGGCAACTGCCATGTAAGGCGTTCTATATGCAGGCCGTCGAACTCGTGTTGCGACTCGACTCGCACTTCAGGCAAGCCCACCTGATGGACCGGAGCGATGCACTCCCAGACCCGTTTTCGAGCCGCCGCTCGCCACTCGTGGACGTTGGCCCAGCGTCCTGTTCGGAGCGACATTGCCGCGGGCTGATCGCCCAATACCTTGTCGGCAAGCCACGACCCATAGGGACCAACCATATTCAGGCGAATTGAGTTGGCCGCATTGCGGGGTGTCGCGGGGTCGTCTCCGGCGGCTGCGATCATCTCGGGCGACATGGCGAGCGCCAGGAGTCCAGCGGCAGAGGATGTTGCCAAATCCTCAATAAACACTCGTCGATTTACATTCGATAGGTCAGACATCAGGCGTCTCCGTTTCGAGGCGTTGCAACCGGCGGTGTGAACTGCACGAGTAAGAGTTGCCCATCGGCGAGTCGCGGCGAGGTTGAAAGTGTCCAGACTGAACTCGCTTGTACGCTATCGTACTATTGAACCTGTCTATCGAGTATCATGGGCCGAAGTCGAATGACGTTTTCCTTGGGTGCCTGGAAAGACCAACATGCGTTCCCTAGCTCCGAATCGTCTGCGTAGTCGCATTCAACCGCTTGCGGCAATGTTGCTGGTGGGGTGTCTTTTCGATGATCGCTCGGGACTCGCCGCCGATCCCGGCATTGAGGCCGATTCTATTCGGTTTGAACAAGTCACCCAAGAGTCAGCAACGGTTTCGTGGACCACGACACGACCCGCGACGACACAGGTCGTGTTGCTCGACATCGAGAATCAGTTCGCGCGACGCTTCCCCGAACCCAAAGGACCGCTGACGACTCGTCACTCGGCGACGATTACGAAACTTTTGCCCGGCAAGAAGCATGCGTGCATCGTGGTGGCGGGCGATGCCGACGGCAACGCGTGGCGCTATCCGGCCGGCGACGCCAAGCCGAACGCCCTCACGTTCGAGACGCTGCCGTTTGAAGCCTCGGGGCCGACTCGTTTCCGCATCGACCTGCTTGGCTCGGCACATGTTTTCGCCGGATCGGACCTGTATCTCTCGGTCTATCCTGTGCCGCTCGCTGGTGAAAGAAAGACGCTCGATCTGACAGACGTTGAGTTCGACCCGCCCCTGAAGTCGATCACGCCCCACTTGATTACGGAGCGGCAGAACCTCGACGAACGACAGGAATATCGCATCAACAAAGAGACGAATAAGCCCACGCTGCTTTATGGATTGTCGGGATCCGGTACCAGCGCCAAGATTCGGCTGCGCGTTGATGCAGCCACACCGCCAGGGCGATACCAAGTCACGCTGCGATTCACGAGTTCTGGTGTGACAGACGTTGCTCGACATTCGATTGATGTGCTGCCTACGCCCGGTGCAATTGAGCGGCGGCCGGTGACAGCCGTAAAGCCCATCCCGGAGTTGAAAACCTGGCAAGAGCTGATGTTGCGCGGGGGCAAACGGTTTGGCAAACAAGGCGAAACGTTGGGGTTCGGCTACGAAGGACACATTTGGTATTACGATGGCGTCCGAGTCATGTTGCAGATGAGCGACTCCCTGCAGGACAAGCCGGCTTGGGTTCCCAAGTCGCAAAGCATCGCGCTGCAATACGCCGACCGCGTCCCACTTGGCATCTCCGGCTGGAAAGTCTTTCCGCACGGATTGGCCATGTATTACTGGCGCTACGGGGACGAACGAATCAAAGAGGGTGCGTTGGCACTCGCACGGCGTTCCGACGAAGGGTCGCCGAACCCTGCCCTGCAACGAGAAACGGCTTATATCCTGAATGCCAAAGTGAAGGCCGCACAGTTGGGCGCGCCAGAAGACTTTCGGACAAAAGTTCTCGCGGACTACCTGATGAGCCATGTGGACATCATCTGTCGTCACGGCAGTTTTGAGCAGCCGTTCTACGATGGCCTTACCCTGGAGGCCTTGATCGGTTGGTACGAATACACGGCCGCACAGGGCCGACCGGATCACCGCATTCCTCCCGTCGTCAAGAAAATGCTCGACTGGCTCTGGGACAACGCCGTCGACAAAACCACCGGCAAAATGCCTTATCAAGTCCTAACCACCGACAGCTACAACTACTCGGGTCGCTTGGGGGCAATGTTCTCCGATCTCAATAATTTGGTTACACCGGCCTTTGCCTGGTACTGGAATCTGACTGGCGATAGTACGTATCTCGAACGGGGCGACTTCCTATTCGAACATTCGTTCGACGACTCGCGGGATGGATTCTGGAACGGCAAACAGTTCAGCCAGAACTACAAAGCTTCGTTCGACTACGTGCATTACCGCTCGTCGGCCAAGCCGGTTGTTTCGTTGTCGGACCCCAGCAACAACCCGCGCGACAGCTCTTACAAACCAGATAACACACCGCCGATGATTTCCGACATTCGCGTGACACGCAACGGCGCCGATGTGACGATTACCTGGAACACCGACAAGCCCGCAAATGCACAAGTCCGTTATGGCGCTTCGCTCAAGGACGGGAAAGACGCGAAGTTCGCTCCGCCTTCACCCATTGACATCGAGACCGACAAGACACACGCTACAACTGCTCATGCGGTCACCATCACGGGCCTGACACCGGGCAGTGCCGACTATCGGTTCGTGGTGATGAGTCGAGACTTGCTGGGCAACCTGGCGGTCTCTGCGGAAGCGTCATTGGTAACAAGTCGGTAGCCTTTTCCAATTGTGATTGATGGGTTCCAGATCGCGTTAACTTTGGACACGATTCAACATGAATCACTGCTACTCGATCGCTGTCCTGTTTTGCTGGATTGGCAGCATCGCTTCTGGCGCCGAGCCCAACGCGGCGGGCTGGATCAAATCCTCGCGCAATCCAATTCTCTCGCTCGGCGGCCGAAACGACTTTGACGGCTGGAACATCTTCTCGCCAAACCTGACCAAGGACGGTGGGAAGTATTATCTCTTTTACTCCGGCGGTCCACGTGATCCGGCAGGTTTTGTCAAGTATCAGATTGGACTGGCGACATCGACCGACGGCGAAATCTGGACCAAGACCGGCGCGCCATTGCTGCCCCTTGGTGAGCGTGACGATTTTCATGCGACGCCTTCGCTGCTGCGCAATTCCACCGGCGATTTAATGAAAATCGACGACGTGTGGCACATGGTCTATTGCGGCAATCGCGCTGACGACATCGAACACGCCACCAGCCGCGACGGTATGAAGTGGGAGAAAGACCCACGCAGCCCGATCTACAAAGCGGCTTACTCGCCAAACCTTGTTCATACCGGCAACGAGCTGCGCATGTATTACATCAGCAAGCCAGTCGGGAAAAAATGGGAAGTGCATCTCGCCACTGGTCCGGACCTCTACTCGCTCAGTCCGCACGCGGAGAATCCAGTGCTCACACTGTCGCAACCCTGGGAGGTTGGCGCGTTGTTTTATCCGTATGTCCTCAAGGAGGGGGACACGTGGGTCATGTTCTACGCAGCCTACTGGACACAACACCCGACGACCAAGAGCGCTACCGCCATCGGCATGGCCACAAGCAACGACGGAATCCACTGGACCAAGTTCGAGTCCAATCCGGTGCTCAAGCCCGACCCGGCAAGTCCATTTGATTCGACGTACAATTCGAGCCAGTCCGTTATTCGGGACGGTCAGCTTTGGCGATTGGCGTACGCCGGGCGCATCGATCATCGGCACAAGTACTTTGCCATCGGCATGGCCACAAAAGCAGGGCCGCTGCTGCCGACTCCACGTTCAAAATCCAGCAGGTGAGTTGACGTTGCAACGTTCCAGTACGAGCGACTCGTGCAAACGTGGCTTCCGGCAATCGAACAGCACGACCGATCCCATCACCGATTGACTTGCTCCCCTCGGCTCAAGTTCGCATCCCAATTCGAGGCTAATCATGGCAACGGTCGGAGACTCAAGACAAAACAAGCATCCGCTAAATTATCGGGGCCCTTTACGCCATCGAATCGCCATCCTCGTCATGATCGCGGTGTCGCTCGAATGGTCCATCAGCTCCGATCACACGGCGCATGGTGCCGATCCTCAGCGAATACCTAATATCATCCTCATCCTCGCCGATGATTTGGGATACGGTGAGTTGGGCTGCTACGGACAGCAGGTCATCGCCACGCCGCGGCTCGATCGCATGGCGCTCGAGGGGATGCGGTTTACCCACTTCTATGCAGGCGCGACAGTCTGCGCCCCATCGCGCAGCGTGCTGATGACCGGCCAGCATCATGGCCACACGCGCGTGCGTGGCAACGCGGGCTCAATGAATCCGCAGGCCCAAGCGCTCCGTGGCGACGATGTGACGCTGGCCAAGATGTTGCAGCAGTCGGGCTACCGCACGGCGCTCGTGGGCAAATGGGGGCTGGGAGACATGGGCGCCGCAGAGACCGGACTCCCCCGCAAACAAGGCTTTGACGAGTTCTTCGGGTTCCTGAACCAGACCCACGCGCACAATCACTTTCCGGACTTTCTGTGGCGGAACGAGCAACGTGTCGCGGTGCCGAATGTGATCCAGCCGATCGGAAACTCTGGAGCGGGCTACGCCACCACGGCCAAGGTGTTTGCCGACGATCTGTTCGCCGACGAAGCCATCGCCTTCGTGACGAAGAACCGCGCGCAACCCTTTTTTCTTTATTGGTGCATGGTCATTCCGCATGCCAACAATGAGCGGACGCGAGAGCTGAAGAATGGCGCACAGGTGCCCGATTTTGGACCGTATGAGCGCCAAGAGTGGCCCGACCCGGACAAAGGGCACGCGGCGATGATCTCGCGGCTCGACGGTTACGTGGGCCGAATGCTCGACACCCTGCGGCAACTGGGGCTGGCCGAGAACACGCTCGTGCTCTTCACGAGCGACAACGGCCCGCACAACGAAAGCAATCATCAACTGCAACGCTTTCATCCGAGCGGCCCCTACACGGGAATCAAACGCAGCTTGACCGACGGCGGGATTCGCGTTCCGCTGCTGGCTTGGCAGCCCGGTCACATTCGTGGCGGCAGCTTTTCGGACCACGTGGGCTCATTCGCCGACATGCTGGGCACGGCCGCCGAACTAACGGGCGCCACCGCGCCGAGCAACATCGACTCGATCAGTTTCCTGCCCACGTTGCAGGGGCAGACCGACCGTCAGCGGCACCACGAGTTTCTGTACTGGGAGTTTCATGAAGGGGGCTTCAAGCAGGCCGCCCTGTATCGTGGCCGCTGGAAAGGCATCCGCGCCGGCTCGCCCGACGCTCCGGTGGCGCTCTACGATCAGCAGCAGGACCCGGCCGAGAAGACCAACGTTTCGGCCGAGTATCCTGAGATTGCGGCGACGATCGGCCGATATCTGCAAACCGCCCGCACCCCTTCGGCCGATTGGGAGCCGCGCTGGAAACCGGTCAACAAGCCGGCTCAATAAAGATCGTCGTTTGAGTGCTGAGCCAGACCCGGGCAAAAAACCACGACGCGTGCCGCTTGCCTTGGTAAGTTATTCACCCGACGCGCCCTTGGTTGGGACGCGCGCCTCATTACCCCATTGCAGGTCCTCTCATGTTTCGCACGTTGCTCGTTGCATTGGCTCTCGCGGTGCTTTCGACCCTAACTTTGGCGCAGGAGCGTGTCACCCCGGCGAGCAGCAAGGGGGGCACAAAATATGGCGAAGCGTGGAAAGACATTCCCGCGTCGTTTCGCTCGGCCGTGCCGCCCGAGTGGCCGCTGCCCACCGATCTGAGCAAGTGGCAAACGGTCGACCGCCTCAAAGTCCGCGCGACGCTCCTCGAGTGCCTGGGTGAAATGCCCAAGCGCCCCGACCCCTCGGCCGTCAAAGTCTTGTCGCGTGAAGACCACGGGACCTACACGCTCGAACGGTTCGAGTTTTTTAACGGCGTCGACATGACCGTCCCAGGCATCCTGGCCATTCCCAAACAGCGCTCGGGCCGCGTGCCGGTGGTCGTCGGCATGCATGGTCACAGCGGCTCGAAAGGGGAGTACATTCCGAATAGCGAGAACCCACGCTCACTGGGCTGGATGTTGATCCAGAAAGGCTTCGCGGTCGCGGCGATCGATGGCTACTTCAATGGTGAGCGGGTGGGCAAAGGCCCGCGCGGGACGGTCGAGCGCGACCCGGCTTATGGCCAAGAACTGTCGCTCTTCAAGCTGCACCTGTGGCAAGGTCGCACGCTCTGGGGCATGATGCTCCGCGATGAGCAGTGCCTGATCGACTATCTCGAAACACGCGGCGAGCTGGACAAAGATCGCATCGGCGGCACCGGCATGAGCATGGGCTGCACACGGGCCTGGTGGCTGGCGGCGATCGACGAGCGAGTCAAGGCGATCGTCGGCGTCGCTTGCTTCACGCGCTACACCGAGCTGATGGCGCATGCCAAGGGGCACGGCATCTACTACTACGTCCCCGGGTTGCTCAAGCATTTCGACACCGAGGCGATCCTGGCTCTGGTCGCGCCGCGCCCCATGTTGCAGCTATCGGGCGACCAGGATCACAACGCACCGCCCGACGGAGTCGAGATGCTCGAACAGAAATTGGTGCCCGTGTATCAACTCTACGGCAAGCCAGAACACTTTCGCAGCATCATGTACCGGAACACGGGTCACGAGTATCTGAGCGAAATGCGCGATGAAATGGTCGAGTGGTTCGCAAGGCATTTGCCGCCGCGCTAACGTGTGCTTGCCGAGGGAAGGAGAGCAACAGCCGTGTCACAGGCACACGAAGATTCGCCCTGGGCATTCTTTCGCAGTCGTCCACGCTATACGCCGACGCCGCTCGTCGAGTTGCCGCAACTGGCGCGCCGCGTGGGGGTCGCCCGGGTCTATCTCAAGGACGAAAGCCAGCGAGCGTTGGGGAGCTTCAAATCGCTCGGCGGCATGTATGCTGGGCTGCGCGCTTTGGTGCGCGCGGCGGGCGTGCCCCATATCGAGGCGCTGCTGGCCCAGCGAGATTCGAACCGCCCGCTGCCGGCCCTGCTGTGCGCCAGTGACGGCAATCATGGGTTGGCCGTTGCCGCCGGAGCGGAGTTGGCCGGAGTTCCGGCCCGGGTTTACCTGCATCGCCACGTGCCGCTCAACCGCGCGCAACGGATTGCCCGGCTTGGCGCGGAGATTGTCTGGATCGAAGGCACCTACGATGACGCGGTCGACGAGGCGCGCCGCGCCGCCGAGCGTGGCGCTGGACTACTGATCGCCGACACCGCGACCGATCCCGACGACCCCGTGGTGGCCGACGTGATGGCCGGCTACCAGGTCATGGCCCAGGAAATTGTCGACCAACTCGCGGCCGCGCACTGGCCGCCTCCGACGCATCTGTTTGTGCAGGGGGGCGTCGGCGGTCTCGCCGCGGCGCTGGCCCGAGGACTGGCTGCGCAAGCTCGGTCTGAGTGCCGAACCATCGTCGTCGAGCCCGAGCGGGTGGCGTGCATCGGCGCGGCGTTACGATCCGGCCGCATCGAGCGATTGTCGGGCGACCTGCAAACAGTGGCGGAGATGCTCTCATGTGGCGAGGCTTCTGCGCCTGCGATGAAAATATTGTGCGACCATCAGGTGCAGGCCATCACCGTTGATGAAGCCGCCTTGCTCGCCGCGCCTGCGACGCTGACCGAATGCCGTGGACCCGCGACAACCCCCTCCGGCGCGACCGGCGTGGCCGGGATGTTGTCCATCGCCCTGGGGTCGTCCACGGCCCAACGATTAGGACTCGACGCGGCCAGCCGTGTCATGGTGATCGTGAGCGAAGGACCGGTTGAGGGTGTGAGCGTCACCGTTATGGGTGGCTGGTGGTTTGGAAAGCAAACCCCGGCGAGTGACATGTGACACCGCCTCGAAGTGAGCCGGGGTTTGCAGACGCAAACCGCCAGCCACCCGCTGAATGATGCCCTTGATGCCAGATCCTACGATTGACCAACTTTGAAGACGCTCACACCGGTTGAGGTGCCGGAGCATCCATTGAACAGCCAGCGCCAATGAGCTCAATACATGCGCATGGAGCGCGGCCGATTGCCACGCTCCATGCACATAATCGTATCGTTGCCGGCCGGTCGTTACGCGGCGATCTTGAGCAACGTCTGGTCCCCGGTCACGCCGCAGACAAACTCCTCGAAGATCCGCAGATCGAGCGCCGATGCGCTTTCGGACTCGGGGTGAAACTGAGTCCCGAGCGCGAACCAGTCGTCGCGCACGCTCTCGATCGCCTCGACGACTCCGTCGGGACAGCGCGCGGTGACCTGGAAGCCAGGCGCAACCATGTCGATGGCCATGTGATGGCAACTGTTGACGCGAATTTCCCCTTCGCCGTACACCCGTTCCATGATCGTCCCTTTGACCACTTCCAAGGCATGGCGATGGGACGGGTCGATCGGGTCTTTGTGCGGCAAGGCCTTGGGCAGGTCTTCCGGGATATGCAGGAACAGGTTGCCCCCTTCGGTAATATTGAGCAACTGCATGCCCGAGCCGATGCCGAAGAATGGCATGCGTCGATCGGCAATGCTGCGCATCAACCGGCGATCGAACGACTCGCGTCGCGGATCAAGGCAGCGCACGGCCGGATGCATCATGAACCCGTCGCGTCGAGGGTCCAGGTCGGCTCCGCCGATCATGACAAACCCATCGAGCAAATCCAGCACCCGATCCAGGTCTTCGTCCTCTTCCATCGGCGCGATCAGCAGCGGCACGGCACCCGACTTGATGATGGCGTCGTAGTAACCTGCCGTGATGAAGCTAAAAGCCGGCGCGTCCTTCTTGGCCGCCCGGTAGTCCATGTTCAAGCCGATCAGGGGTCGGTTGGGCATAATTCCCTCCTTGGTTGAAATGCCTCCCCAAGGCGCCATAATCCGCTCGCAGGAGAAAATGCGAGCGTGTGCGTCCAGCGTACAGAACCCCAGCGAGTTCGAGACGGGCCGCGGGATGGCGCGCTCGACGACTCACTTGGGCAAACCGCGTAAAATTTGCGGGCATAGGCGGTCTTCCGTAACACCGGTGGACACGTGCCGTCGGACGACGATACGTGCCGAGCCCTTCCGTGGGCTGTTTCCGCATTCGACTATGGGCCGATAGGGCCCTCGTGCGAATCCTCTGAGTGATGGGCAATCGCCAATCACTCGACAACGGAGCGATTTATACCCTACGTTTGGAGCCTTGCAACACTTTTCGCTATCTTGGGGCTCAGCAATGCCTGCTAGCACTAAATCGTGTGCTGGCATGCCTCTGCGACCACTTCCTCGTCGTGACAGGAACCCTTACTTTACGCCTCGGGCATAAACCTCTATGCTACGAGCCGCTGGCCCCACTAACCCGATTTTGACGAGCGTGTGCCGCTGGTCTTCCTCAGGAACTCTGAACGGTTCATGCGCTACGAAAACGTCTGTATCGAGGCCTTCGGTTACACGCTGCCCGAAGAAGTCGTCACGAGCGACGCCTTGGAGTCCCGGCTGGAGCCGCTCTATACGCGGCTGCGACTCCCGCAAGGCCGGCTTGAATTGATGACCGGCATCCGCGAGCGGCGCTTCTGGCCGCGCGGCACGCTCCCCAGCGGACCCAGTGTCGTCAGCGCTGAGAAAGCGCTCGTTGCGTCCGGTATTGAACGTCATCGCATCGGCGCGCTCATCCATGCCAGCGTCTGCCGCGACCATCTCGAACCGGCCACCGCCAGCGGCGTGCATTATCAACTCGGCCTCGCCGACGACTGCCTGATCTACGATATCTCGAATGCCTGCCTCGGCCTGCTCAACGGCATTGTGCAGTTGGCCAACATGATCGAGCTGGGGCAAATCAAAGCCGGCATCGTCGTTGGCACCGAAGATAGCCGTCCACTCGTTGAAACCACCATCGACGCGCTCAATCGCGATACCTCGCTGACACGCGAACAAATCAAATTGGCCGTCGCCTCGCTCACCATCGGCTCGGCAAGCTGCGCCGTCGTCGTGACCCATCGCGACGTGAGCCGCACGCAGAACCGGTTGCTCTGCGCCACCTCGCGAGCCGTCACGGCCCATCATCGCCTCTGCCACAGCGGCCGCGACGAAGCGAGCGCTGACGGCATGCGACCGCTGATGACCACCGACAGCGAACGACTCATGCACGAAGGGGTCGCCGCCGCCGCCGGAGCCTTCCCGCTCTTTTTGGACGAGGCCGGCTGGTCCGTCGACGATCTGCACAAGACCTTCTGCCATCAGGTCGGCGTCGCCCATCGACGGCTCATGTTCGAGGCCCTCGGCTTGTCTCCCGCAGTCGACTTCACGACGGTCGAGTTTCTCGGCAACACGGGCTCAGTCGCTCTGCCCATCACCATGGCGATGGGAATCGAACGGGGCCATCTCCGCCGCGACGATCACGTCGGCCTGCTGGGCATCGGCTCGGGAATCAACGTGCTCATGCTCGGCGTCGACTGGCAGCGCGCCGCCGTGACCCCGTCGGTCGGCCGGGGCCGGGGCGCAGAACTCGCCGCGAGTTGAGAAGCGTGTTCTCAGTTCTCAGTTCTTCGTTATTGTTCCGCATTTATCACTTATCATTTAGCACTTATCACTTCTTCCTACTCCCCGTCGTGAAATCGACGCACGATCTCACGATCAAAGTAGTTCACGCTCATGCCGGCGTCGACCACGATCTGCTGGGCATTGATCCCGCTCGAGCGCGGGCTGAGTAAGAACGCCGCCGCGTGGGCCGCCTCTTCGGTCTGCACCGCTTGCCGCCGCAGCGTCGCTTGCTCGGCGTAGAGATACGAGTCGACGTAGCCCGGTATGCCCGCCGACGCGGATGTCTTCAGCAACCCCGGCGCCACGGCGTTGAACCGGACCCGTGAAAAGCTGCTGAACGACTTGGCCAAGAAAGCCAGCGACGAGTCGAGCGCCGCTTTCACCGGTGCCATGTAGCCGTAATTCTCGGCTGCCATTCGCGTCGTCGATATCGAGATCGTCACCACCGACGCGTCTGGGGTCAGCAGCGTTTTGAACTCTCGGGCGATCGCCAATAGGGAATAACACGACACGTCGATCGCGCGTAAAAAGTCCGCCTTGGGGGTCTCGTGAAACGGCATCGGTCCCGCCGAGTAGTCGGCAAACGCGATCGAGTGTACCACGCCGTCGATGGTCGGGTGACGCGCCGCGATTTCGTCGCGCACGGCCGCGATCTGCTGCGGCTCGGCCACGTCGCACACATAAACCTCGGCGCCGTCGACGAGCGGACGCACGCTCGCTTGCCGCTGCGCGCTACGCACCACGTACACGACCGTCGCTCCCGCCTCACGCGCGACCCGGCCGATATGCCACGCCACGCTTTTGCGATTGGCAACGCCAAAGATCACGATCGTCTTGTCTCGCAATTGCAAAAAATCCATCGCATCTCAGCAAGCTGGGGGGCACGTCAGAAACCACGAATGAACACCCATGGGTACACGCATAAGATAACGCCACGCGCCCGACAGGGGGAGCGATCCATCGCACGCCCGAGGCAATTTTCTCCTGCGACCGTTATAACCCTCACGCCTCGCCCAGCGTCGCGGTTTGTGAGCCTCGACCGTCGATAATGACCCCGTGGGCTCGATCGGTCCGTCGGGCTCGTTTCACAGGCAATCGACTCCCCGAGGCGAATCGCTATGGCTTGGCAAATCCTGGTCCAGTTTTGGAACGACGAGCGTGGTTTTCTGGTTTCACTGGAGACCATGCTCTACGCGCTGCTGCTCTGCTTTGGCATGGCCGTGGGCATGACCGTCGTGCGTGACGCCACGAACTCAGAACTCGCCGACTTGGCCACGGCCATTTCCGCGATTAACGTCTCCGGCTCAGGGACTCCCACGACCTACACAATCACCACCTACAGCGGGACCTTCGGCAACACGGTCACCGAGGGGACCGCCTCGTAGAGGGCGGTCGGTTTTCACCCGATCGGCGCCACGCTACAATGGCGACTATGAAGTCGCTGCAAGGCCAACTGCTGATCGCCACGCGTGAACTGCTGGATCCCAATTTCCTGCAAGCCGTTATTTTGCTCGTCCAGCATAACGAGGACGGCGCGATCGGCTTGGTGCTCAATCGACCCACCCCGGCCTTGCTCAGTGCCATCTGGAAAAAAATCGGCAGCGGTAAATGCCGCGCGCAGGGACCCCTGTACCGAGGCGGGCCCTGCGAGGGACCGTTGATGGCCCTGCACACCGACCCCAAATGGGCTGAGAACGAAGTCCTGCCAGGCCTCTACTACAGCGCCGATCGCGACGAGATCAACCAGCTCGTCAAGCAACCCCCGGCGCATCTAAAAATCTTCGCCGGCTACGCAGGCTGGGGCGGCGGGCAACTCGAAGGCGAACTCCATGAAAAGTCCTGGGTCGTTACCCCCGCCGACGCCGAAACCCTCATGCTCCCCGACGATCGCATCTGGGAAGAAACCATGCGCCACGTCATGGGGAGCGTCATGCTCAAGTCGTTGCGAATCAAGCATGTCCCCAAAGACCTGCGCGCCAATTGATGCCCAGCAGGTCCCTCTGGCCTCTCTCGCGGTTAAGTGAACGTGTTGCCGAAGCGTTGGTCTCCTCGTCGCCGCGCCTTGTTTGCCGGGCACCTGAGCGGTGCGCTCTGGGCTGCCGGCAACGCCCTCTCGACCGGCTTTCTGATCACGTTTCTGGCGATGGAACTGGGAGCCCAAGGTTTCGCCGTCGCCGCGATCCTCGCCATCCAATCGCTCGTCAGCCTGCTGCGGCTCTCCACACCCTGGTGGGTCGACTGGTTCGGATCAAAAAAGGTCGTGTGGCTCGCCGCCTCGCTCGTGAGTTACGGCCTGCTGGCCCTGCTCCCTTTTACAATCACCCTGCCTCATCGGCTCGACCGGGTCGATCCGCTCACGGTTCTGATCGTCATCCTCGCGATCCATCAGACCTTCGAGAGCCTGGCCGCCGTCGCATTATGGTCGTGGCTCGGCGACCTCGTGCCGTCAGCGATTCGCGGCCGCTATTTTGGCCGCCGACAAATGCTGCAACTCGTCTGCATCACCATCGCGGTCCCACTGAGCGGCTGGTTCATCGACCACTGGAAGACCCAACATCCGCAAGCTGCCGAGCAGCTCCTGGGCTATGCGGCCGTGATCGGCTGTAGCGCTCTGCTCTTGCTCCTATCGTTGGTCCCCCTCGCGCTCGCGCCAGAACTCCCTCCTCGCCGCAGCATCAACCCGTCTCGGCCCAGCGAGCAAGCCGAACCTCTCTGGCGACCGCAACCGTATCGGTGGCTACTCGCGTTCACGCTGGGGTTCTCCGTGGCCAACGGGTTCACCCAGGCGGCCCAGAATCGCTACCCGCGCGAAGTCTTGCAGTTGGGGCTCTTCGAGCTGACGCTGATGGTGACCGTCATGCGCGTCGGTCAGACGCTACTGACCGCTTGGCTCGGCCCGCTCAGCGATCGGCGTGGCAATCGTCCGATTTTGATCGCGTGCCAACTGGTGGTCGCCAGCGGCATGTTGTTCTACGCCTTGGCCAGCCCCGCCGCCCCGCACTGGCTCTGGGGAGCGTGGTTCGTCTGGATCGCCTTTGCGGGACATAATCTGTGCCAGAACAACTTGCTGCTCAAGCTCGTTCCCCCGCATCGCAACACCTTTCCCATCGCCGCTCAGCAGGCGCTCTCGGCGGTCGGGTTCGCGTTCAGCGCCCTGGCCGGCGGTTGGTTGCTCGATCAACTCCGCGCCTCGGCCGCGAGTGACTCCGCCCCGCTCTCGTTGCGCGGGGTCTATGCCCTGTTGTTTCTCGGCGGTTGGCTGATTCGCTCGCTGATCGCGGGTTTGCTCTGGCCGATCGACGAACGCGCCACGATTCGCAGCGATCGCCGCGGCGCATAGCGATTGCTGGTCGTCGAGCCCACGAGCGACTAGAATAACGGGTTGCTCAAGCGTCCAATATCGTCCATAGGGAGCGCAACGCTCGTGTCGAGGCGTCAGATCGAACTGCGCGGGGTCGAGGTGCATAACCTGCACCGCGTCGACCTCGACTTGCCGCACCGACAGTTGATCGTGTTCTGCGGCGTGAGCGGCAGCGGCAAGAGCAGCCTGGCCTTCGACACCCTCTACGCCGAGGGACAACGCCGGTACATCGAGACGTTCTCGGCCTACACGCGGCAGTTCTTGGAGCGGATCGAGAAACCAGCCGCCGAACGGATCGATGGCCTGCCGGCTGCGATGGCCGTCGCCGCGAAAAATCCGACCCGCTCGAATCGCTCGACCGTCGGCACCGCCACCGAAACGAACGATTACCTGCGGTTGCTCTTTGCGAAGATCGGCGTCGTCCACTGCCTCTCTTGCGGCCGCGAAGTACGACGCGACACGCCGCAGGATGTGCTCCGCTTGATCCACCAGCAACCCGTGGGCACGCGCTTTCTGGTCACGTATCCGCTGCACGTCGAGCCCCAGCAGTTGGCAGAGACCGCCGCGGCACTGCGCGAGGATGGCCTCGTCCGCGCCGTGATCGACCAGCGCGTGATCGAGTTGGAGCAACTTATCCAAACGTCGACCACCGAGCAGGACTGGCTCGTCGTGGTCGATCGCCTGAGCGTGGGAAGTGCCAGCGATCAGCGGGTGCTCGACTCGTTGGAAGCAGCCTTTCATCGCGGGCAAGACCGCTGCGTGCTGCTCTTTGATGAGCCGTCGCTCGACGAGAGCCTCGGCGGATCGCTCGTCACGATCGACGGCCGAGCCTGGCGACGCTTCGCGCGCAGCGATGCCCTGCGCTGCGACGATTGCGAGCGGAGCTACTCGATTCCCGAGCCCCGCTTGTTCAGTTTCAACAATCCCTGGGGGGCCTGTCCGCAGTGCGAGGGCTTTGGCAACGTCGTCGACCTGGACATGGATCGGGTCGTCCCTGACGCGAGCAAAACGCTGCGCGAGGGAGCCATCGCCCCCTGGAATTCTCCCGCCTACGCGCATGAACTCGAAGAACTCATCGAGTTGGCTCCTGACTACAAGCTGCCGCTCGACGTCCCTTACGCACAGCTCACCGAGCGGCAGCGCCAGTTGATCCACGACGGCGTGAGCGAACGCAAGTTCGGTGGCCTGCGCGGCTTTTTTGCCTGGCTCGAGCGTCGCAAATACAAGATGCACATTCGCGTCTTTTTGAGCCGCTGGCGCAGTTACCGCGTCTGCTCACTGTGCCACGGCCGGCGACTCAAGGCCGAGGCCCTCGCCACGCAAATCGGCGGCCAATCGATCGCCGACCTCTGCGAGATGAAGATTGACGACGCGCTCCGGTTCTTCTCGCAACTGGAACTCAACGAGCATCAGCGGCACGTTGGCAAGATCATGCTCGAACAGGTCCACAACCGACTGCGCTATCTGCAACTCGTCGGCCTTGGCTACCTCACGCTCGATCGCAGCCTCAGAACCCTGAGCGGTGGCGAGGTGCAACGGGTCGCCCTGACCTCGGCACTGGGGTCCAGCCTGGTCAACATGCTCTATGTGCTCGACGAGCCCAGCGTGGGCTTGCATCCGCACGACACCGATCGTCTGGTGAGCGCTATCCAATCGTTGCGAGACCGCGGCAATACGGTCGTCGTCGTCGAACATGAGGAGGCCATGATCCGCGCGGCCGACCAACTCGTCGAGATCGGTCCCGGCGCGGGAGAGCGCGGCGGCCGCGTCGTGTTTCAGGGCACCGTCCACGAAATGCTTGACGCGGCCCAGAGTATGACCGGCGACTACCTCAGCGGCCGCCGCTTGATCGCCACTCCCGAGCGACGACGAGCGCTCGAACATGGCTGGCTGCGACTCACCGGCGCGCGGGGGAACAACTTGCGGAATCTGACCGTCGAGTTCCCGCTGGGTGTGTTGTGCGTGGTGACAGGCGTGAGCGGATCGGGCAAAAGCACGCTGGTGACCGACACGCTGTATCCGGCCCTGTGCAAGCGGATGCACAAAGAGGCCGAGCCGGGCGCGGTGTACGACGACGTCCTGGGCAACGGGCAGATCGAGGAGGTGATTCTCGTCGATCAAAGCGCCATCGGTCGCTCGCCCCGCTCGAACCCCGTCACCTATGTCAAGGCGTTCGATGAAATCCGCCAGGTGTTTGCCGACACGGCCGACGCGCGAACCCGCAATTACTCGGCGAGCCACTTTAGCTTTAATGTCGATGGCGGTCGCTGCACCGCCTGCGAGGGTGACGGCTACATCGCGGTCGACATGCAGTTTCTGGCCGACGTGTTCATGCGTTGCGGGCAGTGCCAGGGACGCCGCTACCGGCGGGAAATTCTCGACGTCACCTATCGCGGCCGCAACATTGCCGACGTGCTCGACATGACGGCCCGCGAGGCCTTTATGTTCTTTCGCGGTCAAGCCAAGGTGCAGGCTAAACTCAAGCGGCTGATCGACGTGGGGCTGGACTACCTGCGGCTGGGACAAGGGGCCAACACGCTCAGCGGCGGCGAGGCCCAACGACTGAAACTGGCCGCCCACCTGTCGGCCAGCAAACGTTCGCGCTGCTTGTTTATCCTCGACGAGCCGACGACCGGCCTGCACTTTGCCGACATCGTGCAGTTGCTCGACTGCTTCGAGGCGCTGCTCGCAGTCGGACACTCGCTCATCGTCATCGAGCATAACTTGCACCTGATTCGCGCCGCCGACTATGTGATCGATCTGGGCCCTGGCGCGGCCGACCAGGGTGGCCTCCTGGTCGCCAAAGGGACCCCGGAACAAGTTGCCCGACAGAGCGAGTCCGTGACGGGCCGGTACCTCGCCGAGAGCCTCAAGGCGGCTTTGCCCACCCCGACCACTTAAGGCCACACAACCGCCATGACACTTGAATCGGTGCAACTTTTCTGGGGAGACGCGCACACCGCCGAAGCGCGCGTCTATGCCCAACTGCCGCGAGATGGCCTGCCGGACGACGTAACCCTGCGCGGCCGTGTCGTGGGCCCCACGTGTGCGCATGCCCACTCGCTCACGGCCGTGTCGCAACTCGTCGATCGCGGGCCGGGCGACACGCTGCTCTGCGAGGCGATCGTGAGCGACCCCTGTTTTTGGACCCCCGAGTTACCCTACCTCTATCGAGTCGAAATCGAGTTGGTCGTGGCGGGCGAATCGGTCGAGCGCACGGAGCGCAGGCTGGGGATTCGTCCGCTGGGGCGACGCGGCAAGCGACTGATCTATGACAGCCGACCTTGGGTGGCGCGCGGCGTCGATCGCGATCATGTCGCACAAGGCGAGTTGACCGCCTGGCGCGAACACGAGGCGGTCGTGGTTTGCGTGTCAGCGGATGACACCCTGCTGCGGCAAGCCGACGAGCAGGGCTACCTGTTGGCCGTGCGATTGAACGAGCCCTGTCAGCTCGCCGAGCCGATCGCTCGGTTGGCTCGTCATCCGGCCGTGGGTTTCGTCGTGCTCGACAGTTGCGCTCCGCTCGACGTTGCCATGCGACGCGCGGCGCGGAATCTCTTGTTCGTCGAACGGCTCGCCGAGTCCGCTGCGGTTCCGCAGCCTTGGGCCGATGTCGTGCTGATCGAGCGAGACGACCCGGCCGAGATCATAGAGCGCGCGGCGGACTTCCGCTTGCCGGTGATCGCGGGCCGTCTGAATCATGACCCGCGACCGTTTGTCGAGGCTCGCCGCGGATGCGATCGCTTGCAGGCCGAGTTGGCGGGGCACGGCGAATTCGCCGGCTATTGGGTATAATCAAGTCACGCAGTCGTTCACAAAACCGTCACGCTCGCGCCATTCGCTCTCCTTCAACCGATAACCGAGAACCGAAAACTCTCCCCACCCCCTCCCCATGAACCTCGATCGTTACATTCGTCAGTCACGCTTTGCGCCGCTTGGCGAGGAAGGGCAGCGGCAGTTGCTCGCGTCGCGCGTGCTGATCGTCGGCTGCGGCGCACTCGGCTCGAATCTGGCCAACACACTGGTGCGCGCCGGTGTCGGTCGGGTGCGGCTGGTCGATCGCGACTTTTTGGAGCTGAATAACCTGCAACGCCAAGTGCTGTTCGACGAGGACGATCTCCGCGCTGAGTTGCCCAAGGCCATCGCCGCGGCTCTCAAGCTCCGCCGGATCAACTCGCAAGTCGAGGTCGAGCCCATCGTGGCCGATGTCGACAGCCGCAACATGAGTGAACTTTGCTCCGGTGTCGATTGCATCGTCGATGGGACCGACAACTTCGAGACCCGGTTTCTGATCAATGACGCGGCCGTGAAGTTGAACATTCCCTGGGTGTATGGCGGTTGCCTGGGGGCCGAGGGGCAGTCGATGACGATCCTGCCCGGTGACACGCCCTGCTTGCGTTGTCTGATTCCCGAGCCTCCCGCGGCGGGGACGACCCCGACCTGCGACACGGCCGGCATTGTTGCGCCGATCATTCAGGTGATCGCCTCGATTCAGGCGATGGAGGCGATCAAGATATTGGCCCAGCGGCGTGCAGCGATCTCGCGCACGCTCACGGTCGTCGACGTCTGGGACAATCGTCTGCGGCAAATGAAGCTCGACACGCTCCGCGCCGAGAGCAACTGTGCATGCTGCATTCAGCACGACTACGCCTGGCTCGACGGTCGCCGCGGCAGTCAGAGCGCGGTGCTTTGCGGCCGCAACGCGGTGCAATTGACGCATCCGACCGCGTCTCCGATTTCGCTCGACGAGTTGGCCGCGAAATGGTCGCCGCTGGGTCGAGTGACGCGCAATGCGTTTTTAGTACGACTCGCGGTCGACACGTATGTGTTGACCGTATTCGCCGACGGCCGCACGATCGTCGGCGGGACGGATGACATCGCCGAGGCGCGCAGCGTGTACGCCCGGTATGTCGGCCACTGACATGATTCGTAGATTACACCCTCTCCCCTTGTGGGAGAGAGTGCAGAAAAGAGCTGCTTTGTTACGAGCGGCGTTCGCGCATCAGGCCGGGGACGACGTCAAGGTCGAGCGTCTCGAACAGGCCTCGCTGATAGCGCTCGATGGCCAGTGCCCCCATGACCGCGTTGTCGGTGCAAAGGCCCAACGGGGCGATGAACAGCCGCGTGCCGTCTCGCTGGGCCGCTTGATTGAGCTGTTCGCGCAACAGGGTGTTCGCGGCCACGCCGCCACCGACACATAAAGATTTCTCCCCCGTCATCTTGAGCGCGTGGCGACACTTGGCCACGAGCACGTCGACCACGGCGGCCTGAAAACTGGCCGCCAGATCGTTGATCTGCTGCGGGTCGAGCATGCGAGGATCGATGACCGTGCCGGGGGGCGCAATCGCGTAGCGAACCGCTGTCTTCAGGCCGCTAAAGCTGAACTCCAGTCGATCGCTCTCGTGGAAAAAAGACCGCGGGAATTTATACGCCCGGGCGTTACCCTTCGCGGCGGCACGTTGGATGGCGGGGCCACCGGGGTACGGCAGACCTAGGAGACTGGCGATCTTGTCGAACGCCTCGCCGGCCGCGTCGTCGATCGTTCCACCCAGGAACTCCATGTCGACCGCATCGCGACAGTGGAACAAACTGGTGTGACCTCCGCTGGCCACCAAGCCCACGCCGGGGAAGACCTCGGGGCCATACTCCATGCGGCAGGCATACAGGTGCGCGTGGACATGGTTGATGGCCACGAGCGGCACGTTGAGCGCGAGCGACAAGCTTTTGGCACAGGCGACGCCGACGAGCAACGAGCCCGCCAGACCCGGTCGATTAGCCACCGCGATGCAGCCCAGTTCGCGGGGCTGCACGCCGGCGCGGCTGAGCGCTTGATCGATGATCGGGATGATGCGTTCGACATGCGCGCGCGAGGCGAGCTCGGGGACCACCCCCTGAAAACGCTCATGCAGCGCATCTTGCGAAGCGACGGCCGACCCCAAGACCCGCAGTTGATCGTCGATCACCGCGGCGGCGGTCTCGTCGCAGGTTGTCTCGATGGTCAGGAACAGCACGGCAGGCGTGTGAGCATCTCAATAATTGGTGGATCAATCGTACCTGGCATCAAGGGCATGAATCAGCAGGGTGGCTGGTGTTTTGCGCAGCAAATCACCGATCACACCGCCTCAAAGTACCGGGTTTTGCTATGCAACACGCCAGCCACCCACAACGGTGACACTCACCCACGACAGACCCCGTCGAGACGAAACGCGGAACAGGTCCACCGGCACTACTTGGCCTTGGCCATCTCGGTGGTCAGATAGTCGAGCGCTTTCTGCAACTGGCGGTCGAGAAACGACGACTTGCTGTCCTCGCTGGGCTTGGCGTCGGGTTTCTTCTCGTCGGCCTTGGGCTTGGCTTCGGGCGGTTTATCGTCGGCCTTTTTGGTGTCGGTTGACTTGTCGTCCTTGGCGGGCGTTTTGGTCAACACGGCCGGAGCGTGGCTGACGAGCAGCAGGTCCCGTTCGCGGCGCACCCGGACAAGTTCCGAGAGTTCGGCATCGGGGAGCTTGAGTTCGTAGCCTTGGTCGGGCATGACGCCCCATTCGTCACTATCCTTGGCGTCGGGAAATTTGTGAATGTTCTTCCCGCTGGGGCGCCAGTAGCTGGCGGTGGTCAACTTGAGGGCGCTTTTGCCGTTCTCGAGGTCGATCACGTTTTGCACGCTCCCCTTGCCCCAGGTCCGTTCGCCGACGACGATCGCCCGTTTGTGGTCTTGCAAGCAGGCCGAGACAATCTCGCTGGCGCTGGCGCTGTAGCGATTGACCAGCACGGCGATGGGAAAGCCCTCGAAGGTACCGGCCTTGCGGGCGTTGACCTCGCGGGGGACCGAGTTGCGTCCCTTGGTCGAGACGATCAGCCCCTCGGAGATGAACAGGTCGGAGATATCGGTGGCCGACTTGAGCAGCCCACCGGGATTAAAACGCAGGTCGATGACGAGCCCGCGCATCTGTTGCGACTTGAGGTCCTTGAGTGCCCGTTCGACTTCCTCGGCGGTGTCACGACTGAAGGCGGTGATGCGAATCAGGCCGATCTTTTTCTCGGCATCGAGCATGAAGTCCCAATTATCGTCGTTCTTGCGGCGGTCACCCATGACGGTTTCGAGATGGATGATCTCACGTTCGAGGGACAAGGCCTGCCGGACTCGGCCGCGATCGCGAGTCACGGTGAGGGCGACTTTCGTGCCGGCCTCGCCTTTGAGACGGCGGACGGCCTCGTCGATGCTGATACCCTGGGTGGTCTTGCCTTCGATTTCGACAATGGCGTCGCCGGCCTGCATGCCCGCGCGATAGGCGGGAGAGCCGACCAGCGGACTGAGCACCTTGAGTTGGTTGCCGTCCATCGTGATCTGGATGCCGATGCCGCCGAACTGGCTTTCGACATTAGTCTTAAAGCGGCTCATCTCGTCGGGATTGATGTAATTGGAGTAGGGGTCGAGCTTGTCGAGCAAGCCGCGAATGGCCGCCTCCATGAGTTCGCGACGATTGACCTCGGAGACGTAGTTTTGCTCGACCTGATAGAGCGTGTCGGCAAACACCTTGTAGAGTTCGTAGTACTCGGCGTCGGCTTTCTTGCGCGCCTCGTCGAGCAGGGGGGGCTTGGCCTTCGGTTCGTCGGCATGGGCCAACGAGAACGAGACCGCGACCATAAAAATCGACGCCCAGAGCGCCCGCCACGCAGGTTTCATAACCGCCGTCTCCTCGGATGGCGCGAGCGTCTTGGACGCCTGGCGCAAATAACCCTGAACTCCTCACTTACGCTCTGTTAAGTATAGGTGGTGCCGAGACGTGCGACAAGCGAAGTGTTGGCGGCGGCAGAGAACGTCACCGGGCGGGGCTCGCGGCCTTTGAGCCACTTCGCAAAGCGGCGGCGCATTGGTATCTTGGCGTCTTTCCTACCCCCAGCGGAGATCGGATGTCATGGGTTTGTTCGACGGCAAAAAAGGTGTGGTGCTTGGCGTCGCGAATGATCGTTCGCTCGCTTGGGCGATTGCCAAATACGTCATGGAACAAGGAGCCGAGTGCGGCTTCACGCATCTGCCCGATCGGCCTGACGACGAGCGGCAACGCAATCGCCGCCGGGTCTCGCAACTTACCGATACGGTGCCGCAGTCGGCCAAATTCCTCGTGCCGATGGACGCCCAAAAGGACGATGACATTCGCGCGGTCATGCAGCGGGCGGCCGCCGAGTTTGGCAAGCTCGACTTTGTGATCCACTCGATCGCCTTCGCCTCGCTCGACGACCTGAAGGTCGACACGATCCAGACGAGCCGCGAGGGATTCAAAATGGCGATGGAGATTAGCGCCTACAGCCTGATCGCCGTGGCCAATGCGGCCCGCGAGGTGATGAACGACCGCGGCAGTATCGTGACCCTCACGTACTTTGGCGGCGAGAAAGCCGTGCCCGGCTACAACGTCATGGGCATCTGCAAGGCGGCGCTCGACTGCATCGTCAAGTACCTAGCCTTCGATCTCGGCCCGCGCGGCATTCGAGTGAACGCCATCAGCGCGGGTCCGGTGCGCACACTAGCAGGCAGCGCCGCCGGAGTCGACGACATGCTGCGGCTCTACGAGCGAATGGCCCCGCTGGGGCGGAACATCACCCACGACGAGGTGGCCCGCTCGGCTGGCTTCTTGCTCTCCGATATGTCGAACGGTATCACCGGCGAGTTGCTGCACGTCGACGGCGGCTACAACATCATGGGCTCGCCCGGCCGGTTGCTCGACGGCGTCGAGTTGCCCAAGAAGTAAGAAGTCGGATGGCTAGAACAACTCGGAGATCACTTTGCCGTTTTCGACGAGTGGCACCGGTCGACCCGATGGGTTGGTCCAGTGCAGCGTGGAGTCGATGCCGAGGTGCTTGAAGATCGTGGCCGCGAGATCGCTGGGGCCGACAGGTCGCTCGGCAATCGAGCCGCCACGTCGATCGGTTGCGCCGATCACCTGGCCGCCGCGGACACCGCCGCCGGCCATGAGCATCGACATGACATTGACCCAGTGATCGCGGCCCGCCGTTTTGGTCATCACCGGGCTGCGGCCAAATTCACCCACCACGACGACGAGCGTCGAGTCGAGCAAGCCGCGTTCGGCGAGGTCGGAGACGAGCGCCGTGATGCCGCGATCGATGACCGGGAGCATGGGGGTAAGCCCCTTGACGATGCCGCCCCAGCGGACTTCGTCGCCGTGATGATCCCAGTGGCCCCAGGCGTCGCTGAGTGTGACGTAGGTGACGCCGGCCTCGACAAGCCGTCGGGCGAGCAATGCCTTCTCCCCCAGCGAATCGCGGCCATAACGGTCGCGGACCGCGTCACTCTCTTGCGAAATGTCAAAGGCTCGCTGCGCCGCGCCCCCTAACACCAGATCGAACGCTTCGTGCGTGTAGCGGTCTTGCTGCTGAAAACTGACGTTGCTGCTGAGTTGGGCGCGGTACTGATCCAGCTCGCGGCGCAGGCGATCGCGATCTTGGAGCCGCGGCACGGCAATCCCCTCGGGCAGCGAGAACCGGCCATTCACGTTGACTCCATCGAGCGGCTCGAAGTCTTGGCCCAGGTCTCCCGCGCCGTAGATGTCGCTGACCATGCTGTTGGCCAGCGCAACAAACGGTGGCATGCCGGGCTGGTTGGGTCCGTGATACTTGGCCGCGACGGAGCCCATCGACGGGTAACCGCCCCCTTGGCGACCGATGTTGACGCGCTGCGCCTTGGGATTGCCCGCCTGAAACGTGATCGGCGTGTGGTTACTGGAGGACGAATCGACCGAGCGAATGATGGCAAATTTATCCATCATCGCGGCTTGCTGCGGCATGTGCTCGCAGATGTCGATGCCCGGCACGTTAGTGGCGATGGGTTGAAAGGGCCCGCGAATCTCGCTAGGCATCTCGGGCTTCATGTCCCAGGAGTCGATTTGGCTCGGTCCTCCCGACAACCAAATTTGGATCACCGAGGTTGGTCGCACAGAGCTGCCGCTCGTGGCCGCCTCGGCGCGCGATTGCAACAGCCCGGGGATCGAGAGTCCCGCGGCGCCGGTCATACCCAACTGCAAAAACCAGCGTCGGCTCCCCACATGCACGAGTGGGCTCGACTGCGGTGCGAGTGGGTGCTCGGCCACGGCTCGTTGATGCCGCACGGCATGGGACAAAGAACGCGGTGACTCGCTCAGGCTCATCGGGGACCTCGGTCAGGTTTTGATCGTGGAAGGCATGGGGAAGGCAAGTGCTGTCGACTCGATCAGCGGACGACAGGACGTAGTATCGACCATTGCCGCGATTGCATCAAGACATTTTTATCGCTTGATGGTGACTGGGGAAATTTTGAGCCGGAAGGGCTGGAGGTTATTCTGTGGGGCCCGAGTTGTCCATTGGCCTGTCCTGGTCACTTTCTGGAGTGGAATCCCCATGCCGCGGCTGCTTGTTTGTTTGATCGCCCTGCTCACTCTGGCCGCCGACGCAACGCCGCCGAAGCTGAAGATCATTCCAGGCCAAGTGATCGTGCCAACCGACAACATGCGGCGCATCTGGGGCGAGCTCGTGAGCCTCGACCCGAAAACCCGCACCGGCAAGTTCCGCAACGAGTCGACCGACGAGGTCATGCCGTTCACGATCATGCCCTACGCCGAACTGCTGCATCACGCGGCGCTCGGCGACCTGCAAGACTATCGCGTCGGCGAACGGGCCATCTTTCGCCTGCACCCCAACGAGCAAGGGGACTGGGTGTGGCTCACGTACATCCAAGATGAAATGAACTTTTTGAACGGGCACAAAGAGTACTATCACGTCGACCGCATCGACGCCAAGCAGGGCATCCTCGAAGTGACCGACGCCAGCGCCGATAAATCGTACATCCGACAGAGCGGCATTCTCCTCGAAGTCGACGAGCACACGCGCTATTGGAAAGACGGTCAGAGCGCCGCGCTGGGCGACATTCGCGTCGGCGACAAGCTGCGCACCAAGACTCACGGCCTCGGGCAAGGCAAGCATCGCCGCTGTTGGGAGGTGTTTTTGGACGAAGCCAGCTTGCTCAAGTTCCAGACCGAGCAACAGCACGTCCATCGCGAGCGGATGCAAGCCGAAGGCCTGCCCGGCTACGTCGATCGCGCGGAGCCTGCGACGGTCGAGATCAACTTGTTTCCCGAAGGACGTGAGCTGATCGCTCAAATCAAGCCGGGTATGAAGGTGAGTGTGGCGCCTTGTCAGATTGATCGTCGACCGGCGCGCGAAAGCGTCATGGCCACCATCCGAGAGATGAAGGCCAAGGGACGCACGCAGGTCTGCACGCTCGAACTCGACTCGGCCATCGGTGGCCAGTTTACGGTCGCCGGACTCGCGCGCGTCTGGGTGCCACAAAAGTAGCCCAATCGCGCTCGAATCGTTAGGCGAACAACTTGCTCACGGCCTTGGCTTTGACCAACTCGCGCGGCTGGTTGAGGTGGTTGTAGACGATCGTCTCCGGATCGATGCCGAAGCTGTGGTAGATCGTTGCCAGCAACTCAGCGGGGTGAACCGGGTCTTCGAGCGGGGCCGAGGCGGTCTTGTCGCTCTTGCCATGCACGTAGCCGCGTTTGATCCCAGCGCCGGCCACGACCGCAGTGTAGCAGTATGGCCAGTGATCGCGACCGTCGGCCGAGTTGTTGTTTCCCGACGTGCTCACTCCCTTGACGGGACTGCGACCGAACTCGCCCACGGCGACGACGAGCGTCTCGTCGA
>CAZZBK010000053.1:0-35103 GCA_964652155.1 uncultured Planctomycetaceae bacterium | reverse complement strand
AGACACGCTCACGCGGCAGCGCTCCGTTTTCATCCCTCATCCCTCATCCCTCATCCTTCATCATTTCTTACTTCCTACTACAACGCGTCGCGGTAGATTTGCTCGATGTCGGTGACTGTCGGGTAACGCGGATTCACTCGTAAAATCCGCTTGATGCCGATGGCCTTCTCGGCGAACACCGGCAAATGATCTTCGCGCACGCCCACGTCTCGCAAACGACTGGGAATGCCGATGCGCGTTTTGAGCTGCTCGACTGTGTCGATCGCGGCTTGGGCGGCGTCGGCGAGTGTCATACCCTTTGTGTCAGCGCCAAGCCACGCGGCGATGCGCGCCAGCTCGGCTTGTCGCACGCCGAGGTTGTAACGCATCACGAAGGGCAACAGCAGGCCATTGCCAGCGCCGTGCGAGACGTGTACCGCTCCGCCGACGGGATACTCCATCGCGTGGACCAGCGCGACGCCGACGTTCGAGAAGGCCATGCCGGCCAGTGTCGCGGCAAGGGCCATTCCCTCGCGCGCGGCAAGGTCGTCGCCATGCTCGACGGCCCGCACCAAATGCTCGCCCACCAGGCGAATCGCTTTCTCGGCCAGACAGTCACCGAGCGGGTGGCGGCCTTGATAGGTGCTCCGCTCGCCGGGCGGCAACGGAAAGTCGGCATTGTCGACGGCCGTGTACGCCTCGATGGCATGCACGAGGGCGTCGATGCCGCTGTCGGCCGTGACCTTGCGCGGACAACTGAGCGTGAGTCGTGGGTCGACTAGCGCCAGACGCGGTCGCAGGTAATTGCTCATCACGCCCACCTTGATCTGGTTGGCGGTGTCGGTCAGCACGGTGCCGGCAGTCACTTCGCTGCCGGTGCCCGAGGTGGTCGGGACACAGATGAGCGGCATCACTGGGCCGGGGACCTTATTTTCGCCGAAGTAGTCTTGTACCTTGCCGCCGTGGGTGAGCAGGGCGACGACCATCTTGGCGAGGTCCATGTTGCTGCCGCCGCCGAGTCCCAGCACGGCGTCGGGTTTCGCGCCGCGACCAAATGCCGCGCACTGCTCGGCCACGTCGAGCGATGGTTCGGGCATGCCGCCGTCGAACATCTCGTAGGCGACTCCAGCGGCGGCGAGTGCTTCGCAGACTGGCTTGGCCACGCCGTGCTCGATGAGGCTGCGATCGGTGACGAGCAGGAGCCGTTTGACGCCCAGCGCGCGGACTTCGTCGCCGAGTTGCCCGACGGCTCCGGGCCCGAAGAGGAGTTTGCCGGCGGTATGGAAGGTCCAGGTGGAGCGCATGGCGGGTTCTCGTAATGAGCGGGTGCGGCTTAGGAAGACGGTATTCCCTAACCCTCGCCATCTGGAAGAGGGTGGTGAGCGAAGCGAACCGGGTGAGGGCTTGTCGCAGCGAAGTGACGGTGCGCAATTCCCTCATCCGGCCTTCGGCCACCTTCTCCCGGCGGGAGAAGGGGTTCTGCGATCAACTTAAGCGGCAGAGGTTTCCTGGTCGTTATATCGCTCCTGCGGGCGAGCACAATCCCACGCCCAGAAGCGGCGTCGGATCGAGATTCTGGCTCTGTCGGACGCTTGTGAGTGGGTGCGGGGGCAATTACGATGATGGGGCTAAAAATGGGCCCGGCCCTCACGATCTCCTCCCACCTTCACCCACCCCCTGGGAATTATGAGCGTACCGACATCCAACTCGCGACTGACGAGCACCCAATGGCTGATTTGCGTGATCGCCTCGATTGGCTTCGCGTTCGACATCTACGAACTGCTCATGCTGCCGCTGATCATTCGGCCCGCGCTGATCGAGCTGGGTGGCATTCAGCCTGGCACGCCGGACTTTACGAAGTGGTTTAGCTTGTTGTTCTACGTGCCGGCGGTGGCCGGCGGCGTGTTTGGCTTAGCGGGCGGGTATCTGACCGACCGGCTCGGACGTCGGGCCGTGCTCACGTGGAGCATATTGCTCTATGCCTTCGCGGCGTTTGCGGCCGGGTTTTCCACGAACCTGTACATGCTGTTGTTCTTCCGCTGCCTCGTGTTCATCGGCGTGTGCGTTGAGTTTGTCGCGGCCGTGGCGTGGTTGGCCGAGTTGTTCGACGACCCCAAGCGGCGCGAAGGGGTATTGGGCTTTACGCAGGCCTTCTCGTCGGTCGGCGGCTTGTTGGTGGCGGTGGCCAACGGCCTGGCGATCGCTTGGGCCGCCAATCAGCCGGCTGACTTGCTGTTTGGCATTCAGTTGCCCGCCTTGCAATTGCCGGCGATCCAATTGCCCGAGTTCCTGTCGTTCCTGGGGGAGGTCAAGGACACGCACGCTCCGTGGCGTTACACGCTCATGTCGGGCCTGATCCCGGCGATACCGTTGATTGTGATTCGGCCGTTTCTGCCCGAGTCGCCCAAGTGGGCTCAGAAGCGGGCGAGCGGCACGTTGCGTCGGCCGAGCATTGGCGAGCTGTTCTCGCCGGAGCTGCGCCGCACGACGATCGTAACGACGATTATGTTCACGTGCAGCTTTGCGGCCGCGTTTGGGGCCATCCAGCAGATGCCGCAAATTGTGCCGGGGCTGCCCGAGGTTCAAACGCAGATCAAAGAGAAGATGTCGGCCGGTTTGTCTGAAAAACAACAGCAGAAGATTACGGCTGACGTTCAGGCCAAGGGGGGCGACGCCGCGGCGGTCACCAAGGCACTCGCCGCCGAGAAGGCCAAGATCCCTGGTCAGACGATTCAGGCGAACGCCTCGGCCGCCACGAAGGTGCAGGAGATTGGCGGGTTGTTCGGCCGCTTTGCCCTGGCCGCGCTGGTGATGGTGGTGGTTAGTCGGCGTTCGCTGCTGCGGATATTCCTCGTGCCCGGCTTGGTGCTGATGCCGCTGATCTTTGGTTGGGCGGCGGTGACGAGTCTCGACTACTTGAAGTACGGCATCTTTGTGGCGGGCTTTTTGACCGTGGCCCAGTTCAGCTTCTGGGGCAACTATCTGCCGCATGCCTTCCCGATGCACTTACGCGGCACGGGCGAGAGTTTTGCCGCCAACATTGGTGGCCGACTGATCGGCACGAGCTTCGCGGCTTTGACGCAGTGGATCGCGTCGATCCTGGTGGCCAAGGGAGAAAACGGTGCGCCGAACCCGATCGACGCCGCGCACATGACCGCCTATGTCGCGGCCGGCGTGGCCTTTGCCGTGTACCTGATCAACTTCTTCATGACCTACCTGCTGCCAGAACCCAAGGGCGACATGGAAGAGTAACGTGACGCGTTACGATGCGAATGGTCGGGCCCTCGAACATCCCCTTTGCTAGAAATGGACGCGTGACCGCATGACGAAGCCTCCTGAATCGTCGACCACTCGCGCCCAGTGGATGGCACTCATTGCGGCCCTGTTGGGCTGGATGTTCGACGGGGCCGAGATGGGCGTGTTCTCGATGGTTGGCCGGGCCGCCGTGCAAGACATGCTCGGCATCGTGGGCACACCCAGCAAAGCTCAGGAAGGCGAAATCGGCTTCTACTTCGGCGTGATCATTGCCGTGTTTTTGGTCGGAGCGGCCACCGGGGGCGTCGTCTTCGGCTGGCTCGGCGATCGCATCGGCCGCGTGCGCGCCATGAGCCTGAGCGTGCTCACCTACGCGCTCTTCACCGGCTTGTGTGGCGTCGCGCAGTCGCCGTTGCAGTTGGGCATCTTGCGGTTCATCGCCTCGCTGGGCATGGGGGGCGAATGGGCCTTGGGGGTCGCGCTTGTCATGGAGGTCTGGCCCAACCGCTCACGGTCCCTGATGGCCGGTCTGATTGGCGCGGCGGCCAACGCCGGTTACCTGCTCGTCGGCTTCGTCGGCATCGCGCTCTCGTCCATCCTCGCCGAGTGCGAGCAAGTCCTGTCGAGCCTGGGGCTCGGCGACTCGACCGTGCAAATGCTCGTCGCGCACAAGGGCTGGCGGCTCATGATGATCCTCGGCACGCTCCCCGCCGTGCTCACGTTCTTCTTCCGCATCTTCGTGCCCGAGTCGCACAAGTGGGAAGAAGAACGGGGCAAAGGGAGCACCTCGCATTGGCTGCCCATCGACCTGCTGGGGGTTGTCGTCGGCGCGGTCGGCCCGTTCATGATCGTGTACGTTTGGGCGAATGACTACACGCCGGTGGTGCGCGTGCTCGGCACGCTCGTGGGTTTGGCAATTGCCGTGATGGGCTACACGTATCCGGTACTTCGCTTCCTGCAACGAACCGTCGCCAGCAAGCAAGCCGCCGCGATGATCTCGCCCTGGCCCACCGTGCGACGCATGTTGCTCGGCGCGGGCCTGAGCGGCGTGGCGTTGCTCGGCACCTGGGGCTCGACGCAATGGGCTGCCACCTGGGCCGCTCAATTGACCAATAATCAGTACCATGCCCGCGAGTGGACGCAGATCGTGCTCGCCGTTGGTGCAATCATCGGTACCATTCTCGCCGCGATGGCCGGTGACTGGCTCGGGCGACGGATGGCGTACTGCCTGCTCTGCTTGGTCTCGCTCGTCTCGGCGCTTGTCTTCTTCCAATTCCACAACGAGTACGGTGCCTCGTTCTTGTTTTGGGCCTTCACGGCCGGTGCCTGCACGGCCTCGTTCTACGGCTGGTTGCCGCTGTATCTGCCTGAGTTGTTCGCCACGCGCGTGCGGGCCACGGGCCAGGGCTTCGCCTTCAACTTTGGTCGCATCATTGCCGCGATCGGCACATTGCAGATGAGCGCGTTGCTGCCGTTCTTCGCCGAGTCGACGACTTACGCGGGGATCACCGGCGGCTATCCGGTCGCGTGCAGCTACATTAGCGCCATCTATTTATTTGGCGCGGTGCTGATTTGGTTCGCTCCCGAGACCCGCGGCCAGCCGCTGCCGGAGTAGGCTGTCGCGCGATATCCTTGGGCCGTTGGGATCAAACGACGTCCCGGTGGGATTGATTTTCACCCGCAATACCAACCTACAACTGTCGGAGGCGACCAGATGACCCCCACGATCTTGCTCTCACTTTTTCTTCTTGCGGCCGATCGCGACTTCACACCGGACCAGAGCCAACTCCCCGCCCCACCCCCGAAGGGCGCGACCGTGCTCCTCGACGACAAGGGGAACCACTCGTTTATGAGCATGGCGGGCGAGAAGATCGACTGGCCGGTCGAGGCCGGTGGGGTCATCTCGACGCCCAAAGGGAACCGGAATCACATCGTCTCCAAACTTCATTTCCGAGACGCGGACATCCACGTGGAGTTCATGCTGCCGGAAAAGGGGCCCGGGAATAGCGGTGTCTACATCCACGGGAACTACGAAGTGCAGATTCTGAACTCCTTCGGCAAGGAGACCATTACCCAAGAGGATGCCGGGGCGGTGTATGGCTTCTCGAAGCCGCTCATGAACGCCTGCCGGATGCCAGGGGAGTGGCAGGTCTTCGACATCCGCTACCGGGCGCCTCGGCGGGACGAGTCGGGGAAGATTGTCGAGAATGGGACCGTCATCGTGTGGTTCAATGGGCAGAAAGTCCAAGACGGGGCTCAATTCGGCGAGCCTAAATCAGTGTTCCACCCGTTCCGATTCGGCACCACCAAGTACCTGGAAACGATCTGGGATCGGCAGAAGAAGACGATGACCGGTCCTGTGTTCCTTCAGGACCACGGCAACCCAGTAAAGTTTCGGAACGTCTGGGTCCTCCCCGCGGACGATCACGCCTTCGTGTATGACCTCGATAAAAAGTGAGCGTTCTCCCGAGTCGCTGCTGGACAGACTAGAGTCGTTGCAACGCGCCGACGGCTCCTGGAACGCTCCTTGGCTGCTGTTCAATGTCGAGAATTAGAAGGATCTCACCGATGGCCGTCACGCGTTTTCGCATGGGGGGGAAGCGGCTGGGCCACCATCGGCCTGCTCAGCACGCTGAGCCCTTCATTTGACCTGGTCCGACGCCGCAGATTCCAACGCGACTTTTTGTCCGGTCCGTATGCTCGGGAAGGTCGCGGCATTCATTCGGGCCGATGACGGCGTCGCGCCGCGGCCCCCTATTTTGCCGAATTATTCACAGGGCTTTCAGGCGGTGACCTCGAAACGTTACAATGGCGACCGGTCTAATTGAGGACTGCGCAGTGAATGAACCCGGGCGACCCACGGAAGCCCGCTGTTACTTGGCCTCGCGATACTCGCTGGGGCTCGTTCGCCGCGCGGACGTCGATTAACAGGCCACCGTATGCCGCCCCAGGCGACGCCAGAGCGTCGTGGCGGCGCAACCACTTAGCTAGAACGGACGCATTTTGAGCAGCTGGTTCTCATGAGGGACGCCGTCGTCGTCGCCTGTGCGCGGACAGCTATCGGGCGATCGCATAAAAATTTGGGTTACTTTCGCGACGTGCGCTCCGACGACCTCGCGGTGTCGGTGGTGCGCGCCCTGATCGAAACGACCGGCATCGATCCTCGGGAGATCGAGGACCTGGTGTTTGGCGTCACGGGTCAACGTTTCGAGCAAGGCTTTAACGTGGCGCGCATGATCGCGCTGCTGTCGGGGTTACCGCTCGAAACTGCCGGCACGACCATCAATCGGCTCTGCGGTTCAAGTCTGCAAGCGATCAATCAGGCCGCGTGCAGCATTCGCGGCGGAGCCGAGGACGTGCAGGTCGTTGGCGGCGTCGAGCACATGCAGCACATCCCCATGGAGACCTCGGAGTTTGTCAATCCAAACGTGTTCGCCCGCACGCCGGTCGAATCGCTGGTGATGGGCAACACGGCCGAGAATCTTGCGCAGCAGCGGCAGATCTCGCGCCGCGAACAAGACGAGTTCGCGCTCCGCAGCCATCAGCGCGCGGCGGCCGCTCACGCGCGGGGCGAGTTCAAGCGCGAGATCGTCCCCACCTGGGGGCATAAGTCCAACGGCGAACGGGTCCAGATCACGACCGATCAATGTGTCCGTCCCGACACCAGCCTCGAACAGTTGGCCTCGCTCAATCCGGCCTTTGCGACCTCGGGCGGGACCGTCACCGCGGGCAACAGCTCGCCCCTGAACGACGGCGCCGCGGCGCTGCTCATGATGTCCAGCCAACGCGCGCTCAAGCTGGGGCTCAAGCCGCTGGCGCGGGTCGTCAGCTCGGCCGTCGTCGGTGTCGACCCACGCTTCATGGGCACCGGTCCCGTGCCCGCCGTGAACAAGGCGCTGGCCCGCGCCGAGCTGAACGTCGCGCAGCTCGATTTGGTCGAACTCAACGAGGCGTTCGCCGTGCAGGCCATTGTCTGCCAACGCGAGTTGGGCATCAGCGACGACAAGCTCAACGTGCGCGGCGGTTCGATCGCGCTGGGCCATCCGCTCGGCGCCAGTGGTGCCCGCATCGCCACCACGCTGATTCACGCGATGGTCGACCGCGACGCCCGATACGGCCTCGCCGCGATGTGCATTGGCATGGGTCAAGGCATCGCCACGATTTTCGAGCGGGTCCCCTCCTGACGCGGATGGCGATGGTCTTTCCTCTGCCGCTCACCGTCTTCGAACGCTACATGTTGGCCGACGACCGACCGTGGCAGCCGATGGCCTTTACCATCGTGCTGCGCTTTCGCGGCAAGCTCGACGAGTCCGCGTGGCGCGAGTCGTTGCGGGTCGCCCAGCGCCGCGAGCCGTTGCTCTCGGCGCTCGTCGAGGGGGATTCGCCCCGCGATCTGCGCTGGGTCGCGGCCCGCGACGACACACCCTGGCTCGATTGCCAAGAGCACTCGGCGCCGCTGCGCTTTCCGGACGTGGCCCGTATCGATTTGCATCGCGAGAAGGGCTTGCGTTGCTGGGTGCGCCACGGCGACGGCCGGGTCGAGATGCGTTTCCAGTTTCATCATAGCTGCTGCGACGGAGTCGGCGCGTACCGCTTCCTCGACGACCTGCTGCGGATCTATCATCGGCGGCTTGAGCCGCGCGCGAACGTCGAACCGCGCGCGCTCGACCCCGAGGGGCTCAAGCAGCGCAGCCGATTTGGCCTGCGCTGGTTTCATTACCTGCTGCGCCTGCCGGTGGAACTGATCGGCGTCGTGTTTGGGTCACTGTGGTTCTTCCTACGCAAGCCGTTTCCGCTCGAGTCGCTGCCGTTCGAGCCTTTGTTGCCCGAGCAGCTTCGTGAGCTTCCCGACTATCCGACGGTGACGTTGGGCACCGACGTCGTGCGGGGCCTCTCGACGCTGGCCAAAGGCAAGGGGCTACTGCTCAACGACCTGCTGGCGACCGATTGGCTGTTGGCGATTCGGGACTGGAACGAGCGTGTGACCGGCCGGGCGATTTGCCACACGCTGCGGCTAATGATCCCGATCAACTTGCGTGGCGCCGCGGACGAGACGATGCCGGCGGCGAACATTGTCGGCATGACCCCCATCGAGCGCGTGCGTGGCGTGCTGCAAAAGCCCCACTGGCTGCTGCGGACTGTCCACTTGGAAATGCTCTGGCTCAAACGAGCCCGCATGGCCTTGTCATTTCATCGCGTGCTTGGCTGTTGCGAAAAGCTCTCGGGCTCGCTCGAGCCTTTTGTGTGCGATCATAAATGCCTGGCGACCTCGACCTTCAGCAACATGGGTCGCGTGTTCTCCGACTCGACCTTGCCGCGCGAGGAGGGGATGTTGCTCGCGGGTGGCCTGCGGCTCGAGGCGATCGAGTCGGCCCCGCCGGTTCGACCCCAGTCGAGTGTCTCGATCACCTCGCTTTCCTATCGCGGCGTGCTGAGCGTGATTGCCAACTACGATCGGCAGGAGATCAGCCGCGAATCGGCTCAAGGGCTGCTCGATCTCTACGCGCAGCGGTTGCAAGCCCGCGTCGCGGCATGCTAGCACGAACGTGCCGGGGATGCTGTTGGGGCCCCGTGGCTTTGTCGCGTACAATCCCGCCGCCGCGATGTTCGCGCAGTCCGTTTCCTGATCGGTCCAAGGGAGTTGACCATGGCACGTTGGCTGTTCGCCTGCGGTCTGTTGAGTTGGGCCACGCTGGTTCATGCCGCCGATCCGCGCGCGTTTGCCAGCACCTTGCGTGAAGACGCCAGTCTGCTCGACGTGACGTTTGTCGATCCGCGGCTCGGTTGGGCCGTCGGCTACCACGGCACGATTTGGCACACGGGCGACGGCGGGCAGACGTGGTCGCGGCAAGAGTCGGGCACGACGGCCCCGTTGCACTCGGTGGCCTTCCTGGACGCCCGGCACGGTTGGGCCGTCGGCGGTCACACCACGCCGCTCATTCACACCCGCGGCGCGGTCGTGCTGCGCACCAGCGACGGCGGCCAGACTTGGCAGCACGATCGCTCGGTCTTGCTGCCCGCCCTCAAACGCATCCAGCTCCTGTCCCCCACGCACGCCTGGGCCTGGGGCGACCCATCGGCCCTGTTCCCGACAGGCCTGTTCACGACCGACGACGGCGGCCGGAGTTGGACCCCCGCCGTGAGCGAGCTGACCGGAGGCTTCTCGGCCGGTGATTTTGTCGATCCGTACACCGGTGCCGTGGCCAGCTCGCTTGGCGGGCTGGAGAGCGTTCGCCGCCGCGCCACCGAAGCCACGCCCAACAACCCGCTCGGCATGCGTCGAGTTCGGCAACTCAAGCTCGTCGGTGATACGCGCGGCTGGCTCGTCGGCGACGGCGGGCTCGTCATGCGCAGCGACGACCTGGGGCGCACCTGGCAAACGCCTCCGGGCGACCTCGCCGCGCTCACGGGCGACGAGTGCGACTGGCGTGCCGTCGCCGCCGTGGGATCATCGGTCTGGGTTGTCGGCTCCCCCGGCTCGCGTGTCGGGCACTCCAGCGACGACGGCCGGACATGGCAGTGGTTCGAGACCGGCGCCTCGACGCCGCTCAACGCCCTGACGATGCTCGACGAGCAACGGGGCTGGGCCGTCGGCGAATTGGGTTGGATCCTGGCCACGGTCGATGGAGGCCGCTCGTGGCGCGTGCAACATCGGGGCGGGTCGCGCGCCGCGCTCCTCGCCCTGCTGGCCGAACCTGAGCGCGTGCCGTTCGAGTTGCTGCTGCGGCTCTGCGCGAGCGAAGGGTACCTGGCCCACGTCGAACTACTCACGCGGCCCGATCTCGAGCGCGGCGCGGCAGCGTCACCGACCCTCGACAGCCGCACGCAGGAAGCGGTCACGATGTGCGGCGCGATCGGGGCCGAGTCGGCCTGGCGCTTCCCCGCGCGGCACGCGGGGCTCATGCTCTCGGCGCAGCAGCAACTCGACGCTTGGGACCGGGCCAACGATGGCCAGTCGCTCCAGCGACTCGACGCGCACCTCGTGCGGCAAATTCGCCAATGGAGGCCCGAGATCATCGTCACGCACGCGCCCAGTCCGCGCGGAAGCGACCCGCTGGGCCATTTAATGAGCCAACTCGTGCTGCGGGCGGTCGAGCAGGCGGCTGATCCCACGCGGTTTCCCGAGTTGTCAGCCCGGTGGGGGTTGCAACCCTGGCAGGTGAAAAAAGTTTACGGACGACTCGAGGACGCGCAGCTCGGCGCGACAAACGTGACCACGTCGCAGCTGGTGCCGCAGTGGCGCGGCTCGCTCGCCGAGTTGGCCGAACTGCCCCGCGCGCTGGTCTGCGATCAGCCCACGCCATCCCCCTCGTCGCTCGGCTTTCAACTGCTGGTCAACACGCTGCCGCAGGGCTCGGGACGGGACGACTTTTTCAGCGGCATCGCGCTGGCTCCCGAAGGGGACGCGCGGCGCCGGTTGCTTGAGTCCAACGACGACTCACTGGACCTGATGCGGCGACTCGCTCAGAAGCAACGCAACCTGCAAGCGATCATTGCCCACAGCGACCGCGCGCCGCAGGACGCGCCCCGACTGTTGGCACAACTCGGCGAGCTGACTCAGGGACTCGACAGCGCCTCGGCCGGCGACTTGCTCTATCAGTTGGCCCTGCACTACGCGCGGAGCGGCCGTTGGGAGCTGGCCGCCGATTGCTTGCAGATCATCGTCGCGCGACATCCGAACCATCCCGTCTCGGCGGCGGCGCTCATGTGGCTTGTGCAGTCCAATGCGAGCAGCGAGATCCTCTGGCGCATGAAAAAACCGTCGACGCCGCTCCGCGAGTCGAGCACACTCGCCGATCGCGCTGAGCTGTCGGCCTCGTTCGCGCGACAGTTGGAGCAACTCGCCCCAGCCGTGTTCGCCGAGCCGACGGTGCAATTTCCCCTGGCCGTGGCGCAACGAGCGCGTGGGTATAACAAGTCGGCCGAGCGTTACTATCTGCACACGGCGCAAACGCGCGGCGGCGATGCGTGGCGCGCCTGCGCCACCGGCGAGCAATGGCTCCTGAATCCGCAGTCGGGACCGTCCCCCAAAGCGATCGGCGTCGCGCGCAAGAGCGTCGAGAAGCCACGGCTCGACGGTCAGCTCGACGAACCGTTCTGGCAGTCGGCACAGCCGCTGGAGCTCAAGTCGCCGCTGGGAGATGATCCGTCGTGGCCCGCCGTGGCGCTGATCGCCTACGACGACGAGTTTTTGTATCTGGCCGCGCGTTGCCAGCGCCCGGCACCCCAGGAGCCGCCGCCGCAACAGGCCGCGCGGCCGCGTGACCCCGATCTGTCCACGCACGATCGGGTCGAGTGGCTGATCGATGTCGACCGCGACTACGCCACGTACTATCGGCTGGTCATCGATCACCGAGGTTGGGTGGCCGAGGATTGCTGGGGTGACACGAGTTGGAACCCCAACTGGTACGTGGCGCGTGGCGGCGACGCCGAGCGTTGGTCGGTCGAGGCGGCGATCCCCTGGAGCGAACTGGTCGAACACGCTCCGCAAGCCCGGCATGCTTGGGCCGTCGGCGTGCAACGAACCGTGCCCGGCACCGGCTTCCAATCATGGACCCAGCCCGCGGCAATCAACGAGCGCCCCGAGGGCTTTGGCTTTGTGCTGTTCGAGTAACGCCAACGACGGTGTTGTTACGGGCGAATGAACCAGGGTCGGGTCGTCGAGTCGGTCTGGAAAAATTTCAGCAATTGCTCGCCGACCTTGCGCTGACCCGACGACGACTGATGGGTGCCATCGTTGGCGAAGTCGGCTTGCTCGTAGCTAAAACCGTCGCTGCGGGGCTTCGCGCCGTTGGCCCACAAATAGGCTCCCCAGCTCAACCAAGGGGCTTTCACCGCTCCCTTAGCCGGGTCGTAATTCAATGCCGACTCGCCATCGATCTGCTGCTCGATGAGCCACTTGACGCTAAAGCCCGACTCGTAGGCATAGGGCTCGGGGTTGAGACCGGTCGTGGCGTAGCCACCGTAGGTGCGGCTCGACAAGTAGGCGAGCTTGACGTTTGGGAACCGATCGTGCACCAAGCGGACGATGGCTGCCAACTCCGCTTGCAGCTTGCGAGCATAGCCGGGGAAGCCCTCGCTCGGACCGGCGTCGGCCTGCTTGATCCACACGGCCTGCACCTGAGCGCGGGTCGCGCCGGCCTCTCGCAAGCGGTCGTCGACCGTGTTCCAGAATTGCTGCCCGCGCGGAGGATCGGTGTTCTGGATCACGGCGGCCGTCATGCCCCCTTGCGCGCCGTTGACAAACAACACGCGGGGGTTCAGTTGATTAAACTCACGCAGCGCGGCGCTGAAGCCTTGCGAGGCCTGCGACGTGTTGCTCATGCCCAGCGACAGCAGCACGATGCGGCCGTTGTCAGCCGGCGCTCCCTGGTCGTCGAGCGGCTTGATTTGTTGGGCCAACTTGACGCCGTCCGCCTCGTGTTTGGCCGGGCGAGTATTTTCGCCGCGCGGGTAAAAGCCCCCCATGAAGCCGTTGTACTCGCCGGTCGCCAAGTCGTTGATCGGCTTAAATGCGGACGAGTCAACTTTGACCAACTCCGGTCGTCGCGGCGCGTTCTGCGGAGCGCCCCGTAGCGACATAATGCCCACGAGCACATGGCTGTCCCCTTGAGCTTGAGTCACGAAGCGAATGTCTTCGCCCAGCTTGAGCGTGGCGAGCTGTTCGGCCTGGGTGTTGCCGCCCCCGCTGCGGATTTGAGTTTGTGCGGTGATTATCACCGCCAGGTCTTTCCCCTCGGCGGTGATGGTGGCTGTCCGCTTCTCGATGTCCAGTTGCTTCAAGACCCCTTGACGCACGTCACCCTGGGCGGCTCCACGATTTGTGCCCCCTTTAACACCCGCCGAGCCGGCGAGCTTCATGCCCAGCAACACCTCGCGACCGTCGCGCGTCTCGGGTCGCACGAACAGGTCGACCCCCGCTTTGAAATCCTTGAGCTTCTCGGCGAGCGTGTCGCCACTCGCATCGAGCACCTGAGTCTGGTCGCTGAGCACGAACGTCCGGTCCTTCTCGTCGATGGTGACCACGGCCTCGCGCTTCTCAAGATCCAGGCTCTTGAGCTTGCCGCGGAGAATCTCCTGGGCCGAGACCGCTGAGCTCAGCAGCGTCGCCAGGCCGACGAGCAACATGACGTGGCCCAGCCGTGTGAGCCATCGAAACAATCCCGGGCGAGCGGCGACGATCATCGGCGGACTCCTTGATGCGTTGAGAGCGGTGAGCTGCGTTGCGGACAGCGAAAGCGACTCGATCGCTAGCAGTTATACCCCGCCGCAAGGCCAAAGTGTCGCTCGCAGCCTGACCCCCGCCGGGTGAGCAAGACAACGGGGGGTGAGACAATCGGCTTGCCCTCTAGTGGAAGCCGGGGGTATCTTTGAACAAGCGACGCTCACGCGATGGTCCAGACAATCATCCAGGTGCAACGATGGGGACGGCGACCACAGGCCTCGGTTGGAGTATGCTCGTCGGGGCATGGCTGGCGTCGGGCGTCTTGCTCGCCGCCCCGAGTAGCGTGAGCGCGCCACCGGCCGCAGCGCCCCCCGCTCAGCGCATCGCCGAACTCATTAAGCAGCTTGGCGACGACGACTTTTTCGTCCGCGAGCGGGCCCAGGACGAGTTGGCCCGGCTGGGCATCGAGGCCTTCGACCAACTGAGCGCGGCCGAGAACGCCATCGACGTCGAAATTGCCGAGCGGGCCCGCTATTTGTTGCGGCTCGTGCGTGTGCAGTGGATTCGCTCAGGCGACTCGCCGGCGGTCAAAAAGCTGCTCGGCGAATTTGCCGCCGCGAACGACGAGGGGCGCGAGAAATCGATCCAGCAACTCGCGCGTCTGCCGCTGGCCGAAGCGGTCGAGACGCTCATGCGACTGGTCCGTTTTGAAAAGTCGCCGCTGCTCACGCGGCTGGCCGGGCTGGAGTTGATCCGCCTGCGAGCAGAGCAGACCGCGCAAGTCACGCCGCTGCTGGAAAAATGGCTGCCGACGGTCTCCAGCGCGCAGCGCGTCGCCGCGGCCTGGGTGCGAGACGATCTGCTCGTGCAACGCGACCCCGCGGCGGGCGTGACCGCCTGGGGCCGACTCATCGACGCCGAGCTGCGCACGCTGCAACAGTTCCCCAACCAAACGCGCGGCAATATCGTCGTCAAGCTCATCAAGCATCAGGTGCAAGTGCTGCAAAAGCTCAATCGCGGCGACGACGCACTGGCCGCCATGCAACGCTTGTTGGCCGTCGAACCAGACGACGACGAGGCCTTCTCGGCGATGCTCTCCTGGCTCGTGCAGCAAAAAGCCTGGGTCGTGATCGATGAGGCCGCCAAGCGCTATCAGGAACGCTTTGAACACGACCCGTTGCTGCTCTACACACTGGCCGAGGCTTGCCAGGCGCAAGGCAATCAAAAGCTGGCCGACGAAACGGTCGAACGGGCGCGCAAGCTCAACGACGTCAATCAGCCGGCGCACCTCATCGTCGCGTTCAAGCTGCAACATCGCGGCAAGCTCGTCTGGTCCGAAGAGGAATACCGCCTCGCCATCCGCGTTGGCCAGCCCGGGCATCCCAACACCGTTCGGGCTCAAATGTTTCTGGGCGAAATGTTGCACGATCAGGCCCAAGAGCTGAAAGCGGCCGAGGTGCTCAAGGACGCCGTCGCCGGGATCGAAGCCGCCCACAACGCCGGTAATCAATTCGACGACGCCGACCACAACCTGAACAACGCCCGCGCGCGGATGAACTACTTCTTCGCGTGTCACGAGCAATTGCAAGGCCGCGTCGACAAGCAGACCGAGTATCTGGAGAAGGCAGTCGAGGCCGACCCGCTCGACGCCGACGTGCTCATTGGCCTGTTCCGGCTCGCAAATCGACCGGCTGACAAACGAGCCGATCTGGCAACCAAAATCCAGCACGCCGCCGAGGCGTTCCGCAACCAATGCCAGCAATCGCCCGACGACGCCACGCCGTTCAACCAGTACGCCTGGCTTATCAGCAATACCGAGGGAGACTACCAGGACGCGCTCCGCTGTTCGTTGCGATCACTGGAGATTCGTCCCGACACGGCCGGATACCTCGACACGCTGGGCCGCTGTTACTACGCCGTCGGCGATTTGGAGAATGCGATCCGCAATCAATCGCGGGCCGTCGAGCTCGAAGGGCACAGTGGCCAGATGCGCCGGCAGCTCGAGTTCTTCCGCGCCGAGTTGGCCAAGAAAAAAATGCCGTAGTTGCTATGCGACCGAGCTCTGTTCAACGAGCGGGAGGCGTGAGCCTCCCGATACGTTTGCCTCGCATGGACATTCACCTTCCGGCGTAGTGTTTGAGCAGGGTGAGAGCGCTGTGCGATTGGACTCGATGGCCGAAGCGAAGCCATCGGGAGCCTGACGACTCCCGCTCCTTGCGAGCCCCACGGTCAGGCCGGTCAACAGCATCAGCAGCGAGTTGTCGAGCGCCGAGTAGCTCATCTCGTGGAACACGAGTTGCGGCGCGTACACGGCGATCGCCCCCAGGGTCAATATGCCGTGCCGTCGCATGGTGACGCTCAGCTCACGGTTGCGTGCCAGTCGCCAAGCCTGCGCGGCCCACAGGAGCATGAAGCCGAGATAGAGCCCGAGCCCCGTCGCTCCCGTCTCGGTCAACAAGCTCAGCAGCGTGTTGTGATGCACATAGGGGCGAAGCAGTTCCAACTGCAATTCGGTCTGGCGATCGTCGAGGTAGGCCAGCTTTTCCTTGGGGAACTGTCCGAACCCGCAGCCGAACACGGGCCGATCGAGAAACATCTGCCACGAGACATACGCAAAGCTGACCCGCAGGCCGGCTGACTCACGGGTCTCGGCCGCCGATTGTTCGCGCTGGAAGCCGAGGAGCGCTTCGAGGTTGGTTCCCAGCATCAGCACCGTGGCCAGCACGCCGCCGCCGATCAACAGCCGTCGCCAAGCCTGCGGCAACGTGAGCAGCAGCACGCACACGAGCCCCGCGGCTGTCCCCATCCACACGCTGCGCGTATAGCTGAAGAAAATGCCCGCGAGCATCAGCGGCACGCACGACACCAGCACGCATTGCCCGCAGCGACCCAGCGTGGGTCGCCACACATAAGCGGCCAGCAAACAGACGCCCAGATAATGACCAAAGCTGACGGCTTGGACCATCGGGCCACGCGCTCGGCCAAAGTGCAAGCCGACGCTGGGGTCGGCGATGTACGTTGGAAAGACGAGCCCCCACGCGCCAGCCATTTCGAGCATGGCGATCACGGCCAGGTACACTCCGAACACACTGAGCGCGCCATGCACGATACGCAGTTGCCGCGCGTCGAGCCGCGATTGGCGCACGACCCAATAGATCAAGGCAGGGGTCAGATAGCCGCCGATCCATCGCCACCACGGTGACACGTCCCCCTTCATAACCGTCTGCCAGTCACTGAGCACAATGCTCGCGCCGACATAGCCGAGAAACGCGAGCAGCAACCAGTCGGCCCAGCCCAGCGGCTTGGGGTCGGCCCGGCCCATGCGCCGCTGCACGACATACATGCCCAGCATCAGCGCAAGCACGATGCGATCGATGGTCAGCGGCAGCGGCCCGAGCGGGAAATGCAAAAAGTGGTAGCCGAAGCAGCACAGCGCGAGCAGCAACACGAGCGCGGCCGTGACCAATGACCCGCGCCAGGCGCAGAGCACACCCCAGGTCATGCCTGCCACGGCGCTCACCAGGATGATTGCTTCCATTGTGGGCCGATACTCGACGAGCCGCGTGACACCCCATACTCTGTTCGCTCAGAAAAGTTAGGTCATAACTGCTCGCTCGGCGGCGGCATGAGGCGAAATGGCAACGGGAGGGGCGCTCGATTGGCGACTCCCCGTGAGCTTCCAGCACCGTCCGATTTGCATTCTTGTCTCTCTGACGAACACTTGAGCACCGTGGGACGCCAAGGGCGTCTCGAATCCGTTCGCAAGTCCATTGCCGCGTTGTGGTTAGTATGCCTGAATTGCTCGCGCTCTCGCCGTCGCTCGCCGTGCAGTGCCATCGTCAGATGAGCTGGGAGGGACTCGATGTCGACGCGTGGAACGAGCTGGCCGGTGAAAATCCCTTCCAGCGTTACGAGTGGTGCGAAGCGTGGTGGCGGCATTATCGAAATAATCGCTCCAAGCTGTTCCTGTTGACGGTCGTCGACGAGGCTGGGCAATGGCTGGGGGTCGCCCCGTGGTACTGCGAACATTCGCCCGTCTGGGGCGATGGGGTCCGCGCGCTCGGCTCGGGCGACGTGTGCGGCGACTTTCTCACGATCCTCTGTCGCGACGCGGATCGCGAGCGCGTTGTCAGCGCCATGGCAGAGTGGCTCTTGAACGACGGCCAGCATGACTGGGACGCGCTCGACCTCGACGGCATTGCCGACCACGAACTCGCGTTGCACGAATTGGCCGAGCACCTGCAACGTTACGACTGCGGCGCGCGTTGGCACTCGACGATGCACACGTGGCGCGCCGACCTGTCGGCCGGTTGGGAAGCCTACGTGCAGGGCTTGTCCAAAAGCCGCCGCGAGCGGGTGCGCGCCATCTGGCGACAAAAATTTGCGAGCGGTCGAGTCGAGTACCACCTGGCTGAAACGCCCGAACAGTACGACTATGCCTGGGCCCAATTGCGCCGCTTGCACCAGGCCCGCCGCCAGAGCTTGGGGCAGAGCGGCTGCTTTGCCTCGCCGCAATTCACCGCCTTTCATGACGAGCTGAGCCGCCGCTGGCTCGACGAGGGGCGCTTGCGGCTGTTGTGGGTCACGCTCGACGAGCAATGCGTGGCCGCCGAGTACGCCGTGATCGGCGGCTCGACCGTGTTCATGTATCAGAGCGGCATCGACCCGCGCGTGATCGACGACCGTCCCGGCTGGCTCAATACGATGTCGAGCCTCAAGCTGGCCACCGATCAGGGCTATCAGGCCTACGATTTTCTGCGCGGCGACGAGCCCTACAAGGCCTCCTGGAAGGGAGTCCCGTGTCGCCAATGGCAACTGCGGGTTGTGAACCGCCGCGCCGCATCACGGTGGCGCGATCGACTTTGGAACGCCGCGCAGCGCGCCAAGCACATGCTCGGCCGTTGTTATCGCCAACTCGCCGAGCGCATCGGGAGCAACCCGCCCCCACGCTCACTCAACCCCGCCGACTAACATGAGTCTCGCATCGCCCATGAGTATTCCGCTTCAGTTAGTGCGTTACGGCTACTACGGCGCCACGCTGCCGTGGCGCTGGTGGTTTGGCCGGCAGTGTCAGTCCCAGGGCCTCGCGCCGATCATGGTGCTGTTTTATCACCGTGTGGCCGAGCGTGACTTGAACCCGTGGACCTGCACGCCGCGGCAATTTCGTGGGCACCTCGACTGGCTGCGGCGGCATTTCGATCTCGTTTCGCTCAGCGAGGCGCAGCGTCGCATTCGCGATGGGGTCAACGAGCGGCCGGCCGTGGCGATCACCTTCGATGATGGCTACGCCGAGAATTGCGAGCAGGCGCTCCCTTGGCTGATCGCCGAGAAAATCCCCTGCACCTACTTTGTCGCGACGCGCTACGTGTTCGAGCAACTGCCGTTTCCGCACGACGTGGCCCGATCGCAGCGTGCTGCTCCGAACACGATCGAGCAGCTGCGCTATTTGGCCGAACAAGGCATCGAGCTGGGCGCACACACGCGCAATCACGTCGACCTGGGAGCGATCGAGGATCCCGACCGGCTGTACGACGAAGTGGTCCGCGGCGGCGAAGAGCTCCAGCAAGCCGTGGGACAGGCGGTGCGGTACTTTGCGTTCCCGTTCGGACAGACTGCGAATCTGAACCGGACCGTGTTCCAGCAAGCGTTCGATCATGGCTACGAAGGGGTGTGCTCGGCCTATGGCGGCTACAACTGGCCTGGCGACGACGCCTTTCATCTGCAGCGCATCCATGCCGACCCCGAACTCATTCGCCTGAAGAACTGGCTGACGGTCGACCCCCGCAAAAAAGACCTGCCGCGCTACGAATACGAAACGAGGAACACTCGACGCGAGAGTTTTTCGCTCGGTGCATCCCATTGAGGAGATTGGCGTCATGTTTAAGTTTCGGCAGCTGAAACATCCCGACGATCGCGGTCCGCTCAAGGTCATGTTCGTGATTACGAGCATGCCTGTCGGCGGCGCGGAGACACTGCTGGTCAACCTGGTGCGCCGTTTGGACCGCAGCCGCTTCGAGCCCGAGTTGTGCTGCCTGAAACAGCTCGGCCCGCTGGGCGAAGTGTTGGCCGAAGAGATTCCAACCTTCACGGGACTACTCGCCCATAAATATGACTTTGCCGTGCTGGGACGACTGACCCGGCTGTTGCGCGAGCGGAAGATCGATGCCGTGGTGACCGTGGGGACCGGCGGCGACAAGATGTTCTGGGGACGCCTTGCCGCGTGGCGCGCGGGGGTGCCGGTCATTCTGTCGGCACTGCACTCGACCGGGCTGCCCGACCATGTCGAACGACCCAATCGGCTGCTCGCGCCGATCACCGATGGATTCATTGGCGTCGCCGAGCCGCATGGTCGGTATCTGATCTCGAACGAAGGTTGCCCAGCCCGCAAGGTGTTCGTCATTCCCAACGGCGTCGACACCGAGCGCTTCAAGCCGCTGGAACCAGACGAGTCTCTGCGAGCCAAACTCGATTTGCCCCCAGGTGTCCCGGTCGCGGCAATCGTCGCGGCCCTCCGACCCGAGAAAAACCACGAATTGTTTCTCCGCTCGGCAGCGCTGGTCCGACAACAACACCCCAACGCTCATTTTCTCGTGATCGGCGATGGTGGGCGTCGGGCAGAATTGGAGTCGGTCGCACGTTCGCTGGGGCTCAGCGAGTCGGTGCACTTCCTCGGGACGCGGAGCGATATTCCTGAGCTGCTCGCCTTGGTCGATGTGTTGGTCCTGACCTCGCACATGGAAGCCAACCCGGTCTCGATCATGGAGGGACTGGCTTGCGGTAAACCGGTCGTTTCGACAAACGTGGGTTCGATTTGTGAAACTGTTAAAGATGGGGTAAATGGATATTTGACCAATCCTGGTGATGAGGTCGAGATCGCCCACAAGATTGCGCATCTGTTCGCCCATTCTGGTGAGCTGGATAGCATGGGAGAACAGGGAAGGAGCATTGTGGTTAACAAGTGGTCCCTCGAACGGATGGTGAGCGGGTATCAGGACCTGATTCGAGGAATCTACACGAGCAAATGTCCGATTCGCACGCTGGGTCTCGCTACTTCTCAGGTAGAAGCACATGCCGACGGCATTCTGTCGCAATGATTGAAGGGAGCTGAGTTAGACAAGGGAACCCATGCTGGGGTGACAAGCTTGCCTTGTCTGAGTTCGACTCAAGCGACGTCGATAAACCACTCACACCACTCATCCTTCTTATCTTAACTCAACAGGCCTTTCGTCTCAGCGCGTGCCAATAACGCACACTTGCAATTATCGCCAAATAACGCAGAATCTGCATAACGTGCGAATCACCACATCAATCGGATCTGTGGTTATCGTGTACCCGCAACGCCCAACGGAATTCTCTGCTACACCGCGTGCCCGAGGGGTCGACCCATCGGTGCCGAGCGAGTCGGCTGCGCGCGAGGAGGTTCGCGAGACCAACAAGCAGACGCGTCGCGCTTCGGATGTGGCGCTGCGCATCCTGCCGCTGATCGATAGCATGCTGCGGGCCTACGAGTACGCGCAAGACATCGAGTGCGAGACCTGGGAGTTTGCCGTCGAGATTCGCGAGCTGTTGCAAACCGGTTTGAACCAGAGCGACCTGCGCTGGCTGGTTAAGAAGGGATTCATTGAGCATGGCCGCGATGTGACGGGTCCGAGCGACGAGTCGCGCGTGTTTCGCCGCGAGCGCGGACTGGTGTTTACGAAGCGGACCTGTTTTGTGCTCACGCCGCGAGGCGCGAGTTACTTCCGCGAGCTCCGCGCGCAACAGGACGAGCGGCGGCAGATCGTGGCCTTGCACGCCGCGGCAACTGCGTCGGAAGTGCCCGGCGCGCCGCATGTCGCCTTGCCGCGCTGGGACCGAGACCGGCAGGAGTTGCGGGTGGGGAGCAAGGTTGTGAAGCAGTTCAAGGTGCCCGCCCCGAATCAGGAGATGATCATTGCGGCGTTTGAGGAGGAAGGCTGGCCGCCGCGGATCGACGACCCGCTGCCTCCGCATCCGCAGCAAGATCCGAAGCGTCGTCTGCACGACACGATCAACAGCCTGAACCGCAATCACCGCGTCGAGTTGATACGCTTTTTGGGGGACGGCAGCGGGCAGGGCATTCGCTGGGAGAGCGTCGATCGTCAGTAGGCGTTTTGCCGCGAGAGGACCGTGAAGACCGTGCGGAAGAGGATTTGGATATCCAGCCACGGCGACCACTCGCGAATGTAGCGATGATCGCACTCGACACGCTTTTCCATTTTTTCGAGCGTGTCGGTCTCGCCGCGCCAACCGCTGACCTGGGCTAGGCCCGTGATGCCCGGCTTGACCTTGTGGCGGAGCATGTAGCCCTGAATCAGCTTGCGGAACTGTTCGTTGTGCGCGTTGGCGTGCGGGCGAGGGCCGACGAGCGACATGCTGCCATCGAGCACGTTGAACAGTTGCGGCAGTTCGTCGAGCGACGTGCGGCGCAAAAACTTACCGAGCGGCGTAACGCGCGGATCGTCTTTCGTGGCTTGCGTGACGACGGCCGAGTTTTCCATGACGCGCATGCTGCGAAACTTCCACACGCCGATCGGGTGGCCATCGAGCCCGTAGCGTTTTTGCCGAAAGAAGACGGGCCCCTTCGAGGTGAGCTTAATAGCCGCGGCGACGAGCAACATGGGCACGGCGGCGATCAGCAAGAAGACGCTGGCGAGCACGACGTCGAGCAGGCGTTTGATGGCTCCGTCGACGCCGTAAAACGGGTTCTCGAACACGCTCACGGCCGGCACGCCGCCGATCGTGGTCCAGCGCGAGTGCAGCAACTCGAACACGAAGAAGTCGGGCACGATGTAGACGCTGGCCGTGCTGTCGGCCAGTCGAGCCAGCACGTTTTTGACGCGCTGTTCGGCGCGCAACGGCAGCGTGATGTAGATCAAATGCACCGCGCCCGACCGCGCTTGCTCGACGAGTTGGTCGATGTTGCCCACGCATTGGCCGAGGTCGCTGGGCATGTTGGGGAGCCGATGCGACGGTCGATCGTCGTAGAAGCCGGTCAAGCGCAGGCCCATCTGCGGCGACTTCTCGATATTGCGGGCGAGCGTGAAGCCCAAGTCATTGATGCCCACGACCGCAAAGCCGCGCGTGTGTTGACCATTGCGGCGAAGTTGATATTGGATCCGGCGAATCGCCGCGCGGGCGAGCGCGATGACCAGCGGCGTGACGATGAACCACATCAGCATGCCGTTGTGTGACAAGACCTGATCGCAGACCTGGAGTTCACCGGTCAAATAACCGAGGGCCACGAGGACCGGCAGGGCAATCAACCAGGTCCAAACGGCGCAGGCGAGTTCGCGCGACAACGGGGTCGCGTGCCAGGAGCGGAACAGGCCGGTGAACTCGGCCACGAGGTAGTAGATCACGATGGCCGAGACTTCGGCCAGAAACACGGTCTGCCCGCCGTGAATGCCGAACAGCGCGGTGACCAGCGCGAGCGTGCCGACGATCGCGGCGGTGTCGACCAGGCGCAGGACGATGTCGAGGAGCGACGTGGTGGAACGGATGTGTTGCGGGGCATCGGTCTGCATGGACGTTTAACCGCCTTTGGCGCTGCTGAGACTGAAGATGGGCATCAATAACCCCATCGCGATCGTGCCGACGATGACACCCATCACGGTGATCATGATCGGCTCGATCATGCTGGTCACGGCCTTGATCGAGGTGTCGACTTCGTTGTCGTAGTAATCGCTGACCCGTTCGAGCACGGGTCCCAACTTGCCGGTCTGTTCGCCAGCCGAGATCATTTGGATGAGCATGGCGGGGAACAGCGGGCTGCCTTTGAGCGACTCGCAGATTTGCGCGCCGCTGGTCACCTGTTCTTGCACATGGGCCCAAAGTTGTTCGTAGAAGAAATTGCCGGCCACCTCGGCCGACAGGCGTAGCGATTCGAGCATCGGAATGCCGCTGCCGAGCAGCGTGCCGAGCGTGCGAATGCTGCGGCTGATGACGACTTTACGATTGAGCTGCCCAATGAGCGGGGCGGAGATTTTCACCCAATCGAAGCATTGTCGGCCGCGATCGGTTTTCTTGGCGAACATGAAGCCAAAGACGACGGCCACGATGCCCAGAAGCCAGGCGTACCAGAGGTCGAGCAGGCCGTCCGAGGCTTTCATCAAGAACTTGGTGACGCCGGGCAGTTTAATTCCCTTGCTGCTGAACAGCGGCGAGAACTGCGGCAGCACGTACATGAGCAGAAACAGCGTGACGCCGATCGCCAGCACGAGCATGACGATCGGATACGCCATCGACGCCTTGACCTTGCCGCGCATCTCGACTTCTTTGCGCTGATACTCGCTGATTCGCTGCAACATGGGCCCCAGCGAACCGGTTGCTTCGCTGGCCTTGATGAGCGAGACGTAGGTTTTGTCAAAGTGCTTGGGGTACTTGGCCAAGGCCGATGAGAAGTCGACGCCGGACTCGACCGACGTTTTCAGGTCGACCAACATCGCCTTGAGCGAGGGGTTCTTTTCTTGCTCCAGAATGCACTGCAACGAGGCCGAGATCGTAATGCCCGTGTCGATCATCACCGCCAATTGATTGGTGATATAGATGATTTCGAGTCGGGTGATTCCGCGGGCGAACAGGCCGGGCCCGGCCGCGCTTTCTTCGGCCATCGAGAGGACCTGCAAGCCGTCGCGGCCCAATTGCGCGGTCGCTTCGTCGCGGCTGGGGGCCTCGACGCTGCCGCTATGAACGTTGCCAAGCGGGTCGCGGGCCTGATAGCTATAGGAGCTCATACTTCGGTCCCCGCGGTGGCCTCGACGGCCGCAACGAGTTCGGCGGCGTCACGCGACTCGCCGACGACGTGCATGATTTCTTCGATCGTGGTAATGCCCTCGCGCACCTTGCGGAAGCCGTCGATCTTGAGCGTCACCATGTTTTTGCGTTCGGCGATGGGGCGCAAATTGCTGGTCGACGGGTCAGCCACGATCGCGTCGCGCAGTTCATCGTCGATGACGAACAGCTCGTGAATGCCGATTCGGCCCGAGTAGCCTGTGTTGCGGCAGCGTTTGCAGCCGACGCCGCGAAAGAACTCTTTCATCTCGAAGCCCATCCGCTCGATGGCCTTGCGGACCTGTCGCGGCGGTTCGTAGGACTGGCGGCACTTCGAACACACTTTGCGCACCAGTCGTTGCGCCAGCACCATGTTCAACGCCGCGCCAATCAGATAGGTCTCGACCCCCATGTTGACCATGCGGGTCACGGCGCTGACGGCGTCGTTGGTGTGCAGCGTGCTGAACACCAAGTGGCCGGTCAGAGCGGCCTGAATGGCCGTGCGAGCGGTCTCTTCGTCACGAACTTCGCCCACCATGATGACGTCCGGGTCCTGGCGCAACAGGGTTCGCAAGGCCCGCGCAAACGTCAGTCCGACGCGCTCCTGGACCTGAAACTGGTTGATCAGCGGCAGGTTGTATTCGATCGGGTCTTGGACCGTGCAGATATTGTTCTCCATCGAGCTGATGTCGTTAAGCATCGAGGAGAGGGTCGTGCTTTGGCCGCTGCAGGTGTGGCGGGTGACCAGGGCAATGCCGTTGGGCTGGCGGATTTCGCTGCGCAGATCGGTGAGAATGTCTTCGCCAAAGCCCAGGTCCTCAAGCTGCAACGACGTGGCGCGGGTATCGAGCACGCGGATCACGGTCTTCTCGCCGCGCGTCATGGGGAACGTGCTGCAACGCAAGTCGACCTTGCGACCGTCGAGCATTACGTGGATGCGGCCGTCCTGGGGCAAGCGCCGCTCGCTGATATCCATCGAGGCCATGATCTTAATACGGCTGGTGATTGCGTTCACCAAATGGATGGGGACTTCGAGCGACTTGTAGAGGCGGCCGTCAATGCGGTAGCGGACCCGGAGCACCTTGTCGGCCGGCTCCATGTGAATGTCGCTGGCCCCTTCCTTAACGGCGTTGTAGATGATGAAGTTGACCAGTCGAATGACGGGCGAGACGCCGTTCTCTTCGATGTCGCTGATATCCTCGATTTTTTCATCGATCACGTCGACGTCGCCCGACTCACCCTCGTCGATGATGTCGTCGATGACGAACACCTTCGAGTTAGGAAGCGTGGCGATCATGCGGCGGATGTCTTTGGCCGTCGAGACGACCAATTGGACCGGCATCTTGGCGAGCTTTTCGATCTCCTCGACCAGAAACAGGTTCGAGGGCTCGCTGACGGCGATCGTGAGCGTGTCGCGGATGACGTAGAGCGGCAGGACGAAATTCTTTTCGATGAATTCGCGCGGCAGCACATCGATGCACTTGGCGTCGAAGATGCGTGTTTCGAGCTTGGCGTACGGGGCGCCATACTCGTGGGCGATGCACTCGGCCACCTGATCGTCGGTGCAGGCGGAGACGTCGACCAGGATTTCGCCCAGCAGCCGGCCTTTCTTGTCGGCATGCTGCTCAACGAGCGCGGCGTCCAACCCCTCCTGGGTCAGATAGCCTTTCTGCACCAGCAGGTTGCCCAACCGCGGCTTGAATTCTTGTTCGGTCGACATCGCGCCGTGAGCCTTGATCGTTAGTGGTGATAGCTGCGCACGGCGTCGACGACGCTGTCGAAGATTTCCAGCCGGGTATCGAGGCGCGTCATTTCCAGAATTTTCCGATTGCTGAGATTCGTGGTCGACAGCTTCAGGTCGCCGCCGACCTCGCGAAGCGTGTCCTGGCAGTTGAGCAGCGCGGTGAGGCCGCGGCTGTCGATCGTCTCGGTGCCGTCGAAGTCCATCACGACATTGACCCGCTCCAGCTCGGAGATAAACTTCTCGAACGCCTCGGCGTGTTCGTTCCCCAACTCCTCGGGCGAGTGCACGACGACGCAGTCTCCGAAAATCTCAGTGGGCAGAATCATGTTGGGCACACTCGCGTTGGACCGACGTTGACACCACCACGCTACACGAGAGCCGGAACCGGCGTGCCGTTGAGCGCCTCGTTAACGCGTTGCAGCACGTCGCGCGGGCTGAACGGCTTGCCGATCACGCCCAGCACGTTGAACTTCTCGGCCAATTCTTGCGCCGACAGCTCGAAGCCCTTGCCGGTGAGCATGAAGACCGGGATGTCCTTGGTGTCGTCGTGTTGGCGCATCCGCTCGACGAGCGCGAGGCCGTTGAGCCGCGGCATCTGGCAATCGGTGATGACGAGATCGGGTCGTTGGCGTTGCATGGCCTCCCAGCCGGCTTGGCCGTCGCAGGCACACTCGACGTCGTAGCCTCCCCGCGAGAGCTTGAACTCAGCGGCGCGGATGATGTGAATTTCGTCGTCGCACAATAAGACTCGTTTGGCCATGATGGGGTCACCTGATCGTGAAGGGGTTGAGGTGTACGTTGCTCGAGGGAAATTAGTTGGAACGATGCGCGGCGGGGATCGTCACGCTGAACGTGCTCCCCACGCCGAGCTTGCTGCTCAGCGCGAGCTTGCCGCCGTGGACGTCTTCGACGATGTACTTGGCCAGCGACAGGCCCAAGCCGGTGCCGGCGGCCATGTTCTGGTCCTTCTCGACGCGATAAAACTTCTCGAAGATCTTCTGGCAATCTTCTTCGCTCAGGCCGACGCCGGTGTCTTCAACGTCGAATTGCACCAGGTCGTCGAGCAAATGGCTGCGGATGGTGACCCGACCGCCGGGGTGTGTGTACTTGATGGCGTTCGAGACCAGGTTGATGACCGCTTGCAGCATCAGGTCGCGATCCATCAGCGCGCCCAGGTACATCTGGCTAAGATCCTGCGTGAGCGTGATATTTTTGCCCGCCGCCGTGGGTTGCATCACGTTAAACGCTTCGATGAGCACCTCGTTGAGTCCCTGCGGCTGCTTGTGTACTTTGACGACGCCGGCTTCGATGCGGGCGATATTCAGCAGGTTCTCGACGAGCCGTTGCAAGCGGTCGGCCTGGTTGTTGATGACCCCCAGAAATTCTTCGCGGGTCTCGGGGTCTTCGGCTTCGCCGTCGGCGAGCAGTTCGACATACGCTCGAATGCCAGCGAGCGGGGCTTTCATTTCATGACTCGCCGAGCTGACGAACTCGGCATGTTGCTTTTGGATATCTTTTTGCGCCGAGATGTCGTGGAGTTGGAGCACGACTGAGCCGGCATCGGCGTCGGCCTCGGCGTCCCCCTTGGCAAGATTGGTGGCGGTGACGCTGTACCAGCGCTTCGAGCCGCGCGCCGTTTCGAGTTCAAAATCTTCGGTGCGGCTGCTGGCGACTTTGCGGCGTTGCGCGTCTTTGACCAGCGCGACCAAGCGCTCGCAGCGTTGCAGCGCGGCCAGGGTGCGTCGCTGCGGGCCGTCGTGCGACAGTCCCAGCAGTTCTTCCGCGGCGCGATTCGAGAGTTGAATTTCATCGTAAGCGTCGATGGCCAACAGCGGCTCGCTCACGTGCGCCAACACGCGCGAGGCTCGTTCATACTCGGCCATCACGCGGCGGTAGCGCACATCGGCCGACGTGCGTCCCTGCTCGACTTCGGTGATGCGTTGCTGCGTGGTCTCGAAAACCTGTTGCAACGCGGCGAGCGGCGGGGCCCACGTCGAATGGGGGTCAATCGTCGGCAGGGTGTCGGTGGCCTGCTTGCCGAGCCGGTCGAGAAACAGTTGCGCTTGATGCTCGCTGGCCATGCGCCGGCGCAACAAACAGAACTGCAACACCCCGAGCACTCCGCCGATGGCCGCCAGGCACGAGAGCACGGCGGGGGTGGCCCACTCGGGGCTCAGGCCGGCGCCCAGCAGCGCGATCGACAACAACGTGACCACCAGGGGCACGAGTTGCTCGATCCGCGTGAGTGCTGTGGAGAGAGAGGTGTTCATTTCGTCGCTCGATAGATCCCGTGACCATCACGTCGTTCCTGACGTGACGACGACTTCGCGCAATGGTCGAAGCCGCGGGGATCTGCGACGGCCGAGAATGCCGCGTTATTTGGCCAAGTAGCGCGAATCGCGCTGCTGGGCCTGGCGGTAGTGGTGAGAGGCCGAAGCCGTGTCACCCAACTTGCTCAGCGTGCAGCCCATTAAAAAATAGGTCAGCCCTGACGAGTTGTCCAAAACTAAAGCGTGTTCGAGGGCTTGTCGCGCCTCGGCGAAGCGCCCCAACCGGTACTGTGCGGCACCGAGCGAGCGGTAGAGGCCCGCTGATTCGGGATAGTGCAACAGGGCGCGTTGCGCGCGTTGGATCGAATATTCCGGTTCCTCGTGTCGCAGGGCCGTCACAACGATCCGCACGGCCATTTCGTCCGTCGCCGCCGCAGCGCGCTCGGCTCGATCAAAGTACGCCTCGGCGGTTTCCAGGTGACCGTCGATCAACGCCCCCGTCCCTCGACGCAGCCATTGTTCGGCCGATGGGCTGCTCTCCGCCGTGTCCGGCGACACGTGCAGCGTCGCGCCGCTGGGCTCTTCGTGCGCGAGCAGCCGGACCTCGTCTGGTTCGCTCGGTTGCTGCTGAGCCGGTCGCGCGCGGACCTGGGGTTCACCCATCAGGATGGCCTTGGCGGTCTCGGCGTCCAGTTCATCCGCCTGGTCCGCTGCGATGACTTCAAGATGCTGCGTGTACAGTTTCTCGCCGGGGGCCAAACGCGCGGCGGCACTCAGGCACTCGACCGCCAAGTCACTTTGCCCCGCCTCGTCGTACACCAGATAACATGCGAACTGCACCTGAGCGTTGTCAACAAAGTGCTGGCGGGCCTCGTCGGCAGCCTGCGTCGCTTCCTGGCTCGCACCGGTGGCCAACAACAGTTCGAGCTGCATGGCCTGCGCCGGAGCATGCTGCGGATCGCGCCGCATGACGTTGGCCAGCATCGTGCGGCACGACTCGTGTTGACCTTCGCGAAGTGCCGTGCGGGCTGCCTGATATTCAGCCTCGTTACGCTGCTTCTCAAAGCTCTGGAGCGCCTCGCGGGCTTGCTTCTCGCGAATAGGCCGTACGTCCGGAACCGCCGGCTTGAGCCAAGCCGCTGGCTGTGCGCAGCCCGACAGGGCCGCGCTCAGCGCAAACATGAACCCCACGGTGATGGTGTTACGGGCGGACATTGTTCTGAATGACTTCAGGTGGATCGATGCGTTTGATGACGGTGGGTGTGTCGGGCACGCGCGGATGCAACGGGACCAACGGCACGACCGGCTTGCCTTCCAGGCCGTCGAGCAGCCACGGCGACACGACCTCGCCGTTGAGCGGATGCGGCGACGCACCGGGTGGCAGCAACTCGACGTTGCCCGGGGCGATCGGAACCGGCGTGCGGAACGCTTCGGTCTCGTCCACCAAGGCGATCGCGTCGAGGTTGTTCGGATCAATATGCACAGCCAGGTTCGCATAGCGGCGAGCACGCGGTATGTCTCCCTGCTGCAAGTAAGCTTGCGCCTTGCGCACGTAGCGGCGCGATTGGTACACGCGGCTCAGCAGCGTCGACTCCTGCGCGACCGTCTCCTGGCGATGATGGCTGACCTGCGCGGACTTTTGGCCGTCTTTGTTCGCTTCGTCGTCGTAGACAATTCGCGGCGTGATCAACACCAGCACCTCGCGGCGCGTGATCTTGTCGGTCTTGGTGCGGAACAGCGGGCCGACGATCGGCAAGCTCCCCACGACCGGCACCTGGCTCGTGCTCTGATCCAGGGTCTCTTGCATCAACCCGCCAATGACGACCGTCGAGCCGTCGTTGCACATGATGTTGGTCGTCACCTGGGTCACGCTCTTCGATGGCACGCCTTGCTGGCTGACGGAGCCCGACGAGAGTTCCGGATGCACCTCGAGACGGATCGTGCCGTCGGCCGAGATGAACGGCCTGAGGCGGAGTTGCGTGCCGACGTCGAGAAAGTTGATCGTTTGGGTCGAGAAGGTCTGCGTGACGTTGGTCGTGATGTAGCCAATCTGATCGCCGATCAGGATCTCGGCCCGCTGCTTGTTCAAGCAGAGCAAACGCGGATGGGCGACGACGTTGACGGCGCCAATCGTTTCGAGCGCGTTGATAAACGCCCCCAGCGTGTCGTCCATGAAAGCGAACTGCAAGCCCCCTTGGGTAAAGGTGAACTCGCCGGCAACGCCGCCGGTGGGAGTCGTGGTTCCCGAGCCGTTGAGCGGATCGGTGCGTGCTTTGCCGGTGGCGAACCGGACGTTTTGCTGATCGCGGAGGTACTGGAAGTCGACCCCTAGCGTGCTGTTGTCGTTGAAGGTGACGCTGATGATCATGGCCTCGATGGCGACCTGCAATGGTTTGCGATCGATCTCGCGGACGATCTCATCGATTTGCTGCAACACGGCTTCATAGTCGTTGACGAGGACCGTCTCGGCCGCCGCGAACGAGTCGCCGCCGGCGTTGGTCGTGCTGGTGGCAATGCCGACGTCGCTGGGGGTGGTGAGCGCGATCTTGCCCAACCCCGGCGTGAGCAGCGGCGTCAGCACCACTTGCATCTCCTTGGCGGTCGTGTAGTTCAGGCGATACACGCGGGTATTGATTTTGTCGAGCGAGGTTTTGAGCGTGGCGAACTCTTGAGGCGTGCCGACGAAGATCAGCCGCCCCTCGCGTCGTGAGATAAAGCCGGTGCTCTTGAGAATCGCGTCCAGCGCCGTCTCGATGTTCACGTCCTTGAGCGACGCCGACACTTTGCCCGTCACGCTCGGACTGGCCAGGATGTTCAACTCGCCTTGCTCGGCCAGCAACTCGAGCACCTCGCGAATGTCGGTGTCCTGGATGTTCAACACCAGGTGGTCGTCCCCCTCGTCATGGCCGGGCGTGTGAGTGATTCGGGCCTTGGGCTCGGGCAACGGTTGTTTGCTCGACGGAGCGATCGCCTCGCCAGGACGTCGCTCGATCTGCGGCCCAGCCTGACCGCTCGGGTTGGGTTCGTCCGCCGGCGCTGGCCGCGCCGCGGGACCCGGGGGTCCTTGCAGGTTGTTGAGCAAGCCGGGAATGCCCCCCCCTTGACCCTCGAGCAAGCCTGGCAACAGTGGCCCGGCCTGATTGAGCAGCGCCGGATTTTTGAGCATTTCGGCCCCCTGATTCATCATCTGCTCGCGTGTCGCCGGATCGAGCGAATCGAGCAGCTTGAGCACCCCTTGCAAATTGGGGCCCTGAGACAATGGCGACGGCTCGGGCGCAAGCGCCAGATGATTGTCCGGCAGCGGCAGCACACTCGTCGACGGCGCTACACGCGGATATCCGGCGAGACGAGTGGTCCCAACATGCGGGGCAGTGCCCCCTCGAGGAGTCATCACCGACATGGGCTGCGCCAGCGCCGGGCGAGAAACCGCGACCATGGCAGCGGAATCGACCGCGGGGGACGCGGGGGGAGCTGGCTCCGCAGGAGCCTTGAGTGCCGCGCTCTCGCGCGGCGACGTGCCCTGAGTCGGCGCGGCGGCCGAGATGGTCGTACCTAGCGAGACCGATGGCGCACGCTCGTCGGGCGCAATCACCAGCGTCAACGCCGCCATCAATCCGAGGGCGACACACGCCAACATCGTCCCAAGTCGCCATGAACCGTTCATAAGTCATCCGTGACTCGTGTTCGCAAGTCGAATCAGGCTTGCGCCGATTCGCACTTGCTGGTGGCTGCTGTTGACGTCGAACTAACGCTCGGCGTCGTCACCCGATCCGTCGGGCGAAGTGCGATTGCGTACCTCCAGTCGTCCACCGGCGGCCGCGCGGCGAATGGCCATCACGAACTGCCGTTGGTTCCGTTCGAGCACCACGCGATGGCTGTCGATGGTCGCAACCACGAAGGCGTATCGGTCGTTCACGACGATTTCATCCCCTTCGTTGAATGCGCGGCCATTGATCAGGGCCGTGCGGCGACCGCGCGACACAATCGTGCTCCGCAAGTTGAGTCCCAGTTGCTCGGGGGTGCGAATCGACTCGAGCTCGATCTGACGCTCGATGGCCACCGCCTCTTCGTCCGCCTTGGCCACGGTCATCGGATCCGCCGGCATAATCGGCTCCATGAACGGGCTGCGTTCGTCCTGCTCGAGTTCGAGGGTCGCGGTTCGCATGTCGTGATCGTTTTCAATCCACCGCATCACATCGCGCCAGGGGTATTTTTTTTCGGCCGCCGCGACGCCCGCCGTGGGAGACGCTGTCGCGGCTGGGTTGCTCGTGGTGACGGGCGTGGGTGTTGCGGTTGAGGGTGAAGTGGGTGTCGCAGCGGTACTCGTCGGCGCGGGCGTGTCGCTCGCGGGCATTATCAGCGGCAACCAGAACCAGACCGCGACCACGCCGAGCGCCCCGAGGCCGATCGCCTTGGGCGGGTTGGCTTTGATCTCGCGTTGGATTTGTTTGGCTAATTGATCGAGCGACACGTTGTTGTCCACCAAAATACAGGCCTGTTTCGAGGCCCTATTTTGGCCCCCTTCTTATCGGCAGTCAGAATGATTTACCTAATCGGAATTACCGGAAATCTTTGCGAAAACAACCAAGCTTATCTCGCCGTTCAGCTTTTCTCGCTCGTCTCCCTCAACTTCCAATTGCATGTCGTTAACCCAAACCCCCTCGGGTAACTGCTCAATGCCCGATAGCAGCCGACGCATCGACTTGAACGTCCCCACACACCCGATGCGGACCGGCAGCTTTTGCAGCTTTGCTAGCTTGATGGCCGGCTCGGGCGAGAAGCGGGTCGTGATCACCCCGGCCTCTTTCGCCACCTCGGCGATGCGCGCGTAGATGCGTGACAGGTCGTTGGCGCTCGGCGCGGCCGACTCCCAGTGACGCACGTACTCGGTCGTGTTGTCGAGCTGCTGTTGAGTCTGCCTCGTCTGTTCGAGCAGTTGTCCGATGGTGGTCGCGAACCGTTGCTTCTCTTCGATTTGCTGCTGCAGTTCGTCGGCGCTCTGCTTGCCCGGCAGAAACACAAACCACACGTAGGCCGCGGCCGCGGAGGCAATGCTGATCGTGACGAGCCAGCTTTGTTTGGTGGCGTTGAGGGCCATTACTCGACTCCCTTGATCGGTAAAATGACGGCCGTGATCTTGCTCTCGGGACCCCGCGACTCGGCGGCCGGGCCTTCGGGTCCGCCACGCTGACCGTAGCCCGGGCGAACCGTGAGCCGCGCCAGAAATTTCGAACGCTGCGATTGTCCCGGCTTCATCGGGGCATCGGGCGAACTCTCGATCGATGTCAACTCGGCCTGCGCGAACAGGCGATCGTTGGCCAGCACATTGAGATAGGCATGCAGCGCCGTGATTTCGGTCGTGTCCCCTTCCAACTGGATGACGGTCTTGGGCACGTCGTTCTCGTCGCGCAACCGTTTCAGGTCGCGTTGGGCGGGAGTGAGCGTGGGTGCCGCCGTAGTCGGCTCGGCCGTGGGCTTAATGACGCCGGGCACGATGGTGGTCGGCTTGGCGTCGTCGCGCAACAGTTGGATTTTCCGCAGCACCACGCTGTTGGGCAGCGAGTGAGTAAGCCGCGCGACGAGCTGCGTGCGCGGCCAGGGATGGCGCAGGTACGTGATCAGTTCGGCATCCGCGTCGGCAAGCACCATTTTCTGCCGCAATTGATTGAGCGATTGTTGGGCACTTTGCGCCTGCTGATACTGTTGCTCGACGACTTCGAGTTGCTGCTGGGCGCGGAGCTTCATTGCCGTTTGTCCGACAAAGGCAACTGCGATCATGCTGCCAAACGCCACGCACACGCTCATGCCCCAGACACGGTTCTGCTGTTGGGCACGCCGCTCGCGAAAACGTTGAGGCAAAAAATCGATGTCTTTCACGGCTAAGCTCACTTCATGGGCCGCAGGGCTAAACCAACGGCCAAGTCCCATTGACCACGCCGACCGGGTACCTGGATCGGGTCGAACGTGCGGAGCGGGTCACCCAGCTCGCACTTCAAATCCAGCCGGGCGGCAAGGGCGTCGATCAGCGCGCTGGTCGCTTCGCCCCCCGCTACCACGAGCCGCTTCAGCGGTTGGCCGCGAAACGTCACGCTGTGGTAGCGAATGCAGAGCGAGACTTCGCTGATCAACTTTTCGATCACCGGCCGGGTCGCCTCGGTGACGCTCCGCGCAATGTCAGGATCCTGCTGATCGGCGCGGCGGTCGCCGTTGTGCCGTCGCAGGGCCCAGGCCTCGCCAAGGGGCATATTCAAGTGCCGCGCCACGGCGTCGTCGAAATGGCGTCCGCCCAGTTCGATATTCTTGACGAACAGCAGCTCGGTCGCTTGCGAGATCGTCACCAGCGTGCTGGCGTTGCCGACATGCACGAACAAGGTCCGCACCTGGTTGTCGGCGCCGCGGCGATATTGCATGTCGTACACGCGCAATAATGCCTGCGGTTCGACTTCGACCGCGACGGGCCACAGCCCCGCGTCCTCGATGACTTGCAGCATCTGATCGAGCACCGGGCGATGCACGGCCAGCACGATCACCTCGCGGCGCACCTGCTCTCCCTGACGCACGTCGCCAGCCTCGACCCAACGCAGTTCGGCTTCGGTCGCCGGAAACGGCAGACGCGGCACGGTCTCTTGCAAGATGGCCTGCTCGAAGCTCTGCCCCTCGGCCTTGGTGACACGCACGTTTTGGATATGCACGTCACGGGCACTGAGGCTCACGATCGCGTCGCGGCCACGAAACTTTTTGCCGTCGCGGGCCTGTCGTAATGCGTTGACAAGTTCGCTGTGATAATTGGGCGCGCCGGGCAATAGGTCGATCGGCAGGTCCCAGCGGCCCGTCTCGACAATCGCTTGGTGATCGGCCGAGAGCTGCGCCAACTTGACGACGCGCGAGCCCAGGTCGAC